>LOEW01000283.1 GCA_001516045.1 Desulfosporosinus sp. BRH_c37
TACGTTGCTGTATCATTCACCTGTAGACAAATAACGTAGCCGGGAACATCAAAGTTTCCAAGCTATATTATTCTTAATGGATCTTCAATTTATTTATGATATAATATATGTAAGTAATTGTAAGTGGAATGGATGTTAAATTTTAGGGAGGTGTTCGTTATGACTTTAGCGCAAAAGATTGAGCAGATTTTAAAAGATGAGTTAAAACCTGAAAATATTAAAACAATTATCGATTTAGCAGAATTTTTGAAGGTTAGAGAAAGCCAAAAAAAATGGGATGAGATTAATGAGTCCGAACATGAATTTATCACAGCGGAAGAACAGTCCCAGCTTGATGAAGTAAAAGCAAAAGGTCAATTTATTGACCAAGAGGAACTTCTACAAGAATTGGGGATAAACCAAGATGAGATACAAAATTAGGTATGAAAAAGATTGTCTTAAATACTTAAAAAAATTGGATAGAAATACTCAAGTTAGAATCATTATTGCTATAAGCCAACTTCCGTTTGGGGATGTGAAAAAACTACAAGGAAATATTGATGACTACAGATTGAGAGTAGGTAATTACAGAATAGTATTTAGCAAAGATGATGAAAACATATTAATTAGTATCATCAAAATTGCTCCTCGTGGAGAAGTTTATAAGAGATAATAAGAGACCTGATGAGGGTCTTTTAATTATTTCTAGATTAGCTATGACAAGGCGATGGATAAAGCATATATTCAGAGCTTTCCTAAGGCGATATTTATGAACGAAAAACCATTTTCCAAAGCTTGAATACTAGCATGGGTTAGCTCAGCGCCTGGACCCACGGCTTTTAAAAAGTAATGCAACCGGTAATGCAACAAGTGGTAAACAGAATACGTTAAGGTCCTTACGTTACGGTGAGGGCTTTTTATTTTCGTGAGACAGGTTTCCCTTTGTTTCGCAGGGAAGTTGTGAGATGATTTCATTTATATAGCTTTATCAATCATATTTTATGGAAATAAAGAGAGGGGGGCCAAGCGTTATGGATAAACACATGGTGATCCTAGTAATGGTTATGTTTTTTGCCGGAGGTTTGGGTGGGTTAATTAATTACTATAGTAAAGATGAAGAGAAAAACATGCGGAAGTCGTTAATATTAGGCATAGGAGCTTCATCTTTAGTTCCACTGTTTCTTAACATGATATCCAGCTCCTTGTTAGTAGACAGTGGGAAAGATCCTCATAAAATACTGGTTTTTATGGGTTTTTGCTTGATAGCGGCAATTTCCTCGAAGGCATTTATTGGGACTATTTCAGATCGAATCATGGAGAAGATCCAAGAAACAGATCAGAAGATCGAAGATGTAAAAGAGGTTATTGATCCTATTGCTAATAAAGAAACGGAACAGGATAGCGCAGAAGGACAGTATTCTGAAATATTCGAATCACCAGCTATTGGTGAAAAGGAAAAAGCTATTTTAATTACCATGAATAAAGGGGAATATACATATAGAACAGCTAGCAGCATAAGTGATGATATTGGCATGAGTACGCCATCCACTGTTACCTTATTAGTTAACTTGAAATCATTAGGTTTGGTAGGTCAATTGCTTAAAACCGGTAAGACTCTTTATTACTTGTCTGAACTTGGCAGGAAATTTGTCTTTGCTTTGGGCGGGTCTTCTAAAAGAGATTTTAATGATGAATTAGAATAAGAATAGGCCACTGGAGCGATTGTCGTGAATGATACTCTAAAGGAATATTTTGCTGGGCAGGAAACGTTGAAGCACATACCGGGAACGCAAAAACCAGCAATAGTACCAGCAATAGTACCAGGGAAAGAACCAAGGGTATAACTTACTTTTATAGATTTCATTATATTTCTCGCTCTCCTTCACTAAAATCTCTAAAATAGTTATTAAGTAGACATCACGTCAGAAGAGAGTGATCGACATTAAGGCTAAAAAGTTATGGATTATCGGTTTATTTTTGATTGCTGCCTTTTCCCTAAGTCTGAAATTAGGATCCAACGCGGTAACCTCCTCTAATGAGATGCTTCAGTCTTCAGAAACTAATGAAGCTATTACGCTAGTAGGAGCACTTCCATTGTCCTCCGCTTCTGAAGCAAACGATGTACTTAAGTCGCCTCAAAACAATATTCGATTTGCGGTGCTTAGTGATATCCATATTCTCGCAAGCAAAACGGCATCGATGAAGTTTCGAACGGCCTTAGAAGATCTCCTTATGAATCAACAACCGCCTCTAGAGTTAATCGTATTAAATGGTGATCTTGGCGACGGTACACCTGAAGACTATCAAACGCTTAACCAAATTCTTCGTTCTGTTCGGACGAGTACTGGTAAAACAACTCCAATCGTCCCCACCATTGGAAATCACGAATTTTACAAAGCCTATCATGATCCAAACAGCAATGCTTGGAATGCTGATACGTTTCCAAATCAAGATACAGATCCCCTGGCTTTACAGCGCTTTTTAGCCTTTGCTGGACGAGATAAGGTATACAATGATCACTATATTAACGATTATCATTTCATATTTCTTGGCTCCGAAAAGTCTGCAATGTCAGATCGTGATATCAGTGATGCTGCGTATCTCTCGGAAGAACAATTAACATGGTTGAAATCAAAAATCTCAGAAAACCTAACACCAGGAAAATCCGTGTTTGTCTTTTTTCACCATCCCATATTTTCCTCCAATAGTGAGGCAATAAAAAAGTATAACTTAGTGGTCCAACAGGAGGAACTAGCGAAAATCCTTCAATCGGTACCTAATGTCGTCCTCTTCGTCGGTCATTTACACATCAAATTGGGTTCACCTGACTCTGTTGTCAAAGACACATTTACAATGTTTAATGATTCTTCTGCGAGTCGAGTACGTCAAGCCCCCGAGGCCAGTCAGGGGTTAATCGTTGACGCTAAAGATGGTGTTGTAAATATACAAGGACGTGACTTCCTAGAACACGTATGGCTACCCGAAACAGAGTATCACCTAAACTTTTCAAAGTAACCGAAAAGGCGACTACAGCTCCACAAAACGGATTTTATAGTCGACAGAGGCAGACATTTATAATCCTCCGTAAGTTGTTTTCCAAAATCCGCAGTGGAAAAGGTTATAATCCCAGCAGGGTCACAGCCATAGCTTTTGCTATGCAGGTAATGTCAGGGATTTGTGTAATTAACCATTATGAGAGTTAAGTCGCCTGAAAATTAGTAACCCTCCTGATATCCCTAAAATTGGGGGTGGTTATTAAATTAATGGAAATCAACTTTCGTTTGGTGTCTGTACGGCGCAACGGAGGGTTGGCTTTCTTGCTTTCTGCACCCCTTCTTGTGCTTGTTTATAAGTCTTTTCGGAGGGGTTATCGGACATAGAACGTCCAGAGAATTAGAAGTTTAAGTGGCCAAGATTATCTTTATGGGTGGTCATTATAAATTTGGAAAGAAGTGAAGTGATGCTCGATTTGAAAGAGTTGAAGACGAAGTCAGCTATTTGTCGTGAAAACTTCGATTTTACAGTATTAACCCCACTTTTCATGCATGGCTGGCAAAAAGTCGGGGATAGGGGCAGGGGCAGCGCGGTTAACGCTGAACTGCGCGGACCATCCTTCCGCGGGATACTGCGTTACTGGTGGAGAAGTCTACAAGCCGGTGGGCATACTACTGCCACTTTATTAAAAAAAGAACAGGCCTTTTTCGGAGGTAGTTCAGGAGGGGATGAGGACGGAAAACGGTCGCCACTTCTTCTCAAGCTAAGTTCTCTGGATAACAAAGGGATACAGGAACTCAATAATTTCGAAGACCTTTGCCCGCATAGAGATAATAGATTAAGTTCACTATCGTTAGGGACGGGAAGAAAGCTAAGAATCGAACTAAAGGTATTAAAGAAAGACTGTCAAGACTTTAATTCGTACCTGAATTATTGTCGGGTCACCTTTATGCTGGCTGGTTTTGGACAGCGTTCTCGACGAGGTGCGGGCTCGGTACAGTTAGATGGATTCAACTGGACTTCTGTTAAGGCGTTTCAGAAGGAACTGTTGGAGACTTTTCAGGCTTTGTCACTTGGGCAGGAGTTCAATTTTAAACCTAATAATAGTTCCTGTCTTATAGAGAGAACTATCGATTATGAAACCTATCCTCGCCTGATGAGAGTTTGGATCGGGAAAGCTTATGCTACCGCAAGGGATGCCCGTAAAGAAATAAGCAACGCTGGACATTTGGCCAATCCTGGAACCGGAAGCGTACCACAAGTGTTAGGCAAGGCTCGTGGGGGAAGATTATCGTCGCCCTTATTGGGTACTGTACGCCTTATTGGCACTTCATACTATCCTCTAATTTCTGAAATGACTAACCCTCATCTGAGTGACCCAAGATATCAAGTGCAAAGAGACTTATTTCTCCGTAACCTGGGGGTGTCAATTTGAGCAAGGAAAGTTTGTTAGTCTTTAGCATAGGACCTGTGCAGCGCTTTATTGCTGCGGCACGCAAAATAGAAGACCTCTGGAGTGGCAGTTACTTACTATCGTACCTGACGGAACGAGCCATAGAGACGGTGCGGGAAGCAGCTAATCATCGAGGTATACGCTGTGAAATAGTTTATCCCAGCGTTAATCCGAACGGACCTAAACCAACAAGTGAACAGAACATCGAAGTTGCATCCCTGCCGAATCGGTTCTTATGCACCTTAGAAGCTGATCAGTTGCAGGCTGCTGAGATCGCTCGTGAAGCTGAAAGGACAGTTATAGATAGCTTAATAGAGATGGGTCAGTTTGCCCTTAATCGGGTTTTCCCGCCAGAGGCAGACCATGCTTCCATGACGGAACTACTCAATCGTCAAGTAAAGGCTTTACTCGAAGTCTTCTGGGCTACGGAGTCACTTAGGAAGAACGAGGATTTTGTCCGCGCACGAACCCAGCTCGGGAAACGACTGGCAGCCATAAAGAATTGTCGTCCCTACCGGCTCAACGCCCAAGAAGGTCTTGTTTGCACGCTTTGCGGAGAACAACAGGCTTTGACGAGTACGAGCCGACAGCCTGCTAACCAGGATAACTATGCCCAGATGAAAAAGAACCTTGAAGAGAACTGGAGTAAACGGGGAGAGCAATTCCAAACTCCTAAAGTCTCTGAAGGGGATAAGAAAGTCGGTCGCATCAAGGATGGGGAGGGCTTGTGCGGGATCTGCCTGACTAAGCGCTTAGCTCGGGATTACTTTAAGCAGAAAAGGGAAGCCAAACATGCTTTTGCTGCCTTCCCGTCGACTCATGAGATCTCCGGTGGAACCAAGTATTATGCGGTGATCATGATGGATGGGGATGACATGGGAAAGTGGATTTCAGGTGCGAATAACATAGTGAGTGAGACGGGTTCTACGAAGGCTGACGTAAATATTGAGTATCAGAAAGCGTTAAGTGCCAAGTTAGATAACTTCGCGGTGAAGACGGTGCCGAATATTGTCTTGACGAAAGATTCAGGCAAGCAAGCTGCCGGAAAACTGATTTATGCCGGTGGGGATGATGTTCTAGCCTTTGCACCGGTTAATTCAGCCCTAGGGATCGCTAAAAATTTGCGCCTGGCGTTTAGTAATGATGCCACCGGATTGAATGCGAGGGCAACAGCTTCAACGGGGATTGTGATTGCTCATGAAAAAGCGCCGTTGCACATGGTATTAGAGTATGCGCGGAAGATGGAAGGGCGGGCCAAAGCCTACCAATATCCTGAGGGGAAGGCAAAAGATGCCTTGGGCTTAGCAGTACTGACCCATAGTGGAGAAATTCGTGAAGTGGTCTTGCCATGGGCGATTGATGGTAAAGAGTATACCGGAGCAGACGAGAATTGTTCGGTAAGCTATCTGCAGACACTGATTAAGATGGTCCAAGAACAGCTCTCCGTTAGTTTTATGGAGCACTTTGCTCAGGCGTTCTTACCGTTACTGGGCGCAGCGTTAAAGAGAAATAAGAAAATCTCAGTTTTTCCAGATGATCCGAGTAAAAATCGCAGGTTATTAGAACTAGAGATGACAAGAGTTTTGAGACGATCTGCTCGAGACGAGTGTCATGACTTGGATTTTTCCCTCCAAGCACACCAGCTAATTAAGATTCATGAACTGATGTCTTCAACGCTTCAGTTTGTACACTTATTGGAAATGAGCAGATTCTTTAAGAGAATGGAGGGGAAAAAATGAAACAGCTGCTACTCCAACCAGTTGATACTTTTTTCTTCCGTAATCATAAGAATTTTACACCGGGTGAAAACGCGACTGCCACGACAATATTTCCTCCACGTCCCGGCACGATCTATGGAGCGTTGCGCAGCGCTTATATCCATTGCAAAAGCGATTTCTCAACTTTTGCACAGGGCAGTGATCAGGACCTTAAGGAGTGGATGGGAACACCAAGGAAAGCGGGTCAATTTACCTTGCGGGGTTGTCTGATGCACATAAATAATCACACCCTGTTGCCCTTACCACTCGATTATCAAGTTGTGAAGACTACCAATAACAACAACCCCCAAAATAGATCTATGGATAAACCCCTGGTCGAACCGTTCCAGGAAATCGCGGACGAAAAAGCAGAGAGAGCCTATCCCCTAATTTTGAAGAATGATAATGACCCAGCTTCAGATGGCAGAGAGTATCGTCTTTATGGTGTAAGCGTCGATAAGAGCAGTTCCAGCGCGGGTGCCTTAGTGGGTCTTGATCAATGGAAACAGGAAATCGTAAATCGCACGGGACTGACGATCTATCGTAGCTCGCGTTTCATCGAAGATGAGGATAAGCTGGGTATTACTCGAGATTGGGAAACCAAAACCGCCCGCGAGGGCATGGTTTATCAGATCAAAATGAGCCGTTTTAAAACCTCTGAGGATTCCGGCGAAAGTATCAGAAAAATTCCTGAGAGTTCTGGTTTTCTGGCCGTATGTAACAAGACTCCAGCTTTTTCATCCGTGCCCTACCTTCGCTTAGGTGGGAAGAATCGTCCCTGGACTTTGCATGAACTGAAAGAGGATTTCAACTTATTCACTTCCTCCGAGGAGAAAGAGATCATCGGGCAAATCGAAAAAAGTGGTATTGCTCGACTTATCTTGCTAAGTCCCGCGATATGGACGGAGCAATCTGCTTATTATCTCCGCGAAGAAGCTAGATTTAGAGTGAATCAGGAGCTGGAATTTCCGATTCTCACAGAAGCGATCGGTAGACTTACTTTAGTGGGAGGATGGGATATCGCACGCAACGCTCCGAAACCAAGAATGCAGGCCGTCCCTGCGGGGACGGTGTTATACCTTCAGGTTGCAAAAGAACAGGCTCGGAAGTTGGTTATGGCTGTAAAGGATGCAGTACTTAGTGACGAATTGGGATATGAAGGCTATGGTTGGGCTGTATGTGGGGCAGGAAAGTTAGAAGAGAAAATTTAAAGGAGGATGGCTATGTTCAGTCATAATGGATTGCTATTTTTACAGGCGGTGACTGCGATTCATGCTGGTAGCGGTAGCGAATTAGGGTTAGTTGATCTGCCCATACAACGTGAAAAACATACGGGTTACCCAAAAATTGAAAGTTCATCTCTCAAAGGTGCCATTCGGGCTACGGTTCAGGCTACCGTCGACAAAACCTCGAAGGCTGATCAGATGCAGGCGGTTTTTGGCAAGGAATCTGCGAGTAATCAAAATGATGCCCAAGCAGGGGCGGTGGCTTTTTCCGATGCCCGAGTTTTACTCTTTCCAGTGAAATCCTTGCGCGGTGTTTTCGCTTGGATCACCTGCCCGCTGGTGTTAAAGCGGTTTAATGAAGAGTTGAAGCTCTATCGTCCTGCTAGTAAACCGTTGTCTTTACCAAAAAACGATACCCCGATTGGTAGTGAGGTTATTTGCAGCGTGTCGTCTAATACCTTAATCGTGAATCCTCAGGTTGACAAGAAACAGGTTGTCCTAGAAGAGTATACCTATAGTGTTCAAGTAACGAGTCAAGACCTGGCCAAGGAACTAGCAGAGCTAATATTCGCTGGGGTCGATAATGGTTTTGCTGATCGCCTAATCGTACTCCCGGATAATGATTTTGTTGACTTTGTGACTTTATCGACAGAGGTCAACGCCCGTATTCGCATTGATCCAAGTACTGGTACTGTGCAGGCGGGCGCTTTATGGTATGAGGAAAATGTACCTCCAGAAACAGTCTTCTATAGTTATTGTTTCGCTGGTAATTCTCGGATCACGAATCATGAAACCATGAAAGCCGAAGAGGTACTGGAATTTTTGCAGCAAGAGGATACGTTACCACCTTGCTTCCAATTGGGGGGCAATAGTAGCCTGGGCAAAGGAATCTTGCGCCGAGTATGGCAATAGAGGGGGATAGGAAGATGAGTACAGAAGTCGAGGGGATCCGACTGGGAATTGAAAATGGACGGGCTAAATATGCCTTTGAGACCGTTGATGAATTTGTGAGCAACAATAGACAACAGGATAAAAGGCTCAAGGAATATCGCTCCTATGTCAAGAAACTTCCGGCGATGATTCAAGTCAATGGACTGGGACAAACCCTGGCCTTTTGCTTTGCCAAGGGGGATCAATATCGGGAGCTCTACAATCAAATTGAGGGCTGGGTTAAAGAAAAGCAACCCGAACTGTTAACAAGATATAGTGAAGCGAACGAAATGGAATTTGTGCAAATTGTCGTATCGATGAACAGCAATGACTACCGCATAGTTAGCAGAGAAGTGCTGGCCTTACTGGACTGGATGCGTCGCTTTGCTGACGGCTTGATCAGAGACCAAAAATCACCTGATAAATTTATTGATACTCAAGGGTAAAAAACCAATGAAAGGGGATGAAGTAATGCCTTTTCATCCTGCAGATACAACCAATCTATATGAAGGCTTGAATAAAGAGCTTCTCGTAGATCAACTTTGGTATCGAGTTCATTATTTCCAACAGAAATCCTTGGAACGAGATAGTAATAGGCGTCTAGAATCCTTGTCCCCTGAAGTTAAGCTCAATGCCATGTCCCGTACATTCATCGATAATCGGTTAAAACAACGACAAGTCGCTTTGCTGTTAGGACTTCAGCATACTCATACTCTGGCGGTGGTGAATGGGAAGCTTAATGGCAAACTTCTACATGGCCTTGGTGGAGCCCACGTACGGGAAACCTCACTGACGCTTCACCCATTATATGGGATTCCATATCTTCCTGCTGCCAGTATCAAAGGCGTAGTTCGAAATTGGGCGATTCAAGCCATATTTAACGGTCAAGAGAAGGAGCTTAAAAACGGAAACGATTCTACTCAAGAAAAGAAGGATCGTAGAGCGATCAGCGCTGATCTCTTCGGCAATGAGGAGCAGGCTGGAGAGGTCGAGTTCTTTGATGCCTTTGTGGATTGCGGCTTCGCCCTTAAGCCAGACGTATTGACAGTTCATTTTCCGAATTACTATCGAGGAAGTAGCCTGCCAGGAGATAACCAAGATCCTAATCCAATCAATTTTTATGCTATTAATTGTCAATCCGTTCAGTTTACTGTAGGCATACGTCAAAATGCGCGGCTAAAATCAGGGTATACTGCAAATGAACTCCTTGAACTAGCGGTAGCTTGGTTGGAGAAGGCTCTTACTGAACTGGGGATTGGCTCGAAGAGCTCATCTGGGTATGGGTATTTTACTGATTTTGAGGATGTTACGGCACAGACTCGACATGAGGCTAATATGGATCTGCCCGCTAAACCTTCGGGTATAGGTAAGGTAAATAGAGTTGAGTCTAAGGTACCAGTCAAAGCAGAACCACCGGCAAATTTCACGCCAGCTCAAAAATTAGTTTTCGAAATTCAGCATTTTACAGAGGCAGATCTTTTGCGAAGTAAAGATAAGTCGTTTTTCGACAAGGTCGTTGAAGTTGGTGAGCAAGGAAATAAGGAACCAGTGTTAGCTTTGAAGATATTCTGGGAAAAGAATGGTGCCTGGAAAGCAGACAATAAGAAGCAAAAACTGAAGATTGAGCGAATAAAGGAAGTACTAGGAGGACAGTAGATGGCGTTTAAGTTAGAAATGGCAAGTTTTCGTTTTACCCTGAGGGCTGATCAAGAGGCGCAGTTACCACCCTATCTTGGTTCTACCCTCAGGGGCGCCATGGGCAAAGCCTTTCGTTCCGGTGCTTGCATGACGAAGGCTCCGAGTTGTAAGGGGTGTATGTTTGCCAAGCAGTGCGCTTATGCGTATATCTTTGAAACCTCCATAGACCAGGTGAACGAAGAGACGAGAAAAACCATATCTCATTTTATACCCCATCCCTTTGTCTTAGAACCGCCAGTAGCGGGTAAGACCCTTTATCATAAAGGGGAGGAGTTGCAGTTTCAGGTTGCGTTAATCGGTAAGGGACTACAGTTTTTGCCTTTCTTCATTGCGGCCTTCGGTCAGGCGGGCTTAGATGGCCTGGGAGTAAGGCGTCACAAGTTTCACTTAACATCCGTTGAACAAGTATGCGGGGGCGAGAAGGTACACCTCTGGGATGGTGGGAATCAAATGCTTGCCCAGCCAAAGACCCATATCTTTAGCGATGAGCAAGCAGAGCAAGCAGAGCAAGATGAGCAAGTATTCGAGAGAGTCTCACTAGAGTTGCAAACGCCACTGCGCTTGGTAGATGGTGGAAGGCTCACTGCTGATCTGACGTTTACCTTGTTAATGCGGAGCATCTTCCGACGTCTTAACCTCATAGGTAAAATACATGGACAAGGCGCCTTGCAAATACCCTATCGAGATTATCTTGCTCGTGCCGATGAGGTAAAGATGGTGAGTTCAGATACTCATTTAAACTGGCAGGATTGGGAGCGTTATTCCAACCGACAAAAACGTTCTCTGAAAATGGGGGGGTTATGTGGCACACTGAGTTATCAGGGGGATTTGGGCATATTTATGCCCTACCTAAGGATGGCTCAGGCATTCCATGTCGGTAAAGGGACGGTCTTTGGCTTAGGTAAGGTAAAGCTTTTGTAGTTTATATATACATCGTTAGATGATCTGCGAAATTAATCAAGGAAATGAAAGAGGACTAAGCGTAATTGCCTAGTCCTCTTTTTGATGTGTGTTGCAATCCCCTTTTGCGGGGCGTTCATTGTTACAAAGTTGATTTGGAATTTTATGAACATCCAGAAAGAAGGTTGTTGCAATCCCCTTTAAAGCGGGGCTTCCATTGTTACTAATCAGTGTGTTATTCAGTTATCTGATTTAAAAAAGTGACAATCCCCTTAAAGCGGGGCTTCCATTGTTACAGCGGTGGTTTAGAACCCGCACCACAGGCGGGTCTCAGAGGTGATTTCCACAGAGACGGCATTTCCTATAGATTTTCCCGTTAAAACGAGTTTTTGGTAATAGGAATATTTATAATCGGCCTTCTCGTTGAATTATCTCTCTCAAGCTTGAGCAAGAACACTATTATACAAAGCATACTTCGTTTTTCGAGAAGAAGTGTTATGTTAAGGAATCATTGCAAAGGAGTCAGTGGCTATAATTCATATTAGTGTGCTGTACTACTTCGCCATCTTTATTTATATTCCTGCTTTTACTGGAACCCATTTCACTGATCGTTGTACTATCCCTAGTGCTTATATCCAATATTATAACCGCTTTAATCGGGAACCTCATCTTTTAGGTAACAAGGATAGACCAATGAAAAATGGGACTTAGGAAATGACCTTAGGAATTGTACTAAGTTCCATAGCACTGTAGTCAAAGTCACACGGTTTTTTATGTTACAGCTACGGTCTGACACGATACAATGATGTTGAAGTTAACACAACCCAAGACAACAACGCGGCAAGGAAGAAATGAGGTGATGGAGATGATTATTTCAAATAAACCTGCGGTAGTCAGTCTCAACAAAAATAATTATTTGGAGGGGGTCATCTTATGACAGAAACTAAAATTAAAGTTCTTGTTATGGGTACTTTGATCGCGTTATTTTTAATTGCAGGTCCTGTCAAAGAAGCGAATGCAGCTCCGTTTTGGCCTATCAAAACAGCCTTTAATCTCACCCTCAAACCTGCATTGAAATTGGCAAATAAAGTATTGGATAAGGCCGTGGAAATAAGATTACAAGCTGCCGAAAAAGCTTTGGACGCGATTTACACCCTTGAATCCCAAGTATACAATCAAGGATATCGCGATGGTAAAGCTGGGAAAGCACCAAATAATGCCTATATAGCCAGTGCGAACCAAATTATCCGCAACTCACTTGCCAATGTGAATCGCAACTTACTCCTTCCCTACCTGAACGATTGGAGGTCTTGGTACTCGCCAAAAAGTCGTATAGAAGTTCAAGGGGCGATCAAGAAGATCAATACCATCCTCAATAGTTATAACGCCAGAACGAACTATATGAATGGTTATTACGAGGCTCGACGGTAACGGGCATTATGTTAAAGGTCCTCAGCTTGCTGAGGACCTTTAAACTAGGTGTACTATGCAGGTCAACTTAAGTCAATATCTTTAGTAAAGATGTTCTTATCAAACCCATTATGGTTTGTCTGGATTAGGTTAGATAACGCAATTGAAATTATTGTAAAATTACAGGAGAAAGTTTATCGAAGTCGAATATAAGAAATATTGAAAAAAATCATGTAGTGGGGAGAAAAACTATGACAGTAGTTCTCATATGTAATGTTGGCAGCAGAGATATTCAGATTGAGGGTAAGCTGACTCCACCTGATCAAGCAAGACAGGTCGGAGAGGCACTAGATGCACTCGATGTCAGTGAATTGAAAATGAAACAGATAGCCTTTCCGATCATACAGCAGTGCATTGATTACGTAAAAAGAGAAAATTGTAAAATTGATAAACTGTTGCTCATCGCATCAGATCAAGAACAAGGACCGGGGGCAAAGCCTGAATCAGATACAATATATTATGCGAGGATTTTGAAGAAATTAGTGGCAGGTCAGCACGGCGTCGGAAAGGTCAAACTAGCTCACGTCAGAAACAATCCTGCTGATTATGACGAAATGATTACCTTCTGCAACAGACAGCTCCCCCTCAGTCTTGCTGATTGTGTTGAACCTCTGAAGGTATATTTATCAGTCTCAGGGGGGACGCCTGCCATGAACTTCGCGTTATTCCTCGTCGGGATTGAAAAATACGGGAAAAATGCTGAACCACTCTATGTCTCGCGAAATTCAAGCAGGCCGATCAGGCTCCAAGCAGGCCTGAAGATTTTCCGCAAAACCTTACAAAACTCGCTAATTACCTGTCTGGAATCCTATGATTATGAATCGGCTTTTCAGCTCCTTAAAGATAATGATGATTTATTTGACTCTCGCAACAAACAAAAAATCATGCAAAGTCTATGCACTTACGCCAAGGAACGAGCTACCTTTAATTTCAAAGCGGCAGAAAACTGCCTACACTCCGTTATAGAGTTAGCGGAAGGTCGTACGAAAAGAAGTTTGATTGATCTGCGAGATGTTCTATGCTCCTCGGATTGCGTACCTTTAAGTGAAGCGTTCTTAGTCGAGGAAGTCATTCATAACGCTGAGACGAAGTTCCATAAAGGTCAATATCTTGATTTTTTAAGCCGACTTTTTCGCTTTCAAGAGGGCTGCTTGCGCTTTCTTGCTGTGAGTCTAAACGTTAAATTTGACAGAAAGGACTTGAAATATCTTGACAAGAATTGGGTAGAGAGTAGCCCAGAGTTGATGGCGGAATTTGATAAAAAGAGACTTAGCTATGATCGAGTCGTCAGTCGACCAGTCTTGAAACTAGTTGTTGAATATCTCCTTGCGAAAAAAGGTTCTACAGAGTTTGAAGGTGTAATGAAATCGTTGCATCAATTTGAAAAGTTAACGGAGTTACGCAACAAGACAATCGTAGCGCATGATTATGTCGGCGTTGACAGAGAGTTACTCGAAACGTCATTTGAAGACAATCCTAACAACATCATTCCACTGATGCGTCAAACCTTTCAGTTGATTGCAGGGAAAGAGCCAAGGAGTAACTGTTTCGATGAAATTAATAAGGTATGCAAGGAATTATTAAAAAACGACTAATATGGAGCATTATGATTGAATTCGTGACAAGGGAAGAGGCGTCTTTAGATGCAGTTGTTGAAAGACATTAGCGAGCTTAGAGACATTTTGAGACTATATACCTTATATGGCTATTTTAGCAGGGAAGATGTAGTGAATAGGAACGGAATCAAACTTCCAACCATTGATAAATACAACAGAGTGATACAAAATCTATTAGATGGAAACAAGGTAAAAACCTATATTAGTGAAAGAAATAAATACTTATATTTTAAGATTAATTACGTCGATGAAACAGACAATCCCCTGTTCACAATTTGGCAGGGAAAAAAAGTGATGATCAGCGACATTCGGTTTCATTTCGCCATTATTGATATTCTTTCAAAGACGCCGAGATCTGACTTAATAAATATAGTTGAAAAAATAAACTTACCGGACTACGATTCTAATACCATACGCTTACGAGTCAAAAGTCTGATTAATCTTGGAGTAGTAAGAAGTGAAGAAGACGGGACAATACTTCGATACTCTTTAGAAGAATCGTTCTTCCATAATCTTTGCAAGGAAAGTTTAAGCGAGTTGGATACTACCTGTGCTTTTTTTCAGAATGTGCTCCATATCGGCGTGCTGGGTAACCTTGTACGGAGAAAAACAGCGCTGCTGGGCGTAAATCAGACGGAAACCTTCATGTTTAAGCATCTCCATATAGCCCATACCTATGACGATGAACAGCTTCTTCTCTTATTTCAAGCAATGCACGACAAAAGATGGGTATCCTTCGAGGTGCAAACAGCTTTAGAGCGGAGAGATCTTGAACAGACCACCGCCAAAAAGCATCTTAAGCTCAGGAAGATTAATAAATTTTTACCCATGCGGCTTATCACAGATCATTGGCAAGGAAGACGTTACATAACGGGATTTGACGTTACTCAGAATAGGTACTGGACCTATCGCCTGGACAAGATTTTTCGAACAACACTATCTAAAGAACTTTGTCAAGAATACCTGGAAAAATCAGGAGAGCTGGAAGTCCACCTTAGAAAAAGTTGGTGTGTTTCACTGTTAGGTGCTAAACGGAGACTTGAAAAATTAATCCTGCACCTGAAAATAGATCCGAAAAAAGAGGGCTATGTTCTTGAGCGTTTGAGTGCAGAGGGCAAATGGGGAAGTATTACTCAAATTGATCAGACCACCTTTAAATACGAAATTGAAGTAAATGATGTGTTGGAGATGATTCCCTGGTTACGGACTTTTACGGGTAGAATCCTAAGTGTCGAGGATACACGAAAAAAAACAGCGAAATTGATGACCAATTGGCAAGAGGCTCTAAATATGTATGAGTGATGGTGAGGCTATGAAGCTGTATGAAAAGAGTAATAATCGCTATTATTTCCTCCTCCATGAGTTATTAGCAAAGGCCCAGGAACCTAATGGACTACTAGAAAAGGATATTAAGAGCATGGTTAGCGAACGAGGGTTTTTTGCCGACAATATTAAGTTTGAGAAGGCGCTCTTGAACAAACACTCAGATTCAGCCAACAATCTTGAGGTACTTGAGCTTAGAGGTAGCAAGTACTATAGTAAATTGTCCCATGCACCGACAAAAATAACCCTGACTAGCTTAGAGAAACAGTGGCTAAAGACGTTATTAGAGGATCCAAGGACCAAGCTTTTCTTATCCTGCGAAACTCTAGAGCAGTTAAAGGAGCTTCTTAGGGATGTTTCCCCACTCTATAATCCACAAAATCAGGTGGCTCAGAACATGCGTAACAACGGGGACCCATATGAGGACCCTAACTATGTAAGAAAATTCAAGATCATCCTTCGGGCAATACAAGAAAAACAGTTGATTAACGTCGAGAACAAGATCTTAAATGGAAACACTCTGACAGGAGTTATGATGCCGCATCGCCTTGAATATTCAATCAAAGATGACGTCTTTCGCGTCTGTGGTGCGGTAGAAGATGCCCGTACTCAGGAGTATATAGTAAAAGCCATGCGGATTTCCAGATTAAGTAATGTCTCAATCGCGGGACCGGCTTATGAACAATCGTTTTCTGAACTTATGAAGGCAAGGGCGATGGCGACGGCGGTGGTGGAAATCAGAAATGTTCGCAACGGATATGAGCGGTTTCTTAACTTGTTTTCGAATTACCCCCGTGAAGCTAAGTACGATGAGAAAACGAAAACACTAATTATCAGTATTGACTATCATACCTTTGATCATAGTGCTGTGGCTATCTCCATACTCGCGATGGGGACCATTGTTAAAGTCTTAGAACCTGCCAGTTTAAGAGAGGAGGTCATCAAACGACTTCGCGATCAAATTGATCATAATAATAATTGTATTTTATAGATAAATTATCCAATTGAAATATAATGCTACCTTTTTTGAAAAGAAGTGGTCACATTTGGAAGTTGAGTTTAATGGAGAGAGAAGAATTAACCATTAAGATATATGGTGATATATACATCGCTATATGATTCTAAGGAAATGTTCAAAGTAAGAAAAGAGGACTAAGCGTAATTGCCTAGTCCTCTTTTTGGTGTGTGTTGCAATCCCCTGTATGCGGGGCATCCATTGTTACGTATTAAATTAAGGATGAAGACTGGGAGTAGCTTAAGATCGTGACAATCCCCTTTTAAGCGGGGCTTCCATTGTTACAATGCATCAAAAGAAAATTACTTGGCAATATTTATGTGACAATCCCCTATAAGCGGGGCTTCCATTGTTACCGCGGGGGTCTAGAACCCATACCACAGGCTAGTCTCAGAGGTCATTTTTACAGAAGCTTCATTTCTGCCTAATTTTAGGCCCCAAACGTAATCTCTACCAAATATAGGGATATTCATAATCAGCCTTCTCGTTGAACTATCTCTCTCATGCTTGAGCAAAAACCCTATTATACAACGCACGCTCCGTTTTTCGAGAAGAAGGTTTTTGTTAAGGAATAATTGCAAAGGAGTCAGTGGCGAAAATCTATATTAATATTAGTGTACTGTACTACTTCGCCATCTTTATTTCTTTTCCCTCTTTTCCTGGAACCCATTTCACTTATCGCTGTACTGTCGCCTAGCGCTTAATATCCAATTGTAAAACCGTTTTAGTCGGGAACCCCATTTTTATAAGGACCAAGGATAGTCCAATGAAAAATGCGACTTAGGAAATGACCCTAGGAATTGTACTAAGTTCCATAGCACTGTAGTCAAAGTCACACGGTTTTTTACGTTACAGCTACGGTCTGACACGATACAATGATGTTGAAGTTAAAACAACCCAACACAAAAACGCGGCAAGGAAGATATGAGGTGATGGAGATGATTATTTCAAATAAACCTGCGAAAGTCAGTCTCAGCAAAAATAATTATTTAAAGGGCTCATCTCATGACGCTCACCCTCAAACCCGCTTTGAAATTTGCATATAGAACACTAGATTGTTAAAGGAATACGATTACAAGCAGCTCAAAGAGCAATGGACACGATTAAGGGGCCGTCGTCTTTGAGCGTTTATGAACAAGGAGTGAAAATATGTTTCAAATGCTCGGAGTGGATGAATATTATTATCAAAGGAAACTAGAAGCAATAATCCTGGGATATATAGGGAAACAAAATTCTGTGGAGAATCTTTCCGTAACAGGATTCATTTGCGGGGGTGAAAATTATTTCTTCGTACAAGATAGTACACAGAACAGAAAAGCTGTACTCAATAGCGATTTGCAGGAGCAGATTAACTTTTGCACCGATAGTGTCAGTGGATGCCACGATTGTTGTAAGACTCACATCTTTGAACCGGAGGATATTCCAACTGTGGAGGAGCAAATTCGAAAGAATCTAATCAAAATTCTACTAAGCGGAAACGTTCAGCCGAAAGGGGATTCTTTTGATGAGCTTACTGAGTTTACAGAAAAACATGTATTAGTCAATTTTCCACCAATCCACCGCTTAGGAAAGAGATTTGAGAATGAATTGCGATTTGAATATAAATCTTATATAAGACTGCTGGTTGAGACAGCACTACTCTGTTCGCGAGTGCTGGATTATATCAAGTACGGAATGAAAGTTGTTGCGGAAAAAAGTGATGAAGAAGAATTGATGGAATACAAAGAAAAAATGAAAGAGCTATATCGTTGGAAAAACCCTCAAAGAATAGATGAACTTAAGCTGTCGAAGTACACATATTATCGTTTGCTACGTGCCGATATTACCACTGTACAAGAGTTAAGAGAGTTATCTGAGGATGCAATTGCAAGAATAAAAGGGATCCCATGGAGGAGTCTGCAGGAAATAGCTAATATTAAGGAACTGCTTTAAGAAGGAGGATCAACATGAATTCTCATTTTAGCGAATTGAATCATGATCCCATAGAATACACCGTTGAATATAAAAGGGTTATCGCTGAAGTGAACCAAGAAGTAGATCGATTTATGCAGGAACATCATAAAAAGGTATTTTTGGGTGCTTGTCACATAGCTTGGGCAGCAAAAAAAAGAATACTCAAAAATAAACACAATATTGATTGGAAAACACCTAAAGAAATGAATCCGAGAGTTTTTTTGATTGATCTCAAAAAGCGGTCATCGGAGAGGGGTGAAAATTATGCTAAGTGGATTACTTGACTTCGCAATTAAGGCCCACGCAAAGGATAAGCGAAAAGGAACCGAAATTCCATGCATCGTTCACCCAATCGAAACAGCGATAATTTTGGCTCAGAATAACGCTTCTAATGAGGCTATTTGTGCAGGAATCCTTCATGATGTATTAGAAGACACAGTGGGTGATGAGGGGGAAATTCGCCAGAGATTAGATAGGGTTGGTTTATCTTCGGAAAAAGTATTGTGGATTGTATATGGTGTATCAGAGCCTTCAAAATTAATTGAAAAACAAGGAGGCAAGGCAAAAGAGCATGGAGTGAAAGAAAAGCTCATACTATTGCATACTTAAGTGAGCTTGGTAACGATGAACTGAGCGTTGAAATAAAGCTGGTTACTTGTGCTGATAAATTAAGCAATATTCGAGCAATGGTTACCGATTACGAACAATTTGAGAGAGATGGAAAAGATGGTGCAAAATTATTTGAGCGATTTAATGCACCCGCTAGCGATCAACAATAGTATTACGAATCTCTCGTCGAGGCATTGAAAGATTTAGCCGAATTACCCATGTATCGAGAATTTGATAACTTAGTTTTGAAGTTATTTAATGGGTTAACTAAAACGACTTTGATACCATCTCGATGAAGGAACTCAGCTAAAGGTAACCAGTAATGCCCTGTAGGCTCTAACCCTAAGACGACATCCTCTTTGCAGTGTTCCGCTTGAAGAGTTTTGATCCATTGGACAAGTCGATTTAACCCATCTCTTATTATAATCCGGCCTTAAAAACTTCTGATAAATTCTGTGTGTCATGCCATGACCATATGGACGTAAATCCTAACTGCTGGGTCTGCCATATATTACCGAAGGGCTCCGAACAATAAATATAACTGGGCTGAATATTAGAGCAGCCCAGTTAATTTTTTTGTCTTTCATTCCAATTGCTGGATCCATACCCTTCGAAGAAAAGAAGTCACATTCATGAGAAATTCATAACTCATTCACAGCATAGTCGTATTGATTCGATATACTTGAAACATTAAGACAGGGTTGCTGTGAATAAATCTATAGTGAAATTGAAGGAGGAAATCTTATGAAAAAGACAAAATGGATTGTAGGACTCTCAATTGCAAGTTTGATGGCGCTTTCAGGCACGGCATTCGCTTTAAACTCTGGCTCATTAGTCGCCCAATCAGTCGGACAAACACTCGGCGTAGCACCAACCGTTGTTACAACTCAATATCAAGGAGCTGGAGCTGATAGCAAAGGAATTAACTCAGTTAATGTTAGTTCTCCTACGACAAGCCAATTAGTGAACTCAACACAGTCCTCTCCTAACAACACTCCGGATGGCGTAACTACACCAGGTGGTAATGGAAACATTGGAGGTTACGGAATGATGGGTGGTTTTGGTGGTAATGGAAACGGTGGAGGCTATGGCATGATGGGTGGCTTCGGTGATAATGGAAACGGTGGAGGCTATGGTATGATGGGCGGCTTCGGTGGTAATGGAAACGGTGGTGGTTACGGAATGATGGGTGGGGGTTATAATGCCCAAAGCTTGGGTGTTAACCTCACCAACGGTGAAGTCACGACATCGGATCAAGCTGTAGCTATTGCCCGAGCTTATATACAAAAACTTAACCAAGCTGTTGTCATCGATGAACTCCATGAATTTTCTAATGGGTATGAAGTAGAGCTTAAAGAGGGGGGGACGGGGGCTAAAGCATTTGAAGTCATGATTTATAAGAATGGCGGACAAATCAGCACTGAGATGGGTCCGAATATTATGTGGAACACTAAATACGGAGCTATGAATTGGGGAAACAATGGGGCGGTCACGGTCAGTGAAGAACAGGCCACAAAGAACGCTCAAGAATTTGTCAGCAAAATGGGCCAAGGATATTCGCTTGAAAAAGCTGAACTAGCTCCTGGATACTATGAATTTATGCTTCAGAAGGACGGTAAGGATTACGCAGAACTTGACGTTAATGGATATACGAGCCAGGTGTGGTTTGAAAACTGGCAAGGACCGATACTAAATACAATTGAAATAAAGTAGACTAAATACCAGTGAAACAAGAAAAAATGGCAGGGACTCCTCCAGACACTGCTATTTTCTTATTAAGCTTGTACTATTCGATCTTCAGTATCGGAGAATCCGCGGGGTGTTATTGTTTATTAAGAATTGTTGTCATCATCCCGCCTCCCGATTTAGACATGTTATTGTTCGTTTTACATTCCCTCTATGTGACATAATCCAAACTGAAAACAAAAATTGGTTCAAAAATCGGGCAAGGAGCCTCGATAAAAACAGAAAGGGACTGAGGTTAACAATGAACTTCAGTCCCTTTCGTTCTTTTTTAATATCAATCGATATCTGGTGGTTCTATAGCTTAAAGTAATCCATTAGCTGTCTTAAATCCTAAGCTAAATCCTAAGCTAAATCCTAAGCTAAATCATTTAAGCTTTCAGCAGAGGCAAATAATTCTTCGACAGAGGTATTTTGCTGCTCTGCAGCAGCGGCGGTAGTTTGGGTGCCGGCTGAGGTAGGTTCCGCTTGATGTACGACATTTTGCATGCGGGACAGCCCCATAAGAAGGACAATTTCTCCTCCGATTCCGAAGGGAAGCAGTTTCTCCCGAAATTTCTATCCTCATTTTTTGTGGAACACTGGCGGGCTTTATAGGGATCTGTGGTCTAAACGTAAGTTTCTTTAAACTTAGGGTAGCAATCAATTTAAATCTTTAGATGTACGAGATTGCCGCTAAAGGATCTAGCTTTACGACTCTACGTGCGGGAAGTATTGAGATAATCCCAATTAGAACAGAGGCACTTATAGCGGATAAAGCTAGCAAAGGGTGATAAAGCTAAGAATTCACCTTCAGCGATCTGTAAATTCACATTTGTTATGGCCTCAACAACACCGTCCCCACACCTATAGGTTTTGGTGACCTCGCAGACATTGATTAAGGACATTTAATATTCCTCCTAAATCATAAGAAATATAACGACGTTAAATTTGATTAGTAAGCGTGCAGATCTAAAAAAAAATCAACGATTTTCAGAATGAACGCACTCGTTTATACAAGTGCGTTTGAGTGTTAGGATCAAATTGTTGCCAGTAGCATGTTTGGATTAAACTCTTGGTGCCCACGTATCTAATATAGTTTGAGGAATCTCAAGATTGTCGCCGTTTAAAGAGTAGGTCAGTGCTTCCAGCGGATAGGTTTGACAACCTCCATTTATTCCTTTAAGTATCTGAAGATCCCAGGTCGTTCCGCAGACGTTGCATACTACAACGCCAACAATACTGTAAAGACCTGCTTTACTTTTCTTTGGTTGGGTAAATTTCTGCCTTTTCTCATTGCGATTGGTTTTCACTTTAGATCCTCCTCAGTTTTTAACAAAATTTTAAAAACAATATAACTATTATTTCTCTGTTTAAGATAATGAAATTAGCTTGATGCTTAAGTTACATTCTCATTGCCATTCTTACCGTAAAGGTAAGAAAGTTTAGTATCCCGAAGAGTAAGATGACCACTAAATAAGGCATAGCGACAGATAAGGCTTTGCTCGCACCATAGTTCTTCTTAGCAATCCTATAAGCCGTGTAAAGGGAACCGAGAGTTCCGGCGATGACTAAGAAGTACTGCATAATTTGGATGATCGGGTCGGCAACAAACGACGATGATCCTTCAATATGCACTCCGAACAGTCCCATAAAAGTATAATAGGTATCCTTCCCTTCTGCCAGAAGATGGAATAAATTGTGGGCCATGTGTGAAGCGAGGTCAAGCGGAATAACTGCATAACCAAAACGTGCAAAGGCATTACGCATAGTCTCACCGGTAAACCGTTTTGAAAAAGCAGTAGCTATGAAAAGTAGTAATACCGGAGTCGTCATCGCGAAGATAAAGAGGATCGTGAAGACTATATCTTCATTAGCTATACCCAAAGTCAGTTCTACCCATTTGAGGAAGTTCGGGTAAAAGTCTAACATCGTAATGTTTTGGACAAACACAATCCCGACAATGACGATCGCTAAGAAAGACTCTTCAAAATGTGCCCTCGTCATAGAACAAAATTCACTCGTTGGTTTACGAGGGGTTAGGCGGATTGAATCATGGGGGCAGCTTTTAATGCAGTTCCCGCAGAGATTACAATTGGCGTTGTTATCCATCGCCATCGGAAATTCAAACATAGGACAGCCCGGAGTTTTATCATTGCCCTTATAACAATCTCTTGTTGTACAGGTTTTGCAAGTATCCTTGTCGGCTCGAAGCTCTAACATACCTGCCCGTGAATAGTTGCCGGACAAACTACCGAGAAAACATAAATAACGGCACCAGGAACGGCGTTCGTAGAGCAAAGCGGATACCATTACTCCACCTAAAATGAGTAATAAGAGGGTTCCTGATCATCGGGGAGATTCCACAATTCCCCAAATATGATCTGACCAGGTGATCAAGATGAAGGTTATATCAATGATCCAGAGACCGTTCTTACGGATAAATTTTGGAACTTTAAGGTTAGCCCCAAATAACTTTTGGGTTAGATCGCTGACCCAGGCAAAGGGGCAAATTCCACACCAAAAACGACCCAGCAGAAAGAAGAAAAAAGGGATTAATGGCCACCAAAGAACCCAAGTGGCGGCGGAACCAAAGTTTTCGCCGACGCTTGATGGGCCAGCTAAAGTTTCTACCATGATTACCCCAAAAACTAAAACTGTGATCCATTGAAAGATTCTGGGATAGAAGAAACTTTTAAGAAAACGTTTGAGTAAAGGATAATTAAGGAAGTTTATTGGCTGTTTGTTAGAAGTCATTCTAAGGACCCTCTACTTTCTTTAGTTTTTCTTTTTCTTTAAGATTGCAGCGAGTATTCCAGCGATCACAACTAGACCGGCGACGCCGCCAATAAGAACGAAATTCGGTCCAGATTTACCGACAGTTATTGGGAAATTAACAGCGCTTTCACCCAAAGGTGAAGTAATAGTAATAGCTTGGTTCCATTGCCCGGGTTGGTTAAACGTCATCCCTTCCATCATATAAGAGCCAGAGGCCATAGCCATGCCACCTATGTTAGATTGTTCCTGCATAGGCGAGCCACCTTGCTTGTCCATACCGGAAGACATGTCCATGCCACCCATGCTGCTATCGCTTTTACTACTCGCATTACTGCCATTCATTGTTGATGGTTCCATAATCACTTTGGCTCCGGTAACTGGTTTGCCGGTAGTCTTATCGTTAACGATAATATTAAAAGTTGCTGCTTGATTAACCATGAGGTTTTCCGGATTGGTCTGCATAATTACGTGATAAGGGCCGGCATCTTGTTCAATCTTACTAGAAGCCAGGGTATTTGTGGCAAACAAGAGAGTTAAGAGTAATAGAGATAGGGGGAGAAAAATTTTCTTCATTGGTTTTCTTAGGGTATTCATTGTGCACACTCCTCAAAAATATTGACGAGGCATTCTAAACGCAAAAGCGATGCCAAGTTGTGCTCGGTTTGTAATTATGATGTAATTGTACTGGGTCAATAATCGACTTCAGCAAGGATTTGAAGCACTTTCAATCGTCTATAAAAAAATTATTGATACGCATCAAAAGACTTGAAAGGGTACTTTAAAATTTTTTCAGAAGGGTGGATAATTGGCATAAGTGTGGGATAAAACACAGTATAGTGTGTTTTATCCCACACCTACTTCTCAAAACGAAGACGCCTTTGCAACCACAAGAGCTCTTTCCAAGAGTGAAGGCTTGCTTGTAGGTATTTCATCGGGAGCAGCAACGTTTGCTGCAGCACAAGTTGCCAAGAGACCAGAGAACAAAGGCAAAACGATCGGTGTTTTATTACCTGATACAGGGGAAAGATACCTTTCAACCATTCTCTACTAAGAAGGATAATCAGATGTCCGATGAAGCCACCTCCATCCAAAACCTTAAACTTGGGTGAGGGTATAAAGCAACGCATACCTTGGACAGGGTTAGTTTAGAAATGGAACAAGGAGAATCTGTCTGAATATCTTTATGCAGAGAGAGACAGCGAACGCTTGCACTGGACTATTTGTAAAGCTGATGGAGAAAAAGTCCGGGTTATCATCAATCAAAAGGACGCCAATCAATATTAATAGTTAGAAATTTGAGGGTAATTTCATGGAACAATTAGATGAGCTGGAAGCTCAGGGTATTATATTTTAAGGCGAAGAATGTTGTGGATCATTGTTTAAGTAGCTGTTATTAGAAGGGAGTGAGAGAGTTGCGCCGGATTTTAGTGGCTGATGACGAAGCCAATATGCGCTGGGTTCTAGAACGAGCTTTAACAAAAGCTGGTTATGAAGTGGAAACGGTGGAGGATGGGCAACTCGCCTTAGATCGGGCTCTAGCAGAGCGTCCGGATCTTGTCCTTGTGGATTTAAAAATGCCGAAGATGGACGGACTAAGTGTTCTGCACACGTTAAAAGAGAGTTATCCTGATCTGCTGATGGTCATGATGACAGCACACGGCAGCACCTCCACAGCAGTTGAAGCCATGAAGGCTGGAGCCCAAGATTATTTGATGAAACCGTTTGACATAGACGAACTGTTGATAACGGTTGCTAAGGCCTTTGAAGTAGAAAGTTTGCGCGAGCAAGTGGATTATTTGAAGGGAGAGGTTCAGCACGGGGGTTGGCAGTTAGTGGGGAATAGTGAGAAGATGCAAGCCGTGAAACATTTAGTTGAACGGGTTGCTCCAACGCCAGCAACGGTACTTATTCAAGGAGAGTCGGGCACGGGAAAGGAATTGGTGGCCCACGCCATTCATACCTTAAGCCCACGTGTTGATGGACCTTTTATCCGGGTGAATTGTGCAGCATTGACAGAGAACCTACTGGAAAGCGAGTTGTTTGGACACGAAAAAGGGGCTTTTACTGGGGCCAACGCCCGTAAAACAGGACGGTTTGAATTGGCTGATGGTGGGACACTTTTCCTCGATGAGATAGGCGAGTTGTCCTTCAATGTTCAAGCGAAATTGTTGCGAGTACTTCAGGAGCGGACCTTCGAGCGAGTTGGCGGAGAAAAAACCATTAAGGTAGACGTGCGGATTATTACGGCAACGAATCGAGATTTACTGAAAGAGTCTCAAGAAGGACGTTTTCGAGAGGATCTATATTACAGACTCAATGTCTTTCCAATTTATGTGCCTCCCTTACGTGAACGACGGGAGGATATTTCTGCCTTGGCCGAACATTTCTTAGAGAAACTTAAGAATTATGCGGGAATCAAGACTCTTGGACCAGAGGTCCTTTCTCAACTCATAACCTATACCTGGCCGGGAAATGTGCGCGAACTGGAAAATGTCGTGGAACGCATGGTGATTATTTCTCAAGGGGCAGTGATTGGAATGGATAGTTTGTCCCTCTTTGATACTTCTTCAATGTCGGCGAAGAATCCAGGATCCTTTGTCCTACCGTCTGAGGGAGTTTCCCTAGAAGAGATTGAGAAATCCTTTCTTCTGCAGGCAATGGAGCAAACAGGCGGGAACCAGAGTCAGGCGGCAAAGCAGTTAGGACTTTCCAGGCATGCCTTTTTATATCGTTTAGAAAAATACGGAATAGATCCTCACTGGGGTATTTAGGGAGGAGGTCTACTTTTGTTGAATCACGAACCCTCGTTGCTGATGGGGGCTCTTTTCTATTGTCAGTGTTCAATATTTGTAAGGGGGAGCTGTACTCCTCCCTCGAAGCGGGATCCCGCGACCTCCCCAGTATTGTGCTGGATCATCGGTTTCTGCCGCATCCCACTGCATTTCCAAATCTTAGTTTCTCACGAATGAATTCCAGACTTTCTTTTACAACCAAAATCTTTTCGACAACAAGGAAAACGGCAGTTTATAGAGAAATAATAGATTTGTGGACAAATTAAGGGAAAAGCAAGATTCCTCTCACAAAGTATTGAGGATTGCTATAAGGTTGGTTCAGAAACCTTTGTCTTACTAGTCATTAAGTATAAACTGACTATACCGGTTAGAAATAATAACTTTCTGGCCAGCCAAGTTTTCTTTACGACTGTATCGGCTAAAACTGTGAGTCTATTTAAGTTTGGGGAGGAAACACTATTGAATATTAATGATACTATGAAAATTACTTTTTGGGGTGTAAGAGGCTCAAGACCAGTGCCAGGTAAAGATACACTTATCTTCGGAGGAAATACACCTTGTGTTTCACTGGAAATTGACGATAAGCTATTAATATTCGATTCAGGAACCGGTATTTGCAACTTGGGCAACAAGCTTGTACAGGATAAAGAAACTGTTAAAGCACATATTTTTATCAGCCATACTCATTGGGATCATATTCAAGGCTTCCCGTTTTTCACCCCTGCATTTATTAAAGGCAATGAATTTGTTGTATACGGACAAAACAAAATCAACTTGAATTTTGCAAATCTTATGAAAAACCAGATGATATTTCCTCATTTTCCTGTTCAATTGGAACAAATGGCTGCAAAAATTGCATTTGTCGAAGTGGATAGTGGTGTGGAAATCTCTATTGAGGAAGGTATTACTGTCAAGACATTACATGGTAATCATCCCGGTGGATGCCTGTACTACAGGGTAGAATATAAAGGTAAATCATGTTGTTATATATCTGATGGTGAACACTACTCGTGTGTAGACAATTTTCTAAAATCCTTTATTGAAAAAACGGATATTGTAATCTATGATGCGAATTTTACTGACTCTGAATATGAAGGAACTGACGGATATAATACAAAAATAGGCTGGGGTCATTCTACATGGCAGGAGGGAATAAAACTCGTAAAAGCTGCAGAAGCAAATAAGTTGGTTCTGTTTCACCATGCCAGCCATAGAACAGATGAAGAAATGTTTAAAATTGAAGCTCAGGCAATAAATGAATATTCTAATACTATTGCGGCAAGAGAGGGGAACATAATTATTATTTAGTACTAGAAAATAGTACGGAACGGTAAATAGGATATCTGAAATGCAGTAAATATATTATTAGGTCATCATCAAAAATGGAATAGGAATGGATATCAAAAGGGTAATGATATTTTTTTCTGTACAGGAAAAATGGTAGCCTATGGAGAAAGAATACATGGGTACCAGTATTAGGAATGAATATTTTGCTGATGTACTGGAACATATCATTTACCCATTGAACAAAACAAAAGGAGGAAATTACGATGGAGAAATTTTTATTTGTGTTAAGTCGCGGGCTTGAGGATCCTACTCGGGCAACTCGGGCATTTCAACTTGCGAAGGTGGCCAAAGAAAAGGGACATGAAGTTAATATTTTCTTAGTTGATGATGCTGTCGCTTATGCGGTTTTGGGATTAGCGGATAACGTTAAGGCTCCGACAGGGGATGCAGCCAAACCATACCTTGATTATTTAATTGAGCAGAAAGTTGCATTTTATATCTGTACACCATGTGCCAGAACCAGACTTTACAGTGAAGACGAGTTTATCGATGGTGCAAAATTATCGACGGCTCCCCATCTGATTGACCTAGCATCTGAGTCAAAAGTATTTACATTCTAGATTTAAAGATTACCTTGAATTAAGCATATGAGCATAGTGCTTACGAGGCAATTAAGGCACGTAAAAAGAACTCGCTATAACTTATAGTTTTATCGGGTTCTTTCTTTTAGGGTTCTTACTGGAGAGCAGAGAATGAATTTTTAATCAAAATTTAATCTAAATTTCACCAAATGTTCACCAAAGAGGAAAGAATTAGTAGTACACTTTAGATGTATTCGGGCGATCCGAGGCCTTAGCTGATCAGTCAACCTGTTCAAACAAAAACTGAAAGGAGAGAAGTACTCACTTATGGTGAGTACGAATTAGTGAGACATTTTAATTATTTAACCAGTGATGATAGGGAAGCTACCTTTTTTAAAGCGCCAGAACCTTTTGATAAAAATACGCCTCGAGAAATTCTTTCGTATGCACTCGGGGCGACGCTATATATGCCGGGAACCAGAGAAACTATCGCCTCCGAAGTTCTCTCTAAGAAAAATATTGGACTTGCCTCCACAGTGTTTTGCTTAGAAGACTCGATTGGGGATTCTGAGGTGCTCTCGGCAGAGAAAAATATTATCGCCCAAGTCATGAAGATCCATTCGGCATTGAATCATGATGTCATCGACTTTGCTGATCTACCGCTGATCTTCATACGGGTTAGGAATCCTGAACAGATCATCAGGTTGACAGAGGAAATGGGAGACAGTGCCAGGATTATCACGGGTTTTATCTTTCCCAAATTTACGTCGGAAAGTTATCAATACTTAGAAGTCATCAAGAGTATTAATGATCAATTATCAGGACCGTTTTACGGAATGCCGATTATCGAAAGTCCTCAAGCGATTTATCGTGAAACTCGCTTAAAGGAAATGCTGGAGACTAAGAGACTTCTTGATTCTTATCAGGACCTAGTCTTAAATGTTCGAATCGGGGCGACGGATTTTTCCGGACTGTATGGAATTCGCAGGGGACCGGATGTAACAATCTATGATATTACGGTGATTCGTGATTGCATCGCTGATATAATTAATATTTTCGGACGAGTCGAAAGCAATTATGTAATCTCTGGACCGGTATGGGAATATTTCACAAATGGTGGAAGAGTACTCAAACCTCAACTTCGGAAGAGTCCGTTTGAAGAATTCCATGATCATAATGGGTGTAATGGAACGAAAGTAAGAAGTCAACTCCTAAATAAATATGTTGATGGACTAATACGAGAGGTGATTTTAGACAAAGAAAATGGAATCATCGGAAAAACTATTATTCATCCAAGTCATATCCTACCTGTTCAAGCGCTATATACGGTTGGACATGAAGAATATTTGGATGCTTTGAGCATTTTGGAAAACAGCCAGGGTCAACTCGGTGTTTTCAAAAGTCACTACACCAATAAAATGAATGAAGTAAAACCGCACTACAAATGGGCCCAGAAGGTTCTATTAAGAGCAAAGAATTATGGAGTATTTCATGAGCAAAATAATTTCATCTGCCTACTTACCGAAAGTGTATTCGTATAACTTGGAAGGGCAAAGGGTCAAGGTTAGGTTAACAAATAATTCCTATGATTTTTCTCCAGAGACCTTGTTTTCCTTAGCTGCCAGAAAAAATAAGAAACGAGGATATTTGTTTGTCAGCAAAGTCCTTGGCAAACATGTTCCCAATGATCCGTTTGTTCCCTTGCTTGCGGGAGCGGCGCTAGCTGTTAAATTTCTGAGCAGAATTCATGGCGTGGATCACGCCGATACCCAAGCAATTATTCAGGCTCTGAAGAGTAAGGAGAACACGGAAACGGTTTATGAAACCATTATAAAACGACCGCTCATTTCCCTTCCAGAGGAGAGCTTATTTATAGGCTTTGCTGAAACAGCAACTGGATTAGGTCATGCTGTGTTTAGCTTATTTGATAAGGCCTATTACCTGCACACGACTCGTGAACAAATACCCTCTTTAGCCTCTGAACTCAATTTTAATGAAGATCATTCGCATGCCGTGAATCATCGCTGTTATCCGCTGGACTCGGAGTTCATTAAAACTCCAAAAACAATTATCCTAGTGGACGATGAGCTAACAACTGGAAATACAGCCCTGAATATTATTCGGGCTATCCATGCAAAATTTCCCAAGACTAATTACGTAGTCCTAGCGCTTTTAGATTGGAGAACGGCTGAAGACCGAGCGAATTTTGGAAAGCTTGAGCAACAGCTGGACATAAAAATCCTAACTGCTTCCCTTTTGGCAGGGGAGATAGAAGTAAGCGGCGATCCCCTTAGCGAAGACTCTGATCACTTTAACCATGCTAAGGGACCAACTATTTGTGAAACTCATGTTTCTCCAGAAGTGAAATTTCTGAACATAATGGATCTGGTCTCAGTTTATTCTGAAGATTCGTCAGGCTATAAAAATGTATCCCCATATTTATTGTTAACTGGGAGATTTGGGTTATCCACTTCGTACAATCAGAAAATTCAGCCCTTAGCAAGGGGAGTCGCTGAACAGTTACACCGCGACCGACTAGGGGAAAAGACACTTTGTCTAGGAACCGGTGAATTCATGTATTTCCCTATGCTCGTTTCTGCCTACATGGGAAAGGGAATAAGTTTTCATACCACAACGAGAAGTCCGATCTATTCTTTCGCGAAACCCGAATACGGAATTCAAAATGGATGCGCCTTTGAAAATCCTGACGATCTCAGTATTATTAATTATATCTATAACCTGCCCAATAGGTATTACGATGAAGTGTATGTGTTTTTTGAACGGGAAGTAGGTAATAATCGCTTAACTGCCATGTTAAATGCCTTTCGCGTATTAGGCATTCCTCGTTTGGTTTTTGTGTATTGTACTTCCACAAAGTGTTCTCGCCTTAGTTCAGGAAACGATGCTCTGCAAAAAAGTTGAAAGAGGTGACTACCAGGTGTCCGAGGGAATATTCGCGAAGCGTATTCCAGATCCTTTGCCCATAGGAAGTTATAACCCTCAAGATGTCATCTTTTTACTTAAAAATCTTAATGGGTTAATGGTGGAAACTGATTTACAAACTCGAGAAAAAAATATCCAGTCTGGGGGTCATTATTCGGAAATGCTTCCGATTGAATATGAGCCAACCAAGGAATATCTAGATCTATTTCATCGGACGCTACGGGAAAGTGCTTCCAAAGTTGCAGAGGGTGTGGGGATCGTCGCAGAGAGTATCTTAAAACGAAACGGGGCAAGGATGGTTTTGGTATCTCTGGCTCGAGCGGGTACGCCAATTGGAGTGTTAATTAAACGTTATCTATTAGAAATTCATGACTTAGATTTGCCACACTATAGTATTTCAATCATTCGGGGTAAGGGCATCGATGAAAATGCTATCCTGTATATTCTTCAAAACCACCCTGCTGCTAAGATCCAGTTTATAGACGGCTGGACAGGCAAAGGGGCTATCACAAAGGTGTTGAGTCTGGCTTGCACTGAATTCGAGAGTAAGTATGGGTACTCGTTAGATGATGACTTAGCGGTCCTTGCCGATCCCGGTTACTGTGTGAAAACTTTTGGCACTCGAGAAGACTTCTTAATCCCTAGTGCTTGTTTGAATTCAACTGTTTCTGGGTTAATCAGCCGCACCGTTTTTCGGCCGGATTTGATCGGAGAACAGGAGTTTCATGGGGCTAGATTTTATCAAGGGCTTATGAAAGAAGAGGTTTCGAATCTCTTCGTCGACACAATTTCAGCAGAATTTAAAACACTCGACTCACGACACATTAGTGTTGGCGCCCGTGACGTTCAAGTCAATGTTGATGCCGATGGTGATGGTGAAGTCGAAGTTACCTGGCGGGGGCTGAAAGCATTAACACATATTAAGGAAACATTCGGAATTACGGATATTAACTTTATAAAACCAGGCATCGGAGAAACAACAAGGGTTCTCTTAAGGCGGCTACCGGAAAGGATTCTAGTCGATCATCTTAAAAATCCAAACTTAAAACATATTCTTATCCTGGCCAAAGATAAAGGCGTGCCTGTTGAGGAGTATCCTAATCTAATGTATTCATGTTGCGGCCTGGTGAAGCAGATATGATGGAGGAAGCAATGTTATTTGCCAGCGATCTCGACCAAACTTTGATCTATTCGCCCAAAACCTTTATCAACAAAGAGATCGAAGAGCAAATTCGACCAGTTGAAAGGCTGGATGATCGATATATTTCCTACATGACTCAAAACGCCTTAAGTGCGCTTAAGGAAATTGCTCGAAGGATTCTATTTGTGCCCGTAACAACTCGTACCAAGCTTCAATATCAGCGCATAAATTTCCTTGACTATGACATAACATACCAATACGCCATAACCAGTAATGGCGGAACAATCTTTTCTAAAGGGGTAGAAGATAAAGACTGGTCCCAACTGGTACTGTCAGGAAGAGCTAAGTGCTTGGCAGTAGAGGACCTTATTCATAAGTTTGATGAAATCGCGCACCCTTCCTGGGTGATCAAGGATTCAGGGAAGTTAGCCGATGATCTGTTTTACTATTGTTTAATCGAACGAGAGAAGATTCCTGTGACTGAGTTAGCTGCATTCAAGATTTGGGCGAACGAAAACAATTGGGAATTATCGGTGCAAGGGAGAAAACTATATCTAGTGCCTCGCAATATTAATAAAAATGCAGCCATTCAATATGTCAAGGAAAAAGAAGGAATGATCCATGTGGCGGCGGCAGGAGATTCATTACTAGACTTAGAGATGCTTAGAGCTGCGGATCTCGCCTTTGCCCCAGCACATGGCGAACTATATTCTCTATATAGGCAGGGGACTCCTGGTTTGGAGAAGCTCAAATTTGCACAAAAAAGCGGAATCAAAGCAGCTGAAGAAATTTTAGAGAACGTTTTGTTGGCACTTGCTAAACGGAAAGTTGTATAATAATTTCGTTTGAGGTACAATCAGTATAGGTTGTGGTAAACAATGGAATTCAAGGGAGAGTAATATCAAGTCAGGGTAAAAAGTTTAAAATGTGAAATATATGTGAATATTAATAGACAGGGATTTTTCGAAAGCATTCGTGTGATATTATACAAACATAAAGGGCTTAGGGCGTAGCAGACTCCTCATTCAAATCGTAAGACTCCCACTTCTACAAGTGGGAGTGGTACACCTTAGTTTCATTCAAAAAAAGGGGGATTAACATTGGCAACAATTAGTTTACAAAAAGGACAAAAGATTGATTTAACTAAAGGAAACCCTGGCTTATCTAAAATCATGGTTGGTTTAGGATGGGATGAAGTGGCAGCAAGTAAACCGAAGTCAGGGGGAATTCTCGGTGGGCTCTTTGGAGGTGGATCATCTTCGGCAGCAATCGATTGTGACGCGTCAGCCATACTGCTGGATGCACAGGAGAAGCTAACTTCGAAAGATCGCTTGGTCTATTTTGGTAATCTTCAAAGTGGTGATAAGAGCGTGAAACACAGTGGAGATAACCTTACCGGCGCTGGAGATGGGGACGATGAACAAATTAATGTAGAATTAAGCAATGTTCCCAGTGCAATCCAAAAAATTGTTTTTGTCGTAAATATTTACGACTGTGCAAAACGCAAGCAAGACTTTGGATTAATTGCAAATGCCTTTATTCGGGTTGTCAATCCAGTCAATGGACAAGAATTTTGTCGGTATAATTTAACCGACAGTTATGCAGGCAAAACAAGCTTAGTGGTCGCTGAGGTATATCGTCATAACAATGAATGGAAATTCGCTGCGATAGGCGAAGGGACGAATGACGCATCCTTAAGTGAACTCGTCCGTCGATATCAATAATTTATTAAAGGGGGATACCTACAATGGCAATTAGTTTACAAAAAGGTCAAAAGGTCGATCTGACGAAATCAAATCCCGGTCTTACAAAGATCATTATTGGTCTGGGTTGGGACGTTAACAAGTATGATGGTGGAAAAGACTTCGATTTAGATTCCTCTGTTTTCATGCTGAATCCTGAAGGAAAAGTCGCCGATGATAAGAATTTTATTTTTTTCAATAACCCTAAGAGCCCAGATGGTTCTGTAACGCACACCGGCGATAATCGTTCTGGTGCTGGGGATGGGGACGATGAACAAATCAAAGTCGACCTAGCTTTAGTTACTAGTAGCGTTGCCAAGATCACCTTCGGGATTACGATCCATGAAGCCAAAGAACGCAATCAAAACTTCGGACAAGTATCCAATGCCTATGTGCGCGTCTTAAATGAAGCATCGGGTGAGGAGCTAATTCGTTATGACCTCGGAGAAGACTTTTCTGTTGAAACAGCAGTTGTTGTAGGTGAGCTTTATCGCAATAACACAGAATGGAAGTTTAATGCGATCGGCAGCGGTTACCAAAACGGCCTAGCTGGATTATGTAAAGATTTCGGGTTAGACGTATAATTTCGATGCACGATGCACGATGCACGATGACGGAGTTCTAAGACTTCGAACTGATACTTCTTTTTAGTAATAGTTAATGTCTAAAAACGAATAAAGGAAGTGTTTTTATGTCGGTCATAAGTCTGCAAAAAGGACAAAAGATTGACCTAACAAAGGGAAACCCCGGGCTATCAAAGATTATTGTTGGCCTAGGCTGGGATACAAACAAGTATTCTGGTGGGTCTGATTTTGACTTAGATGCCTCTGCGTTCTTAGTCGATAAAAATGGCAAAGCTGGCGGTATCGAAGATTTCATATATTATAATAACCTTGTCGGTGGAAACGGTTCTGTTCAACATACGGGTGATAACCTTACTGGTGAAGGCGAGGGAGATGATGAACAAATCAAGGTCGATTTAGCTTCCGTACCTGCGCATGTTGATAAAGTTGCTATTACTGTTACAATTCATGAGGCTGCCCAAAGAGCGCAGAACTTTGGTCAAGTATCCAATGCTTTTGTGCGCGTCGTCAATGAAACCGACGGAAAAGAAGTCATGCGCTATGATTTAGGAGAAGATTTTTCAGTTGAAACTGCACTTGTCGTGTGCGAACTTTACCGTCACCAAGGGGAATGGAAGTTCAATGCAGTGGGTAATGGTTTCTCGGGTGGCTTATATGCTCTCTGTTCTAACTACGGTTTACAAGTAGGCTAAAAACTTTAAACTGATGATTATTGAGGCACTCCATAATTTGGGTGCCTCTTTTTAGCGCTCTTGGAAAGGGAAGCTTGCAGAACATGGTCATAAATGTTAATAACATGGGATAATAGCTACTATATGATCAAATGTGGCGAGAAATAGTAATTAATGGGCAACAAGGCCTCTTTTTGCTGATTGATATTTGGTGAATTATTGCATATTATTAAAGTTGCGTTCAATAGATTTAAATTTAGGTAAAATGCTCTAGGAACAACTTCTTAGCTACATAAAAAGGGGGGGAGAAATGCCAGTATTTAATGAATTACTTTTTACTGTTATGTTAGGCTCATTGTTATTAGGAGCCTTATTATCCTTTCTACTCCAAAATAAACCACGCTTGAGTATTTTAGTGGGATTTTCGTTTGCCAACCTGGCTTGTCTGACTGGATTGGTTTTAGGTCCAACATTATTGTTGTCTAAGCGTTCGCTAGACATAATCTTGCCCTGGTCAGTTGTTGGGGCTAATCTTCAATTTAGTCTTGATCCTTTAGCAGCGTTTTTTATTTCTGTTATCTCGGTCCTCAGTCTTTCTGTGTCTATCTTTTCTTATGGATACGCCAGAGCCTATATTGGCAAACAAAATGTTGGGGTTTTGGGATTATTTTATAACCTTTTTATCTTCTCCATGATTGCCCTCGTGTCCAGCAGCAATACATTTATGTTTATATTTTTCTGGGAAATAATGTCCTTAGTTTCCTATTTTTTAGTAGTATATGAACATCATGATTCTCGAGTACGTAGGGCTGGTTTTATTTATATTGTGATGACACATATTGGTACAGCTTTTATTATTATTGCCTTTTTACTTTTATATAAAGAAACTGGTAGTTACAATTTTGCTCAATATGCATCTTTAACTCATGATCTTTCGCCTAATGTTAAAACGGTTATTTTTATTCTAATTACACTCGGATTTGGGACTAAGGCAGGAATAGTTCCTTTACATATTTGGTTACCTAAAGCTCATCCTGCTGCACCAAGCAATGTTTCGGCTATCATGTCCGGGGTTATGTTGAAAACGGCGATTTATGGATTTATTAGAATTACATTCGATGTCTTAGGTGTTGGCCCGATCTGGTGGGGGGTATTAATCCTCATAATTGGAGCTGTCTCGGCCTTGTTAGGTGTTATGTATGCTTTAATGGAACATGATATTAAACGGTTGCTGGCCTACCATAGTGTGGAGAATATTGGAATTATCTTGATGGGTATCGGGGTTGCACTCATTTTTATAAGTTATGGCTACAATGATCTTGCTTTAATTGGTTTGACAGCAGGATTATTTCATGTGTTAAATCACGCAGTATTTAAAGGATTACTATTTTTGGGAGCTGGGGCGGTTCACTACTCGACGCATACTAGGAACATCGAAGATATGGGTGGCCTTCTAAAGAAAATGCCATGGACGGGGTTCTTTTTTCTGATCGGCTCGATTTCAATCTCGGCTATTCCGCCATTCAATGGTTTTGTCAGTGAGTGGTTGACGTACCAAGCATTATTGGCTATGGGTTCTGCGAAACTTGGAGTAGCCATGAATATAATGGGACCTGTTCTAGGTGCTGCTTTGGCTCTGACAGGAGCTTTGGCCGCCGCGTGCTTTGTTAAAGCTTTCGGCATTATGTTTTTAGCGGTACCTCGCAGTATTAAGGCCGAAAAGGCTCAAGAAGTACCTCTTACAATGTTAGTTGGTATGGGTCTTTTAGCTTTGTTATGCATTATCTTTGGGGTTATGCCCTATATGGCTATTCAAGTATTAAGCCCTGTTACTGCCAGTCTTATAGGTATGGAAACGATCCCGCTTCTGGGGGGGTATCGCTGGCTGAATGTTACTCCAGTTATGGGGCAGGGTGTGGGGGTTGGAGCCACTTCCATTTCTCCTCTCATAATCCTATTTGTATTAGTATTAAGTGCCTTTTTGGTTTATTTGCTTATTAATAGAGTTAGCAAGTTTAGAAAGGCAAGAATTGATGAAACCTGGAATTGTGGGATAGCTTTAACTTCTAAAATGGAGTATACTGCTACCTCTTTTTCTAAGCCTATCCGCATAATGTTCCGCGCGATATTTCAGCCAACTAGAGAAATCGAGAAAGAATATGTGCTTAAACCTTATCTTACTAGTCGCATCAAATATTATGGGTCTATTAAACCTTTCTTTGAAGATATCTTTTATAGACCGCAGCTTAAATTTATACTAAAATTAGCCGATAAGGTTACACTTTTACAATCCGGAAGCATTCAGCTTTATTTAGGTTATATCTTTGTTACTTTAGTTGTTTTGCTTATTTTTGCGGGATAGGGGGGGATTATGTGCTTCGAGAAACAGCTATCGGTGCTTATCAAATATTCCTGATTATATTATTAGCACCTTTACTCACAGGAATAATCAAGAAGACTAAGGCTTTTTTTCAAACACGTAAGGGGCCTAATGTTTTTCAACCTTATTTTGATCTTTATAAGTATCTGCAAAAAGAGTCAGTGGTATCTGAACATACCTCGTGGATTTTTCGAGTAACTCCTCTTATTTACTTTTCCTCAATGTTAGTGGTGACCGCAATAGTACCTGTAGTTGCAACTCATAGTTTATTGGCCTTCACTGCGGATCTCATTTTGATTATTTACCTTTTTGCTTTGGCACGATTCTTCTTGGCTTTGGCAGGTTTAGATGCTGGCAGTGCTTTTGGTGGCATGGGCAGTAGTAGGGAAATGGCCGTAGCTGCTATCGCAGAACCAGCGTTTATGTTGCCGCTTTTTACTATGGCTGTTGCTGCGGGAACGACAAACCTGACAGGAATTGTACAAAGTGTCGTCACTGGTGGAGAAGGGGTCTTGACACTTGCTCATCTAATGTCTTTTATGGCCTTGTTTGTGGTTGCAGTTGCAGAAACCGGGCGAATTCCGGTCGATAATCCAGATACTCATTTGGAGTTAACCATGATTCATGAAGGCATGTTGCTGGAATATTCCGGTAGGGATCTAGCGTTGCTGTCCTTGGGCGTTTCGATCAAACAGGTATTGATTTTTACGCTATTGGCTAATATCTTTTTCCCTTGGGGGATCGCCACTGTCTTTAGTATAGGTGCATTGCTAACCGGAACCTTAGTATTCATTTTGAAATTATTAATAATAGGAATAGTCATGGCGGTAGTTGAAACTTCTTTCGCTAAAACTAGGTTATTTAAGGTACCTGATTTGCTCCTAGGTTCTTTTCTAATAGGCTTATTAGGACTCGTTTCAAAGTTTGTGTTCAGGGGGTAAGATGAGGATGCAAAATTATCAGGGTCTCGTTAATTTCTTAATAACCCTAATCTTGGCGGCAACATTTATAATTATTATGGCACGCCGCTTTAATTCAATAATTATGGCAGTTATTATTCAAGGCCTCCTACTGGCGGCTTTAAGTACAGCTTTGGGGTGGGCGACTGGTATTCATGAAATGTATATAGCTGCTTTATTAACGTTGACGGTAAAGGCCGGGATAATTCCTATAGTGCTTATCAATGCTGTCAACAAAGTAGCAATCAATAGGGAAATTGAGTCCTTTCTTAGTATGAAAATGACGTTGCTAATTGCTGCATGTCTGGTATTTATATCTTACTTAGCGACTGGGCAAGTGATAGGAAAGGGCTCAGGCCTCATCAACGAGGCGTTGCCGGTGGCTATTTCCTTGATTTTGATTGGTTTGTTCCTTATGATTAATCTGAAATTTCCAATTATGCAAATTGTAGGCTTAGTTGTAATGGAGAATGGTATCTTTTTGGCCGGGATTGGTACGACGATTGGTATGCCTTTGGTTATTGAGTTAGGAATATTTATGGATATTTTGGTAGGCGTTTTAATCATGGGCGTGTTAGTGTTCCGAATTAATCGAAGCTTTAACACGATTGATACAAAAAATTTAAGGAATTTACGGGGTTGATTTTATGCCACTAATTTTACTTGCTCTTCCCTTAGTAATAGCGTCGTTAAGCTTGATGTTTACAAATAGAAAAGTATTAGGGGCTATAAGTATTGTGGGCTCAGCCACGATCGTCTTAACTGCCTTAAGCATAGCCCGACAAGTATTTGCGGGATCGAGAGTAGTTTGGGGTCAGTTTATCTTTATTGATGCTTTAAGTGCTTTAATTCTTAGTCTTGTTGCCATCATAGGGTTTATGGTCACTTTGTATTCTTTAGGTTATCTTGCTCATGATCTTAAAGAAGGGGAGTTTTCTGAGGATCGTTTGAAATGGTATTATTTTTGGTTGAATATTTTTGTTTTTACCATGTTCCTAGTACTAGTCTCAGCGAACTTGGGCATCATGTGGGTAGCTGTAGAAGGTACAACTTTGGCCACTGCTTTATTGGTAGGTTTTTATAATAAAAAAAATTCTTTAGAGGCCGCTTGGAAATATATAATTATTTGCACAGTCGGAATTATTTTTGCTTTGTTTGGGACCATCCTTTTGCATTATGCAGCAGTTTCGGTGACAGGCGAAAGCGGTTCTTTAGATTGGCAGACCCTGAGACGAGTAGCTGAACAACTTGATCCAAAGTTACTAAAACTTGCTTTTATTTTTGCATTGGTTGGCTATGGAACGAAGGTGGGTTTAGCGCCTATGCATACTTGGTTGCCTGACGCTCATAGCCAAGCTCCTTCTCCGATTAGTGCAATGCTTTCAGGAGTCCTATTAAATTGTGCCTTTTATAGTATTATCCGTTTCCACTTGGTTGTTTCAGAGTCTCTGGGGTTCAGGTTTTCCTCAAACCTAATTTTGCTTTTCGGCGTCTTGTCTATCGTTGTAGCATTACCTTTTATTCTTGTTCAGCGAGACATAAAAAGGTTGCTCGCCTACTCAAGTATTGAGCACATGGGGATTATAGCCGTTGCTGTGGGCTTGGGCAGTAAATTAGCTCTTTATGGTGCCTTTTTGCACATGATTAATCATGCCTTGACTAAATCCTCGCTCTTTTTCATAGTGGGTAATATTAGTCAACATTACCGGACCAAAAGAATTATTCGAATTAAAGGTTTATTTAAAACCATGCCTATAATGGGTCCTGCTTTGATGGTTGGGGGACTAGCAGTCGCTGGAGCTCCTCCCTTTAATATTTTTATGAGCGAATTTATAATTCTTAGTTCAGGTTTTGCTCAAGGTAGGTATTTGGTTTCGAGTTTAATAGCAATCTTAATTACGCTAATATTTACAGGAGTTATTTACGCTCTGAGTAAGATGGTTCTTGGGATACCGCCAAGCCGTGTTAAGTTAGGCGAGCATGGTAATTTTGCCGTAGTAGTTGTTTTGATTTCACTTGTGCCTGTAGTTGTTTTAGGAGTATATATCCCAGGATTTATTCATGACATTCTTCAGCAAGTAACGTCTGTATTTATAGGGGGAAGCCAGTGATGATAAGGCAAGATAGAATAATAGCCCTCATTTCAAATAACTTTGCGGGAAGGGTGATCATCACCAAGACCTATGTAGATGAGCTTCACCTGAAAACTGCTAAGAACGAACTTCCTATCTTGGCTCTTAAACTACACGATTGGGGATTCCCTTTAATCCAACTTACAGCTACGGATGAGCGGGATATCCACGGTCAGTTTCGTTTGTTCTATACATTCGCCAATGACAACGAAAAGTTTTTGATGGTAGTGAGTGTATCCATAGCTGAAACCGAACCGTCATTTCCTTCCCTAACAAATAAAGTCCCAGCGGCTCATTGGTATGAACGGGAGATTAGGGATCTTTTTGGTTTGGATCCTATCGGGCACCCAGACAAAAGGTGTTTAGCGGTACATGAGGATTGGCCGGAGGAATTGTATCCCCTCCGCAAGGATTTCCGCTTAGATACTGAGGTTCTAAGGACAAATGGCCAGTTTCAGTATAATAAAGTTGAGGGTGAAGGGGTTATGAAAGTACCCGTTGGCCCAATTCATGCGGGGATTATTGAACCAGGGCATTTTCGGTTTAGTGCAGTCGGTGATACCGTAATCAATTTGGAGGCTAGATTGTTCTACACTCATAGGGGAATGGAGAAGCTTGCGGAAGGCAAAACTCCCTTAGATGCCTTGTTGATCGTGGAACGAATCTGCGGAGCTTGCTCTTTTTCCCATACTACGTCTTATTGTCAGGCCTTAGAGAAACTCTCTGGAACTGAAGTTTCTACCCGGGTCAATTATATCAGGACGGTTGTTTTGGAACTGGAACGCTTGTATAATCACGTCGGGGATGTTGGCAATATTTGCGCTGGGGTGGGTTTTGCTTTTGGAACAATGCATGGAGCACGACTGAAAGAAGATCTCATGAGACTTAACGAAAAAGTCTTTGGGAGTAGGTTTTTGAGAGGGATTAATACCCCTGGCGGGCTGAGAAGGGATATTTCGGTTCTAGACAGTGGGCTTATAAGAGTCGCCTTAGATGAGTTAGAACATGATTTTAGAGATTTAGTTGGAATTATGTTAGATACAAATTCCTTTATTGATAGAGTTCTGACTACCGGTATATTATTGAATCGTACTGCTAATGATTTGCATGCAGTCGGACCGGCAGCCAGAGCTTCGGGCGTTGATCGGGATGTACGGCGGGACCACCCTTATGCAGCTTATGATCGTGTTTCTTTCAAGGTACCGGTTTATAAGCAAGGGGACGTTTTAGCTAGGATTAAGGTACGGATTGATGAAACTTTTGAATCGATAAACATCATTAGACAAATTTTGTCGGAGATGCCAAGCGGAGAATTAACTAAACCTTTAGGGAAAATAATTCCCTTCAATTATGCTGTGGGAATGACGGAGTCTGCACGAGGAGAAAATGTACATTTCATCATGATAGGTAAGGACAATACAATTTATCGTTATATGGTACGCTCAGCTTCTTATGTTAATTGGCCAGTCGTTCCTTCGACTGTGCCCGGAAATATTATTCCTGATTTCCCTGTTATCAACAAGAGTTTTGAGCTATGTTATTCTTGTCTGGATAGATAACAATTTTACTTTCTTTTAAAGGAGGGCGGCAATAATGCTCAGACTTTTTCATAAGAGCTTAAAAACAGGTACAGTTACGACTGACTATCCGGAAAAGCGGAGCGTTCCGGTGCCTGGTTTTCAAGGTTTACCGGAGTGGCAGAACCAGAGTTGTATTCAATGTGGTCTGTGTGCGGATATATGTCCGACGAAGGCCATAAAATTGCAGTATGGAAAAAATGATTCTTTTTGGACAGTAGACCCCAAAAAATGTATATTTTGTGGCTATTGTGTTGAGGTTTGTAAGCGCGCAATAGTTCAAAGTGGACAATATGAATTAGCTGAAAGCACCTTGCAAACTCCTCACGTTCAGGCTTTTAAACATTCAGTTCACATACGCCACCTCGATTCTGGGTCGTGTAATGCCTGTGACTGGGAAATGACGACTCTAACAGGGCCAGTTTACGATATACAACGTTTGGGCTTTGATTTTGTGGCTTCTCCTCGTCATGCAGATGTGCTAATGGTGACCGGACCAGTAACTAGAAATTTAGAAATTGCGGTGCACAAGACCTATGCTGCGACCCCCGCACCGAAACTTGTGTTAGCAGTCGGTACGTGTGCCTGCAGTGGTGGGATTTGTGGTAAGAGCTATGCTAGCGCAGGGGGAGTGGATAATATTCTTTCGGTAGATGTCTTTATACCAGGTTGTCCACCGCGACCGCAAGCCCTGATTCAAGGCTTGCTTAAAGCGGTAGGCAGAGCTTAAGGGGAGGAAGTGGGGAGGAAGTGTCTTGGCACGTTCGCATACGTTCCATCGCTATTCGTTTGCCGCTAAGGCTAAAACGCAAACCTCTTGGCTATCCTGCATGTTAACCAATGCGTTTCTTAACGCCTTATCGTCTGCTCTCATTGACGCGATTCCTCTCTCCATGCTCGCTAAGCCAAGAAACTTCCTCTTAGCTTGGGTCGACGAGGGAGGAAGTTTCTTAGCCCGTTCGCATACGTTCCATCGTTATTCGCTTGTCGCTAAGGCTAAAACGCGTAACCTCTTGGCTTTTCTGCAAGGTCGCTCCATGCCATCCTAGGCACCGCGACATCAGTCCATCCTTGGACAAGTCCCAACGCGTTTCTTCACGCCTTATCGACTGCGCTCATGACGCGATTCCTCTCTCCATGCTCACTCAGCTAAGAAACTTCCTCTAGCTAGGGTGGAGCAGCCGTTAAGGCTGAGAATTGAATAACAAAATTCAATAAGCATGAGAAAAGACCCCCGACTTGGAGGTCTTTAAGCATTCTTTTCGAATCGTTCTAATCGCGACATTATTTTCCTTATATTTTCAATCGCATATGAATATTCACATTTTGAGCATTGTTCTATGTTTTTAATATTAAGCATCTTACTTAATCTTATATTTAATTCTTTAAGATCATTACCACTTAGTCCGTTTTCGGGTAAAGGTTTTATCAAAAAAGATTTGTGAATAAATCTCGCATCACTCAATCTTAAAACTTGTTCATATATTTCGCCATTATCTAATGTCTTAGGAAAATAATACCGATCATAAACTGTATTTCTTTTGTTTACTAATCCTCATAAATTTGTAGATCATTTTCATATCTATTAATATCTTCTTTTGTATATGAATAATCCTCTTTGTTAGGTTTCCGTAATGTTTGAATAGGGATTACAAAAACATTATCATGATATCGCTCATTGAAATCTATGTCTTGGAAAACCAAAACTGGTCTTGCTTTAGCTCTAGAAACAATACAAACTTCAGGGGCTTTCAAATTACCGTTTTCATCTTTAATAGGTTTGAAACCATCATTTCTAATATTTAAAGTACCATTAAAGGTTGACAAACCACTTTTTTGATTATTAAACAATTTTTCATCATCTGGGTTTGAAAAGTCGAAAAATCCAATAGGCATTCTTTCTACATATTCAAACCCAGTTAATACTAATGAATTATAGTCAATCTTCCCATCAGAAGCCGTGACGAACACCTACATTTCTTTTAATATTTCCTGATATACTTTTTGTAAATATTTATCATCATCGTATAATAGTCTCTTTTGAGATTCTTGTATTTCTATTTTAGAAAGGTCTTTAACAATTTTGGGTTTTCTATTAACGAGTTTTATTACTTTCCCCATAATTTTACCCTCCTTTAGTTTTACACGAACATTAATTTTACCATATTGTACCACTCCTAGTATATTGATTCAATTAATATATTCATAATTTAACCAACATAGAAGAAATAATAATGGTTATTCTCAAATCTAAAAAGCAAGCCAGCGCGGCTTGCTTTCTTACGTCGACAAACAATATTGTAATTTCTTTCTGTTTATTTCAAATTTAAAACGTTATATCCAACTCTTTGATTTTGCGGTAAAGTGTATTTCTTCCAATACCCAGAAGTTTAGCGGCGGGCGCAATTTTTCCTCTGGTTTGAGTGAGTGCATAGTGGATGGCCTGTTTGGTTTGTCGGTTCAGTAAGGAGTCGGATTCAGTTTCGGTTTTTAAGATGGTATTTTGGAATTCATCTGGTAAGTCTGCTACGGTCAGAATAGGCCCTTCGGCTAAAGCTACCATGCATTCAATACAGTTTTCTAATTCTCGGACATTTCCTGGCCAGGTGTGAGCTAAGAAATAATCATAGACTTCTTCTTGAATCCCCAAGAGTGGACCGCCAAAAGATTCACATGCTTTACGTATAAAATGGGGAACCAGATTGCGAATGTCTTCAGAACGTTCGCGCAGTGGAGGTAATTCTAAGGTGATGACTTTTAAGCGGTAAAATAGATCTAAGCGAAACTGTTCTTTCTCAACCAGGGTAGGTAGGTCTTTGTGAGTGGCAGTAATGACCCGTACGTTGATTTTTAGTGCTTTTGTATCGCCAATACGAGAAACTTCCTTTTCTTGAAGTACTCGGAGGAGGGCAACTTGAACATTTAAGGGCATATCTCCGATTTCATCCAAGAAAATGGTCCCATTATTAGCTAATTCAAATTTTCCGGGTTTTCCACCTCGGCGTGCTCCGGTGAAAGCACCATCAACATAACCGAATAACTCACTTTCAATTAGTGAAGCAGGGAGTGAGGCACAGTTTAAAGCGACAAAAGGTCCTTCACGGCGTGGGCTGAGTTGATGGATTGTTCGCGCAATTATTTCCTTTCCAGTCCCGCTTTCTCCGTGGATGAGTACGGAAGAGTGGGTTGAGGCAACTTTCGAAGCTCGTGCCAGGATTCGCTGTGAAGGCTGACTATGCCCGATCCATAAGGTTTGCGACATATTGGGAGTATCTTTGGTTATTTGAAGCGTTCCTACGGCACCTAATGATTGGCCAGCTTTATTTACTACACGTGTTAAATGAGACGAAATTTCCTTCCCAGCGCGATCTTTTATCTGGAGATCCAGAGAATGGCTGCTTAACATCCACCCTTTCGGGGTACTAAAAACATCCGTCGCGAGTTGACCAACGATGTTATCCGCTTTGTACCCAAGCAATGCGGCGCCGAGTGGGTTAATTTCAGTAATAAAGCCGTTACGATCAATGGCGAGAAATCCTTGTTGTAATAGTGAAGAAGCTAATTTAGCTCCTTCTTGGTAAAATTTCAGTTGATTTTCTAATTCAAAGAGTCGCAAATTTTTCTCGATCATACTTGCGCCCATTCTGGCAATTGTTAAGATCTTTTGGCGGTCCGGAATGGCTTCCCCACTGATATCTAAAACGCCAAGGGGAGCACCCAGCTCGTTTTGAATCGGAGCTGCCCAACATGCTAAAAAATGATTATCGTGCACATAGTGCTCCCACCCGAAGACGGAGATGGGAGCATTATCACGGAGAGCAGTTCCAATGGCGTTGGTTCCTCGGACTTCTTCTCGCCAACTGGCGCCTGGACTTAAATTTACTTTTTGAGCTTTACTCATAAAGGGTGCGTCACCAATGGCCTCGATAATGTAGCCATCGTTGTCACTCAATAAAACGGTATAATTGGTGCTCCCAAGTAAACTGAAAATGTATGGCAGAACAGGTTCACTCGCACGGATTAAGGATTCTTGGGCGTCTCGACGCTTGCTGAGACTAGGAGTTGTAAGAATATCCTGGTTAGAAACTAGTGTATGGTCTACCTGAAACTCTAGGCTTCTCTGCCAGGAACGATAGATGGAAGGAGTAACTTCGGATTCCACGCACTCGCCATTTATAAAACGATTCCAATGATTGCGCATATAACTCTTTCCCGCTCCTTTCTAGGCTAGAGAACGTATTTCACTATATTGACAGAATACCATACCTATATTATTCAAACAACAGGCTGCTGTAATTTGACTCCTGGAAAGTGTTTCATAATGGAACAGAAGAGAGCAACAAAACGTCTAATACGGAACAACTTGTAATCAACATATAGTTTTACTATCTTTCATTATAAGGATTGAAAATAAGTTGATGTTTTTAATAGTTATATGTAGTTAGTTATAGTTGGACATAGCTTGTTTAAGTTTAATTTAAACTGGTATTGATAATATGAAGCAGAAAATTTAAATATAATTATAAAGTTTAAACATTTGGCGCAATAATTGCTATATAATTAAAGGTAAGCTAACTTTGGGAAGGCGCGTTATTTAATTCAATCCCCCAAAGGAAACATTTAGCGAAATATTATTGTAATGAGGAGGAAGATTCATGGGTGGGTATACCGGAAAAGTATTACGTATCAATCTCACGGAAGGGAAAACCAGTACTGAGCCTTTAAACATGGAACTTGCGAAAAAATATTTGAGCGGGCGTGGGCTTGCCGGGAAAATGTGTTTTGATGAGGTAGCAGCAGATGTAGATGCTCTTTCCCCCGAAAACAAAATCTTTATCTCAACAGGAGCACTCACAGGAACGAACGCTCCAACGTCTGGTCGGTATATGGTTGTGACAAAATCTCCGCTCAATGGAGTAACTGCCTCTTCGAACTCAGGGGGATATTGGGGAGCGCAGCTTAAGTTTGCTGGTTATGATATGGTTATTTTGGAAGGCAAAGCAGCCAAGCCTGTGTATATTGCCATTAACGACGATAAAGTGGAAATTAAAGATGCCGCTAATCTTTGGGGTAAAGATGTGTATGCTACAACAGAAGCAGTAATACAGGAATTTGGGGATGACAAAGCGAAAGTCTTAACAATTGGTCCCGCCGGTGAAAACCTTTCTCTAGTGGCATCGATTATGAATGACAAATTCCGTGCGGCTGGACGCAGTGGCGTGGGTGCTGTCATGGGGTCAAAGAATCTTAAAGCAATTATTGTTCGTGGAACTGGAAAGGTCGAAAACGCAAATCCAGATGAAATGAAAAAGATCTTGAGTGCGGCTTTGGGCAAGCTCAAGGAAAATGGCGTAACTGGCCAAGGACTTGGAACGTATGGCACAGCTGTGCTAGTTAACATTGTTAATGAAAGCGGAATATTCCCAGTCAATAACTTCCAAGATGCGTATGACCCTGATGCGGATAAAATCAGCGGAGAAACCATGACTGCAAACCACCTAATCAAAAAAGATGCTTGTTATCGCTGTCCGATTGCTTGTGGCCGCTATAGTAAATGGGAAGGCGGCGAAGGCGCTGGGCCTGAGTATGAAGCAGCATGGGCCTTTGGTGCCGACTGTGGCGTCCATGATTTTGATGCGATTCATGCTGCTAATGATTTATGTAATAAATATGGGCTAGACTCGATTTCAGCTGGGTGCACCATTGCTACGGCTATGGAACTGGTTCAACGCGGATATATTAAGCCAGAAGAGCTTGATGGAACACCATTGGAGTTCGGAAATGGTAAAGGTATGGTAGAATGGGTGCGCAAAATGGCTTATGCTGAAGGCCTTGGCGCTAAATTGGCACAGGGTTCTTATCGCTTAGCTGAAAGCTATGGCGTCCCAGAGTTGTCCATGTCGGTTAAGAAACTGGATATTCCAGCCTATGATCCTCGTGGTATCCAAGGTCATGGTCTTCAATATGCAACTAGTAACCGTGGTGGTTGTCACGTTCGTGGGTATATGGTTTCTCCAGAAATTATCGGCCTTCCAGAAAAACTGGATAAAGACTCTCTTGAGGGAAAAACAACGTGGGTTAAGATCTTCCAAGATCTCACGGCTGTCATCGACTCCCTTGGAATGTGCTTGTTCACTTCTTTCGCCCTTGGCCTGTCTGATTACACTGCGATTGTTAACGCAGTGACCGGTTCCAATTATACGGATGCTGAACTCTTGGCTTGCGGAGAGCGGATTTGGAACGTTGAACGTTTACAAAATTTACGGATTGGCATGACTACTGCGGATGATACACTTCCTAAACGTTTGCTAGAGGATCCAATTCCATCAGGTCCTTCTAAAGGAAGTGTACACAGATTACCAGAGCTTCTACCCGCGTACTATGCAGAACGTGGATGGGATGTTGCTGGCGTACCAACGGCTGAAACCCTTAAAAACCTCGGCATTTAAGACATTATCTACTATTGGGAATTTTCTTAGGGGGACCTTTTTGAGGTCCCCCTTCGAAGTGCTTGGGCAAATAGGAAACTTGTTTTTTATGAAGTTTCACCTTAATCATAAGTATTAGTTGAATTTTCCAGGGGCTAATCGCCACTAATCTTTCAATTATTGTGGAAGTTTAGTGGCGGTTAGTCATCGGATATAGTAAACTTACTTTTATGAAGTTCTATATCGTATATTGAAAGGGAGGAACCGGGGTGCGTGTAACCGTTAAATTATTCGCGTCGTTTCGGGATGGCCGGTTTAAGGTTGAAGAAAGGAATCTTCCGGAAGGAACTTCCGTTCTTGATATCATTCAACCACTGAACATTAAACCTGAGGAAATTGCCATTTGCCTTCTAAATGGGAAGGATGCTAAGGAACATACTGTCTTAAAGGATGGAGATACCCTGGCACTTTTTCCACCTGTGGGAGGGGGCTAAATGAAATTAGAAGGTCGTTACGTTCGGAATAGAAAAACCCTGTCTGATGAAGATCAGCTCAAGCTCTCTACTTCATGCGTAGCAATCGTGGGGTGCGGAGGACTTGGTGGGTATATAGCAGAAGAACTCGCACGGATTGGGGTCGGGCGACTAGTACTTATTGACGGTGATCGCCTGGAGGTCAGCAATCTTAATCGTCAGATAATGTCTTCGGAACTCAATATCGGGCAGTGGAAAGTGGAAGCCGCCCGCGACAGACTGCAAAGTATTAATTCTGAGGTACAAGTTGAGGGGATTAAAGGCTGGTTTGAAGAGGAGAAGGGTCCTGAATTGTTTCGGGAAGTCGACTTAGTTTGTGACGCCCTTGATTCATTGCCCACACGTGTCGAGTTGGAACGGGTCTGTCACCAAATGAAGTTACCGTTGGTCTTTGCTAGCATCGCAGGCTGGTTTGGCCAAATAGGCGTAAGCTTGCCGGGCGATTTTAGCGTTTTGCGCTTATTTGGCTACGGGGAGAAAGGGGTTGAGAGCACTTGGGGAAATCCTGCGTTTACTCCGGCTGTCCTAGCAAGCCTCAGTGTGGCGGAGACAGTAAAATTACTGGTTGGACGCCAGCCTTCCTTACGACATGCTTGGTTACAGGTGGATCTGCTAAGCATGGAGTTTGAACGTTTTGAGATTCAGTAAGGCATATGAAAGAGAATAACAAGTCAAAGATGCCATGGATATTTTGCTTCAGACAAGGAGGTATGTTTACCTCATAGTGTGGCTATTAGGTGAACATGCCGACGCAGTATGACACGAAATAGACTGGCATACTGACTGGTTATTTTCTTGAATGTGCCTAATATCAAAATTGATCATGAAAGGTGGGATGGGACATGGGAAAAAGTAGTGAATTATTTAAGGTCAAAACGTTGGCTGAGGCGATTGATTCATTAAAACCCTATGTTCTCTCATTTTATCAGCGCGTCGAAAAGATTTCTTTGGCTGATTCACTGGGACGTATTCTTATTCAGGATATCCCGGCAAGTTGTGCTATACCACATTTTCGCAAATCTACAATGGATGGGATGGCCGTTCGGGCTACAGATACGTTTGGAGCCAGTGAAAGTATGCCTGCGTTGGTTCAATGTTATGGGGAAGTACGGATGGGTGAAGCTCCGACGGAAGTATTGAAGCAGGGGACAGGTATACTAATGCCCACAGGGGGAATGCTTCCTGAGGGAGCCGATGCTGTCGTAATGATTGAACATCTCGAACATTTCGGGGAGGAACTCTATGGTGTAACGAAGGCTGTAGCACCTGGGGAAAATCTTATCGACATTGGGGAAGATTTAAAAATAGGGGAAGTAATTCTTGCCCAATTTACACGAATCAGAGCTCAAGAAATGGGGCTCCTGGCATCGCTTGGGCTAATAAAGGTCCCGGTATTGCCCCGTTTTCGAGTTGGGATTCTTTCCACAGGGGATGAAATTATTCCCCCAGATCAAACCCCTTTACCTGGTCAGTCAAGGGATATTAATGGCTATACCCTGCTTGGACAGGCCCTGGCGAATGGTGCTGAGGCTAAGCATTATGGTATTGTAAAAGATGACCTTGAAGAACTCCGTACAATGCTTACACGAATGTTAAAGGAAAATGATATAGTTCTACTCTCTGGCGGAAGCTCAGTAGGGACTCGTGACCTGTCCGCTCAGCTAATTGGCGAGCTAGGAGAGCCGGGACTGCTTTTTCATGGTTTAGCACTTAGACCTGGTAAACCTACAATTGGTGGGGTCGTGGATGGCAAACTGATTTTTGGGCTTCCCGGGCACCCTGCATCAGCAATGGTCGTTTTTGACGCAATCGTCCGTCCGTGGTTGGATGGGTCTGTATTACATCCCCAGGTTGACCCTCTTCCCAAGGGTAAGCTAACCCAAAACTTGTATTCAGGAAGTGGTCGAGAGGAGTTCGTGCGTGTTCGGCTTATATCAAACGGGGAAGGATGGCTTCTCGAGCCAATTCGAGGGAAATCCGGCTTAATTCGGACAATGGTATTGGCAGACGCTATAGTGCACATTCGCTTAGATACAGAGGGCATTGAAGCCGGAAAAGAGGCATCTTTTCGGCTGTTAAGATAAAATAATAGACTGCTTGGAAATGGGAGGCATTAGGAAATCATGGAACGCCAAATATATTTAGAAAACACGGCTTGGCAAGAAGGTCTGGCCTTGATGATGGACAAACTCGCTGAGCGCTGTGTGCCGAAAAATGAGTCTGTGGATGTACGTTTAGCACTACATAGAATCACAGGGGCGATCGTTCGCGCCAAAAGAAGTTCTCCTCATTTCGCGGCTTCGGCGATGGATGGATATGCTATTCGAGCTAAGGATACTCACGGGATTTCAGAACGGGAGCCTCGTTGGTTAGAACTCGGAGTTCAAGCGATTCAAGTTGATACTGGGGACCCTATCCCTGAGGGGATGGACGCCGTCGTTATGCTCGAAGACGTTTTGGAATTGGGTGAGGGTGGAATCTTACTTCAGGCTCCGATCGTACCTTGGAATCATGTTCGGCCCGTAGGGGAGGATATTGTTGAAGGAGAAGTGCTTCTCCCTATTCATCATCGTATACGTCCCCAAGATCAGGGTGCGCTATTGGCGGCTGGGGTTTTGGAGGTAGAAGTTCGAGCTAAGCCACGGGTGGGAATCATGCCGACGGGCGATGAAATCCGTCCACCGGAGGCGACTCTTCAGGTGGGTGATATTGTGGACAGTAATTCCACTGTCCTGGCGTCCTTAGTGGAAGAATGGGGTGGAGCTGCGACGATTTGGCCGATAATCCCGGATCAACCAGAGCGGTTAGAAGAAGCAATGCTTATGATGGCGGCGTCCCAGGATATTCTGGTCATCATCGCTGGATCCTCACAAGGTCGAGATGACTATACGTCTCAATTGGTTCAGAAGCATGGGACTCTTTATCTGCACGGAGTAGCAATCAAGCCCGGTAAACCGGTGGTCTTAGGAGAAGTTCAAGGAAAGCCCACCTTTGGCTGTCCTGGTTATCCGGTATCCTCCTATTTGACAGCACATTTGTTCTTGGAGCCTTGGGTTAAACATTTGCAGGGTTTAAGTAAAGACTCACAGGCTACGCTGCAAGCAGTAATTAGCAAGAAAGTCTTTTCCTCGTTAGGCAGTGAAGAGTTTGTGCGGGTTAAAGTAGGAAAAGTCGGAGAACGTTGGGTTGCCGCTCCTTTGAGTAGGGGTGCAGGCGTGACGATGAGTTTGGTGCGAGCCGATGGGATGCTGAGTGTTCCACGCTTACAGGAAGGGTTTCATGAGGGAGAGACGGTACCCATTGAGCTTTTACGACCCGTTGCGGAGTTAGAAGAAACCCTCGTCTGCATAGGGTCCCATGATCTGACTTTGGATGTTTTAAGTAGCCATATGAAGGCCAGGGGTGGCCAGGGAGGCATTGCCTCAGCTCATGTAGGGAGCCTTGCTGGAATTCTGTCACTACGTAAAGGGGAAGCCCATTTCGCAGGCATCCACTTGCTCGACCCAGATACTGGGGAGTACAATCACTCCTATTTGCAACGGTTTTTGCCGGGGCGAGAAGTCGCCCTGATGAACTTAGTTTATAGAACCCAAGTCCTTATTGTACCGAAAGGAAATCCACATAATATTAATACTCTAACGGATTTAGTCAAGCCAGGCATTCGATTTATAAATCGTCAAGGTGGGTCAGGTACGCGGGTGCTTTTTGATTACCTTCTCCAGAAGCAAGGCCTAACCAAAGATCAAATTTTAGGGTATGAGCGGGAGGAATTTACCCACTTAGCGGTTGCCGTAGCAGTTGCTTCGGGAGCAGCTGATGTAGGACTGGGTATTCAAAGTGCCGCAGAAGCCCTAGGACTGGATTATATTCTCGTTGGAGAAGAGCGCTATGATCTGGCAATACCAAAAGAATTTCTTGAGGAATCCCGCATGAAGGCCATGATTGAGGTCATTCAAAGCAAAGCGTTTCAGGAGGACGTTCTGGCTCTTGGCGGGTATGATGTCCGAGATACAGGAGTATTTTACTGAGGAAGTGTCTTGACCCGTTCTAACACGTTCGAGAGGAAGTGTCTTAGCACGGTCGCACACGTTCCATTGCTATTCGCTTGTCGCTTCGGCTAAAACGCATAACCTCTGGGCTTTCTGCATGTGAGACCAATGCGTTTCTTTACGCCTTATCGTCTGCGCTCATTGACGCAATTCCTCTCTCCGTGCTCCCTAAGCTAAGAAACTTCCGCTTGTCTTCCTCTGGCTTGGGTGGAGCAGCCGTCAAGGGTGAGAATCTAATGGAGCGAAAGTCTCCTGTCACCAATTGACCGGATTCGGGTTACTAGCTTATCCAATGCGTGAGGAGGTAACGAATCACTTCTGTTTGGAAGGATTCACAGAGATAAGGAGGGAAGGTCCTACTTCCAGCTGGGTGGCAACAACCAGCAAAGACTCATTTTATAGGGACAACCGAAATAAGTGAGAGGATTTAGGATTGGCGCATGAGGTAGTAGTAGCGATGAGAGAAGGGTAAAGCCTTCTTAAGTACAAGTAAATTGTACTTTCAACTAGGTAACACCTAGTTGAAGCAAAGGACCTCTGGGCACTTGGAGGCCTCAGAGAAGCGCAGTACATCGAGACTGATAACGTATCTCTTAAACGAAGGCTAACCTTTGAGCAAACTAGAAAACCGATGGGCGAATATGAGTGCCAGCATTTAAACCCAGGGATATATAGGAAGGCGAAATGGATACACCCAAGGTCAGAACCGGACT
>LOEW01000284.1 GCA_001516045.1 Desulfosporosinus sp. BRH_c37
TTAAAATCCATACCGTCGAGAATCAATAAGGCCCGAATGGTGTGGAACATGGAGTAATATGCCCTGTTTATACAGGCTAAAAAATGACCGGCACTAAAATCATGTTTTGCTGTTTCTAAATCCTCTTTAGCCTTTTGCAGCCTATACCGTGATAATTCTTCTTTACTATAATCAGGCATTAACTACAACTCCCTCGTTTTGCACGTTTGCATAGAAAGGCAATACATTCTTCCAGTTTTGAAAATGATTATAGTCCTTTACTATGACGGATAGGACAACATCATAATTTAGTTCTAAATCATTACAGTATTTCCACAGCTCCTGTTCAAAAAGTTTAGTTGTATGATCATCGCCATTGACAAGGACCATGACATCAATGTCCGACCATTCTTCATAATCGCCACGCGCATAGGAACCGTATAGTATAACTTTAACAAGTTTATCGCTAGCAATTTCTTTCGCTTTATTTGCCAATAGGGCAACTATTTTATTGATAGTTGTTGGCGTGTGCATTTTTGAGCCCCCCATTTCTATCAAATCAGCAACTTTCCAAAGCCTGTTATAAATCCACAATCAATTCCGGAAATTACTCACGGCAATGCTATCTTCTTCAGCATAGAACAACACTTCCTCACCGTGAATTCTTTTTAAGAAGCTTTTACTCAAAGCACCGCTTGTTAGCAGATCAACATGGACAGCTTCTGACGAGATAGCTTTGTCGCCATCTTGACCATTCTTCTTTCGCGTAGAAGATATCCTTACAATTATTATACATTACCATGTTTTTACAGTAAAGATCACGTTCAGATACTTGATGTTTTTGCCCATCCCCCCGAAAAGGTGGAATAAGAAAATTGCTCATTCGGTGATATCGGAACTTGAGCCAACTTCTTAGCAACAAGCTTTATCCTCGTTGGTTCCATCATGCCCATTTTTTGCTTATAAGTTTAAATTTAATTCCATTATATTTCTGCGACGATTTTACCCATGTCGCTTGTATCATAACCACCTATATTAGCAAATTCATTTTTGAAAGCTGCAGAACGGATAATATTTAACATTGTTTGAATTTCAGGTGTTTGGTAATCTTCTTTTTTTACAACTAAATCATATCGTTCTTTTTTAAGAGGAATGAAATCAATATTATCCACCTGTCTCGCTATCTTTTCCGTGCCTACTGCCACATCAGCTTCTCCACTGCTGACGGCACTGGCAACTGCTAGATGAGACTGGTTTTCTTTTTTATAACCTTTAATTGAGCTTCCGTATATCCCAAGAAGCTTTAAATTCTCGTCCAGAAGAACTCTTGAACCAGCCCCGTATTCTCGGTTGATCATTGTAATGTCGTTTCGTCCAAAATCTGTCCATTTAGTAATCCCTTTTGGATTTCCTTTTGCAACATACAATCCCTGTATTCGGCAGGTAAGATGAATAATCACTGTAGAAACTCCAGGAAGCAGTCTTTTGACATAGGCAACGTTATACTGATCAGTATCACTGTCCCATAAATGCGCAGAAGCAACGTTAATCTTATTTTTATATAAGGAAATTAAACTGTCATAACTGCCTATATATGCCCTTAATGCTGGAATGCCGTGAAGTCTCATGTAATTGGAAAGAATGTCAAGAATCAAATCCTGGCCACAAATAATAAAGCCATCTTGCTTTTTTTCGATTCCCGACAAACTAAAGTCAGATATATTATTAGACGATGAATGAATGGCTGACTGGCCTTTTTTCGAACGTGATATATAATCTTGAACGTCACTTTCCGAAAAACGAACTTTTCTTCCTACTTTATAAGAACATATTTCGCCTTTTTTAATCAAGTCATAAATTGTACTTTTGCTTACATGAAGCATGTCGGCTACGTCTTGAGTGGATAAAGCTTTTTTTTCATCCATATTCATTCTCCTAAACTTTATATAGTGTCATAAAATAAACTGAATTATACATTCAGGCTTAAATTACGTTGACTTTTTGTGCGAAATTATATTATTATAGATATAAAACCCTATATATACATATTATTATCTCCATTCGTATTATATCGCACATTTTTACACAATGCAAGTACGAATAAATACGAAATGACAGATAAAGAAAGGAGATTAACATGACATACATCTATTTATTGCTTACATTACTAATCGGAGCACTTTTCGGACTAATCATCAACAAATTAAAAGTCCCCGGCGGATTATTGGTTGGTGCCATTGTCGGGGTCGCGGCATTAAACATTATTTTTGGAGCTACGTATATGCCAAAACAGACAAAGTTGTTTGTGCAGATCATTGCAGGTGCCTTTATCGGATGCACCATGGAAAAAAGTGACGTAAAAAGGCTTCCTAAAATCATAAAGCCTACAATAATTATGATCTCAGGTCTGCTTGTTCTGAATCTGGTTGCAGGTGTACTAATACATCTGTTGAGTCCTTTAGATTTAGTAACTTCTTTTATGTCCGTTGTTCCAGGCGGAATCAGTGATACACCAATTATTGCTGCTGTCATGGGAGCAGATGCGCCAAAGGTTGCTGTTATGCAGATAGTACGTCAGGTGCTTGGCATAGGTGCGTTTCCTATGATGATTCGTGCCTACGATAACAGGAAGAAAAATTCAGAAAAGGACGGTGACAGAGAAGCCAATACAGAAAAACGGCAAAAATCTAAAACAAAATCCTGGCAGGCCTTGCTATGTACATTAATTATAGCTTCAATCTTCGGATTAATAGGTAATATGACGAGCATTTCGGCCGGTACTTTTGTTTTCTCCATCATTTCGGTCCTTATTTTGAAGCTCCGATTTGATTTTGCCTATATGCCGCGATGGTTAAAGAAATGTGCACAGATTCTTAGCGGCTGTTATTTAGGCAGTACTATCGTTATGTCAGATGTTCTGGCCCTTAAGTATCTTCTGATTCCTCTTTTCATCATTGTATTTGGGTATATGGCTAATTGTTTTATTACAGGGATAATACTCAACAAAACCTGCGGTTTTACAAGAAAGGAAGCAATGCTCATTACGACTCCCGCTGGTGCTTCGGACATGGCTTTGATTTCTTCGGATATGGGAGTGGAGAATACGGATGTCATCATCTTGCAGATCCTTCGTGCAGTTATTGTAATGACATTTTTCCCACAGATAATTAACTTGATTATGTATTTTTTCGGTGGATAAAAATAATTTTATAAAAACTAGGAGGGCTAAACATGTCAATAAAAATAGCGATTAATGGCTTTGGACGGGTTGGGCGGCTTACATTCAGGCAGATATTTGATGCAGATGGCTACGAAATAGTGGCAATCAATGATTTAACAGATTCTGGGATGCTTGCCTACCTTTTAAAATATGATACAACTCAGGGTAGATATAAATATGCAGATAATGTAAAAGCCGATGGAACTCATATCCTTGTTAAGGACACAAGAATAAATGTTTACAGTGAGGCTGATGCTTTAAACCTTCCATGGGAACAGTTGGGCGTAGACGTTGTAATTGAATGCTCAGGAGCCTACCTTTCGAAAGCCAAAGCACAGGCCCATATTGATGCAGGTGCTAAAAAAGTAATTATTTCAGCTCCGGCGGGAACAGACATACCGACCATTGTATATGGTGTTAATGAGCAAATACTGACGCCGAATGACAATATCATTTCTGCAGCATCTTGTTCAACAAACGCCCTTGCACCAATGGTAAAGGCATTGAATGATTATGCGCCAATCCAGAGTGGCGTCATGACTGTTGTCCATGGCTTTACAAATACCCAGATGTTATTGGATGAGCCACAAAGAAAAGGAAATTTCAGAAGGTCTCGTGCGGCATCTGCCAATATTATCCCTACCACTGCTGAAGCGGCAAAAGCTGTTGGTCGTGTAATTCCGGTACTAGACGGAAAGTTGAATGGTTCAGCGGTAAGGGTTCCTGTTCCTGTTGGATGTTTCATTACATTTGTCGCAGTCATTAAAGGAACAGACATAACAGAAAAAGGCATCAATGTTGCTATGAAAAATGCTTCATCAGAGTCATTTGGTTATACAGAAGAAGAGTATGTCTCTTCCGATATTGTCGGCATAACATATGGTTCGCTATTTGACGCAACACAGACAATGGTCAGCCAAATAAATGAAGATCAATATCAGATTAAAATTGCTGCGTGGTTTGACAATGAAAACTCATTTGTCAGTCAGATGATTAGAACCATTAAATATTTAGCTGAACTTAACTAACTACAGTATAGTCATCATTTTAGCTAACCTAACTGAATTTCAGTAAGGACATAAAAGTGGGAATGGGTACATGACTGCTACACTTTCCTGTGGAACCGTTTTTTGTGTTTTTTGTACATTGACGGAATTCTACCTGGAAATGGGATAGCCAAGAGGAAGAAGGATATTCACTCTAAGAGAAGCTCAAAGACGAGTTAATAAAGTCCAGACAGATATTATTGAAGAAAGTAGGTTCGTTTTATGTTCAAGAGTTTCAATCGTGCTTTAAGTTTTTTTGTACTATTATTAATTAGCCTTTTTGTTTTAACGGCGTGCGCAGTGCCAGGTCAAAATTCAACCCAGCCTGAGCAGCAGCCCGCTTCAGCAACATCCTCAACAACCCCAAAGCTTCGGATTGCGGCCGCGGCCGATCTAACCTTGGCCTTTAAGGAAATCGCTGCCCAATTCGAGCAGGAGACTAAAATCCCTACCGAGATAACTTTTGGTTCCACGGGGACGACCGCCATGCAAATCGAAAATGGAGCCCCGTATGATGTTTTTGCAGCAGCCGATGTTTCTTATATTGATGGACTTAACAAAAAAGGCCTTATCTTAGATGGCACGCAACAACTTTATGCCCAAGGCAGAATCGGCATTGCCACTTTAAAAGGGAGTAATTTAAGCATTAAAGAGTTAAAAGATTTAGCGGATAATCCGAAGGTCAAAAAAATAGCGATTGCCGAACCATCTCACGCCCCTTATGGCAAAGCAGCCAAACAGGCTTTAGAACACCTTAATCTTTGGGATAAAGTCCAAAGTAAAATGGTATATGGTCAAAATATTCAAGATACTCTATCCACTCTAAAATCTGGAAATGTGGATGCCGCGATCATTGCTCTTTCCATATACAAAGCTGAAGAAGTAGACTTCACTCTGATTGACGGTTCCTGGCACGATCCTCTTAATCAAACCATGGCTATCTTGAAATCGACGAACCAGGAAGAAAATGCCCGTAAATTTGTGGCCTATGTCAACGGAGAAAAAGGTCGTGTAGTCATGAAGAAATATGGATTCTTACTTCCAAGTGAATTTGTAAAGAAATAAGATAACCTAGAAAGTGGTTGCAATCTATGATGATATCTGAGTTAATGCCTCTTTATCTCTCCTTGCGTCTGGCCTTGACTGCTACCTTGTTCGGATTGTTGGTAGGGTTGCCGATCGCTTGGTTCTTAGGTCACACCCAATGGAAAGGGCGGGAGGTTCTCGATTCATTGATCAGTATTCCTATGGTCTTGCCGCCAACCGTTCTCGGATACTACTTACTGGTCATCCTAGGCCGGAATAGTTGGATCGGAAAACTGGCAGAAAGACTCGGAACCCCTCTCGTGTTTACAGCCCGAGGAGCGATTATCGCTGCAACCGTTGTTTCAATCCCTTTTTTCATTAAAACGGCTCGTTCCGCCATCGAAGGGGTTCCGTCAAATTTATTGGATGCCGCCCGCGTCCTTGGAAGAACAGAACTCAATATTTTTTTCAACGTTGTAATTCCCAACGCTTGGAAAGGGATTGCTGCTGGACTTGTGCTTATGTTTGCTCGGGCTCTGGGGGATTTTGGAACGACGCTCATGGTCTCGGGAGGCATACCGGGTGAAACGTTGACTATGCCTATTGCTATTTACAATGCTATGTTAGCCGGAGATCAGGCAACGGCCAATCGTCTAGCTATGATTATGGTAGGCACTGCACTGCTGGTGCTGGTTCTGATCAATGTGCTGAATCGACAGGTTGGAAGGAGAGGAAAATAATGATAGAACTTCGGATTTCTAAAGCCTTGGAACTCTTCTCCCTTCAATTGGATATTAAACTGTCGGAAGGGTCCTCATTAGCCTTAGTGGGTCCTTCGGGATGTGGAAAAAGTATGACTTTGCGTATGATCGCTGGCCTAGTACAACCGGACGAGGGCTATATTAAAGTTGGGGACACTGTCTTCTATGATTCCAGCGAGCGCACATTTGTTCCGGCTTACAAACGCCATGTTGGGTTCCTTTTTCAAAATTATGCTCTTTTTCCCCATCTCACGGTGGAGCAAAACATCGCTTTTGGCCTAAATCATCGATCCAAGCGAGAAAGACAGGAAAAAGTTCATTCGATCATAGAACGGCTAAGGATCAAAGGGTTGGAGAAACGCTATCCTCAGTACATTTCTGGTGGGCAGCAACAGCGGGTGGCTTTAGCCAGGACACTCGTCACAGACCCAGAGTTGCTTCTCTTAGATGAACCCTTTTCCGCTTTAGATAGCCAAGTGAAAAAGAAGATGGAAAAAGAAGTCATCGATGTGAGAAATACTTTCTCCGGTACGATGATTCTAGTCACGCACAGCCTGGAAGAAGCGTTTCGGCTGTGCTCCAGTATTGCCGTTATGGATAATGGCAATATTATTCAGTTAGGCACTCAGGACGAGATCATTCACCAGCCGGATAACCGCACTGTGGCCCGCCTTACTGGGACAGAAAACATTTTTGACGGAATAGTCACCGAACGTAACGGCGAAACGGCCCGACTCTGGGTAGAAGAATTACACGTGCCGCTCACCATTCCCAATACTCTAAAACAAGACAACCTTTCCTTTGGAATTCGGCCTGCTCAGCTAATTGTAGAGCAGAACCATTATACACGTGTCGAGGACCCAGAAAATAGTTTCTCTGGGCGAATCGTTCAAACTATTCCTACACCTGACGGGCAAATTGTGTTTATTCAGTTAGCCAGAGATGATCTGGCTTCTCTCTCAAATAATTCTTCGTTGTCACACAGGCAACGTGACTATGATCTTCAGGCTTATGTCCCGTTCAAATACGGAAAATCGGATCATCGTTTGTTTCAACCTAGGGATTTTTGTAAGGTCATATTTTCTGTCTCCGCAATCGCACTTTGGCCTCAGGACAATGCTAAAGCACATAAACCGGTCGCGCAACAGTAAGGCTATCAAAGCGAACCTTATCACCGGTCTTTTTCCAAACTTGTCGGTAAGGTTACCAAACATAAATTTACTTAATGCATAAGTGAAAGCAATTTATTACATACTCTCAAATACTTTTCTTCCTGAAATGCTTTTTAAATGTCTACTAAAAAATGCAGATATCGGAAATGCGCTATATTATCTTTTCATAGTTTGTTGCCGTTGTTCGGTTCAATAAAGTTTTGTAAAAACCATGTAATGCTTCCTTTGCCCGCAGATTCGTTTCTTCATCTACGTCATTATCCCATATGTCATAGGGCTTTAATATCGCCTGAATTTCCATATCCATATCCTCATCTCCAATAATAAAATAATTGAAAAAGAGTGGTTCTTTGTCCAAGTGCCTTAGAGTTCCAGTTCTTCTTTAGATTTTATCCTGATTCATTAAAGCTTCATTACCGTTCCATGCCCCTGTCTTTATGCCGCAAGTACCATTCCTTTTTTGCCGCCTTTGATAGCTCGGTGCTCATAGTTTTCTGCTTGTCGTCATATTCCGTATCAAGGCTTACGATGTTCTGTTCCAGCATCATCAGGATTTCACAGATCACCTGCTCGGTATAGTAATGTTTCTTGGCCTCGGTGTACTCCATATGGGACAGTTCACGTTCCTTGTTCAGCATGGCTTTAATCACACCCAGCAGCTTGTTGGCAATCAGCTTTTCCGCTTCCTTGACTGACTTTTGACGGTACTTTTCGGTATTCTCAGGGTCGGTGTTGTAGAGCATTGCCAGGGCGCACTTGCTGTCCGCGTAATCGTCGATCAGGCTGCGGATATACTCGTTGCCGTTTTTCAGTTGGTCAACAAAGGCGTCCACCTCGGCTTTGACTTCTTCGGGCAGCAGCTTGTAATACAGGCGGCCTTTCTTCGGCATTTTATCTTTCAGGTCGAACAGTTTGACAATCATCGGAGATAAATCGGCGTTTCCGAGGATGCCGTCCAGGGAGGCCGCGCCCAACTCGTCCGCGTCAATCAGTCCCACCAGCTCCTTTAACCGTTTGTATTCCTTCGGATGGGCTGCCTTGACGTACTCATCAAATTCGGATACCAATTCATCGGTGACGGCCTTGATGTCGCCTTTGGCTTTGTCCTTCGCCCTGCAATACTGCTCGATCTTATCCGCAAAGGTTTCCTTGATGAGCTGGATGCGGATGCTGTCGGGAATTTTGGGGTGAACGTAGTTTTTCATCAACCTTTGGTTTTTGTCCCAAAAGGCAACGTGGATATGGGGATGGCTTCGCTCGTTATGGTGGGCGCATACCCAGGACAGGTTTTTCACGCTGATGCCGTTTTTCTGCGCCAGGGTTTGGATATGCCGCTCGATGTACTGCTCCCATGCCTTGTGGTCCTTCAGCCCCAACTCCGCGGCAGTTTCGGGAGCAAAGGAAATAATGCTGCGGAAGATGTTGACGCTTTTATAGGAAAGCTCCCGGACTTCTCTGGCGACCTCCTGCCAGGTTTTAAACTCCACCAGCTCGCCGGGAGAAAGCTTTCCGAACAATCCATGCCGCATTCCCTCGTTTTTGGAGGCGCCGGGGCGGGTGGCGATATAGCCGATATGGGCGTAATTGCATTTAGGGGTCTTTCGGTAATTAGGGTTTCTAAACCGCTGCTTATACATCAAAATCGACATAGGCCGGGGTTCCTCCCTTTAGCTCGTTGACCGCCTTTTTCATTTCTTCGTCATCCAGAAAGGCTTTGAGGGCGTCGCCACTTTTCAGGTTGGCGTAGGCCAGGGCGCGTTTCCGGGCCAGGCGTTCGATTTTTTCAAAGGAGGAATAGCGGTCGGTATCGATGAGGTCGGCAATTAGTGCAATATTGGCATAGTAGCCTGCCGCCGATATGATGGTCATGCGGTTGATCATCCCGGCCAGGCGATTGCCCAGCGCCTTGATGGACACGTCGATTTCCTGGTGGATAATAGCGGTGATGAGGTCGATGTTTTCCTCATAGCTTTCAATCGCCAGGCCCTTTTCTATATACTTGCGGATTTGCTCGTTGCGGGAAATATGCTCCCGGTCCGCCTTTTTATCAATTTCATCGCACATATTTTTTGTAAGATAGATGGACGTGGTGATTTTTTCGACCTGTTGTTTGCCGGCTTTTGCCATAGGACACGCTCCTTTCCTTATTGTTAGTCAATCAAAGCTCCCATTCATCCTCATCTTCCTTATCGTCCGGTTCTATAAGATTAAACTCATCAAGATCTGATTCATCAAAATCCGAAATGTCTGCATGAAAATCTGCTTTTTCCTCCCCGAGCGCCTTATTGTTATCCAGAGGAATAGCATCGTAGCTTACATCCCTGGAGGGCTGCGGCATACCCTCCTTCTCGGCCATGGAGTGATATTGGCTATTGGCGACAATAATATGGTCCAATACGCTGATCTGGAGCGGCGCAAAAATGGATATCAGTCTTTCGGTGATATCCCTGTCCTGAATTGACGGAATCCGACTTCCCCCAGGATGATTGTGTGCCAGGAGGATGGACGTGCAATCGCAGTCAAGGGCCGCTTTCAAGATCATTCTCGGATAAACGGCTGCTTCTCCGATGCTTCCCTCGGAGAAGATCCTGGTCTCGATGATGTTGTTGCCGGTATCCAGAAAAGCGGCCATAAACTTCTCCCTATCCTTAATGCCGCCCAATAAGGATGCAAAGTATTCTCCCGCCACCTTTGAGGAATCAAGTACCAGCTTGTTTTCATTCTCCTGTAGCTTGAGAAGCCGATAAA
>LOEW01000285.1 GCA_001516045.1 Desulfosporosinus sp. BRH_c37
TTGCAGAATTGGGCATATGTACATACATATCATCATAATCCACAGAACCTGTTTCCAGATCAGCAAGGCAGCCATAAAATACTGTAACTAGGCGCGAATCTCTATTTTCCATTTTTGCAGTACGATACAAGGTAATGATATCCGTTCCGTTATATACTTCCAAGTATACTTCAGATTCAAGGGTGTTAAAGGTCTTTGAGTTGTACTCAATGGAGTTCTTATACGCTGAAGTCAGAACCTTTTCGCCCCTGCCGCCTATTATCTCTTCAAAACCGAGAGCATAGTATATCCCCTCAATCACCGAACTCTTTCCACAAGTATTATCATCACTGGCAATAAAATTAATGCCTTGCATGAAGGTATGGTCAAAGCCAAAATCTTGTTCCGCAGTGCGTATCGTAATTTTTAATCGATCAATTTTAAGCATTTGAATACCTCCACAAAGACATTATGTCCTTTATTTTAGCCTCTGTAAGTTTGTTTGAAAGCGTATAGAGTCGCTCTTTTTCTCGCGCCATCAAATCAGTATCTTTGTCAATTTCGCTAACGAATTTTTTGCCTTTGTCCGTCAAGCGATATAATCCATTTGCCTGTTGTGCAAACATACTGTCTGCCAATGCATAGTTCAAAGCTCTGTTTACTGCGGGATCGAATCGAATAGGCGTATATTCATGGGTTCTATCATTTGCGAAGTCGATTAGTATATTCATGTCACTTTCGAACGTTAATGCTAAAGAGATCATGTGCAGCTTTAGAATGGAGCATCCACCACGTCCACATGACTTTGCTAGAATTAAGCACAACTGCGCAACCTTATAACTTATTCGATAGTTATAAGGTACTGCCTCAGGTCTATCAGTAAATAGAATTTTATCAACTGAATCAAACAACTTATCCATAATAAATCACCCTTTTCTAAATTCCATCGGACAATCCGCTAACCACGCGCCAACCATATCATGTTTTAATTCCATTATCGATGATGTAGTAAAATACTTGTCAAATTCACGACTCAGTTTTTGCTCAAATTCGCTTAAAATCTCATTAAAGATGCTCATGTTGAGTGAGCGATCTTGATTCATTTTTGTCTTTAAACTAACCTCATTTTTACATGCCCGCTCTAGTGTATAAATGTGCTCATATATTTCCGGAAAATCAGCCTGCAGCATCCGCAAAATCTCAATACCCTTAATATAATACGCGACATATGCTCCAACTACATCCTTAAAGTCTTCATCATCATCGTTCACTGGATTCATCACAGCTTTGATTTTCCGTTGTATGTTATGTACTTTTTCAGAAGGGCATTTATCCCAAGGTATAGTGTCAAAGCTTTTGACAACAACATTCAGCTTTGTATCCGTTATTGTCTCTCGTATAATCTTTGAAAACTCGACTTTGAAATCTTCTGCTACTTTAATCACAATCACAAAGTTGTCATCCAGATGATCATATTCTTTTGGTTTGCCAGATTTCCCTCGAAGAATTTCATTCCGCTTAGCTGTGGCATGTTGCAATAGTCGATTGTCCTTATAGAAAGGAACCACATAATGCCACTGTTTTATTGTGGGTACTCCAAGGTCTTTCAGTCTCTGTTTATAGGTTTGATCTACCAATTTGTTTATATCTTTTGTAAGTTTATCGCGCTGATGCTCATACAGCTCATCATCATTGTACTCACGCTCAGGGCAATAGCATTGATACACGATGCCTTTTTGGGTATAACCTTCGATACCAGCATCACCCCTATATGCAGCAGGTATTTTTTGATAGTTATCACTTTGGTAACGTATGCGATAACATGCATCGCACCATTCTTCCCAAGCATCTCCAGTAAGTGGAGTTTTAATAAAACTCAAAATCATGCTTTAACTACCTCCAAATGCCTAAAGGAATTGAGTTTGTCAAATCCGGCTCATTTTGCAGACATTTTATATCAACTATCATTTCGGAACTGTCCGAGGTTAACTGAATTTTAGCCAGACTCAATGGATTGTAAATTTTCAACAGTACAGCTTCTTTATTTATAAAGAATAGCTTTTCGCCAATAAATAAACATTTTCTTTCACACACATTGATACCTCCTGTAGCTTGTCGGCGCACATGAAAATCATTAGAAGATTTTCATTTCTTCAAGCTTTGATCATTATGGACCAAGACATATGGCTACAGAAAATAAATTCGTGTGTACCCTGTTCTTAGTTCTTAGTTGTATTATGATTCAGGTTTTACTGCATCCTTTGGTATTGCCCAGGTGTTGGCAAAACGGATAGCACCGGAAATCTTATCTTGAGCACATAACACCTGCGCCCGGCGTGTGTGATTTCCCATTTTTCGGCTGCCTCTTTCACAGTAATATAGTCCACAAAAACAACCTTTCGGAGGAAAATCCTGTATATTTTATTATATATCGAAAAATGAATAAAACAATGCATTCACCGAAAAAGCAAAATATCTCTCGGAAATTACAGATAAAAGTCACATATAAATTTATAGGCAAAGCTTTTATGCACAAAAAACCCAATATAAGCGATAGGGCATGCTTATATTGGGGCTTTTCTACACAAATGTTCATTACAAAAATTCTTACACTGTCATCATAAAACCTATAGTATCATTAGCCGGTTCAAAATTCACCTCACCATTGTCGGCGGTAATCAGTTTCACTCCATAGTGGTTCGTCCACTCCGCCCACTCCATGGTCTTATATACATCGCGCCCAATACGGCAAACACTTTTTGCCAGCACTTTGTCTGCTCGTTCAGCTTTTACCGCTTCCATAACTTCTTTTAAGCCCTTACGGTTAAAATCCAGGCTGCTTCCCTGTTCGGCAGTAATGCCAACGACCTCCCAGCATTATTTCCTCGCATATTCTACCATCTGCTCCTGTTGAAACATCAAAGCCATATAGTCCGGGCAGTCCGGGCAGTCCACCCTACAATATATCCAAACTCGATTGCTCTGCTTTTTTATCCAATTTTTCATATCATCATCTTCTCCTTTATCCTGTATCCCGCTTTCATTGCGGGATACAGGTATGATTCTGGTGCGAAAAGTCTGAAAACGAAAATAAGTTTGCATACATCGGACACTAGTTCGCATTGGAAGTCAATTAGATGATCACTCCATATTTTCAAAACCCTGATTACAAGCCGGTTTCAAGGTTACAGATATTTAGCAGATTTACGGATACGAGTACGATTTCTGATGATCGAGGAAACTTATTCTTAAATTGAGGGTTTTCGCACCAGAATCAGGTATTGATATAATCTTTAAAATTCCAAACAATCTCTATCGCTCCATTGTTGTAGACGCGAATGACTTGAATAAATTCATCCAGCATTTCCCTGGTCAGCTCTGTAGCAGACGCAAACTTTTGGCAACTTTGCAGTTCATTATTTTTTGGATTTGAAGGTTTTCCTGATTAACAGCCTTCTCCCAGCGGAGAATTAAAGCCTCCGCTGACGATATGCTTTCCGAATATTCCTCTTTTCGTTTCAGGTATTTGTCCTTCGAGATTTTCCCGTTGCAGAATTCTTCATAAGCCAGTATCTTAGCCAACTTCCAATTGTCCAGCATGGCACGCTGTTCCTTGACCTGCTTTTGCAGCTTGGTGATGGCATCGCCGGCTTTTTCTAAACGGCCTTCCCTTCCCTTTGGAAAGGCTGTATTGGATAAGCCGGATTTGTGCGTCTATGGCCGACAGCAGCGTTTGCGTAAGTGTCTGTTCGGAGAGCTTTACCGATTGGCATTGCTCGGAAAATTTTGGGCAAGCGTTAGTCGAGGATTTCGGAGAAATTCTCCACAACCTACTACTCAAATACAGAAATTGATGGGCCATTGCAGATTGAGTCCCGGATTGATCAAGACCCGGAGATATCCAAACAACTTTCATTATGGGATCAAAAAGGCTCAAGCGTCATTAGAGGAAATCTTTTGGTTTTTCCATTATGCGGTAATTTCCTTTATGTCGAGCCTATCTACATGCAATCAGATAAAGATGTCAGTATTCCAGAGATAAAAAGAGTTATATTAGCTTATCAAGAAAAATTGGTAATGGCCGAGAATTTAGGGCAAGCGCTGGTCGAGATTTTCGGTATACGCACCGCAACCTACTACTCTGGGCCAAGGTACTCTACCAATCATTCAAACATTACCGGGCACAGTAATATCGAGTACGACTAAAGATGAAACTATTAGTTCTATGATTGAACAAATTAACCAATGTCGTTCTATTTTAGATAACATTGAGAGTCAGATTAAAGGAGCTTCGAAGGAATAAGACCCTGTCCGTAAAAGCACAAGAAGGTTTTAGTGAAGTGAGGCTTTGGAATCTTGTAAATACTCATATTAAGTTTGTTTGAACTTTTAAATCCACTATTTCCCACACCCTCAACCCACTGTTCAATTCAAAACAAAATGCGCTGGTATAAGAATTTCTATCTCAACCAACGCATTAAATATCTCTTCATCAATCCAAAACTCTCTAACTATATCAAATATTATGATTTCTAGTGTTGTTTCTGATACTTTTAGCATAAGCTCGATGAAAATCATTAATCACATACTTGATGATCCAGATGATAAAGATTTCGATGTTTCATCAATGTTACACGGAAGTATGCCTGATATCCAACGTGTTGTTTTAGGCTTACTCAGCCCTATTTGCCACAAATAGAAATAATTTTATCATTGCTGATTATGCTATCGCAATAATCAATGGTATCTGTTCATTAAATGCTTCGAATTCTTGTTGCGATAGAATTTCGTCAGGATCATTCTCAAGATAATCTACATAAGTTTGCGATTGGGAACTAAGATTTCAGAAGCTTACCCCGTATGAAGGATTTCATATATATCTTTTCCTTGTTAAAAAACATGCTCTCACTCCCTCGAAGAATTATTGTAATGAAAAATATAGACCTATCACTGAGACAATTAATGCTAAGACTGCAATACCATTAGCTCTTTTTGCTTCCCTTACTCCTGGTTCATCCCTTTTTACTTTGTTATTTATTTTGATCTCTTGAATTCTGCAGTCTACTTTGCCTTTTATATCTGTCTTACTGTATTAAGATGCAAGTCAGAAGAACTACTTGAGTGGTTGGATACGGAGATTATTTTCTGATAGTTATTATGGATGACTGAATCAGTTAAACCTTGATATCTCTTCGTTATCAGTTCGGAGATACTATCCAATATCTTGTCGGAGAAGGTAACATTCCAATTACTTTGTAAAGCTTCAGTAGTGTTTAGAAAGTTTTTATAGGACTCAGTTATTGTGTTATCGATTAAGTTTATTGACACAGTGACAAATGCACCACTTCTTAGTGAACCTTTGCTTGCAAATTCCGCTATCTTATTTCTAAGCCCAATACTAATATCAACACTTGCCTTATTGCAAGCTTCTCGAAGTTGAGTTTCAATGTAGGAAATTGTCTTTTCATTTTTAGACTTTGGCATTATGTTTTTGGCACTCTTCATAAGCTCTGTCATCCAAATCATTCAGTCTATCCTCCGCTTCTCTTACCTTCCAAACGTAGACCTGGCTCCATAAAATCCAGAGACTTTCGAATCACCCATATATTTCACTCTAACATTTCTACATTTTCCCCTCATATCCTTCCACGATAGCAAAAATAATCTAAGAATAAACAAAAGAGCCAGACGCAAATTTTGATCTGGCTCAATATACTTCCCCCTACACCATGACGTGCCCTGTCCGCTCAAAAGTGTTATATTTTCCATGGTCATATTATCGTTACAGTGCTGCCCCCGCCTACGGACATTTATAAATTCACTCGATTTACGTATATAGGTTTTTATCAAAGACATACTGATAAAAATGCTATAAAGGAAGTGCGTCCCTTTGACAATCGAACGCTTCATCTTGATTTCAGTCTTTGCAATTTCGATAACATCAATCTTTTATATACCAAAAGAAAAGTATAGACTGGCGTTAGTAAGTTTTCTAATGTTTCAATCATTTACGTGGCCCGCTATTATCATTCTTGTTGAACTTGGTAAAATTGAGTTTCCCGTGAGAGAGTTTACACGAGCAACACAAGGTGGGTTTACTACTAACTACTTATTTTACCCAATGATATTTGTTTGGTTCATTCTCATGTTTCCAGTCAGAGCATCCTTACTAAAGAAAATTCTACATTATTTCATTTTCATCTCATTTATAGTCTGGTTTACTAATTTCACTGCAGTCTATACTAAATTAGAACACGCTCTAACAGGGACACTGTTTTCTCAAACGCTACGTTCGTATATTAGTTTTTTGTTTTACTTTTCGATTTCTCATGTTTTTATTCTATGGTTTACTAAAAAATCAAATTTATCGATAGGAGGATGAGCGTCCATCTATTCTATTGAAAATATTATACAGACAATTGCATGGATTGGTTGCTTTATCGCTATATTTTTTATTCCACGAAATAAATTGGATAAAGCTGCTTTAATTTTCTTTATAACACAGCTTTTTTCATGGATTCTAGGATTAACTGCTGTTGAATATGCCTGGCTCGATTATCCTGTGCGTGAATTCTCTAAGGCCAACGCTACAAGCTTTTTCTTTGAATTCCTTATGCTTCCGCTCATTGTAGTATTTTTTATCCTTAATTATCCAACTCACAAACAATTCAAAGCCAGAATAATTTATTTTGTTTCTATTATTTTTGTATTTACATTAATTGAGTTCTTCATGGAAAGGTATACCGAGATCATTAAATATCATTCATGGAAATGGTATTGGACTTGGATTAGTATGTCGTTGACAATCTATTTGGTTATGGTGATCTATAAATGGTTCTATAAGAATAAAAATATTTTTTCTATATAGTAAGAAAATCTCAATTAAAATGATTCTGCTTTAATAGCTAATAGCCGTAGTTTTTACAGACTAAATTATACTACCATGCTAATGCCACGAAATACAAAATGCACTGTCTGAGAATTTCTATCTATAGAGATAATAAAAAGGTTAATAAACCAAAAAATAAGCCACTCACTGTTAATATCATAGGCAATACCAGGTGCATTACTTATAGGGCCCAAAGAAAACAAAGGTAGAAATATCCCATGGCAAGGAAAAGGTGCTTTCTACTTTTGCAAAATGCAGTACTAATGAATTGCTCTCTTTTTGAATCTACCACCCATAACTTCGTGCACACTACTAATTGTAACAAAAGCCTCATCATCAATCTCATTAAGGATCGATTTTAACTTAGCGACTTCCAAGCGTGTGACCACGCAATATAATATACCTTTTTCCTCTCCAGTATACCCTCCTTTCCCTAGAAGAAGGGTAACACCTCTGCCTAGTCTAGCCATTAGTACTTCAGTAATCTCGTCATGTTTATCGGAAATAATCATGACCTCCTTAGACTCGTCTAACCCTTCTATCGTTATGTCAATTACTTTAAAGGCTATAAAGTAGGCAACAAGCGAATACATAGCTCTATCCCATCCAAAGACCAGTCCAGCACTACTTAAGATAAAAAGATTAAAGAACATTACTATTTCGCCAACAGAAAATGCACTTTTCTTATCGAGAACTATGGCAATAATCTCAGTTCCATCTAAAGAGCCACCATAACGAATGATTAACCCTACTCCAATTCCTAGTACAATCCCCCCGAAAACGGATGCCAAAAATACATCTTCAGTAAGTCCAGGTACGGGGTGTAAGATGCTAACCCACATAGACAACATAGCGACTGAAAATACAGTAGAAATTGTAAACGATTTTCCGATTTGATTATATCCGAAGATGAAAAATGGAATGTTTAAAACAAATATAAATAAGCCAACAGGCCATTTAGTAAGATAACTTGCCATGATCGATATACCAACTACGCCACCGTCAATGACGTTATTGGGTATTAGAAAAATTTCTAAGCCTATAGCAGCAAGGGCAGAACCCAAAGATAAATATAAGATTCTTTTAATCATTTTGTGAATACGTTCTTTCTTACTAAGCAAATTGAATAACTCCTTTTAATCACCTTGTAAACCTACTATGACTTCCATATTGTTAGCGAATTGTATTAGGGCTTAAGCGCGGAGCGCCTTGCCACCTCCCGCGGCTTCTTCATATGGTCTTTAACTTCCAAGAGAATTTGACTCGCAATAAAGATCGAGGAATAGGCTCCCGTAAATACCCCTATCAGCATGGCCAAAGAGAACATCCTTGTGGATTCCCCGCCCAGGATAAATACCGATAGTAGAGCGATCAGTACCGTGACCACCGTATTGATGGAACGACGCATAGTCTGCCAAATTGATTTATCCACCATATCCTCATAGGTATCTGAACGTTTCATTTTGGCTTCATTCTCACGAATCCGGTCAAAGATGATCACGGTATCATTAATGGAGTATCCAACGATTGTCAAGATGGCCGCCACAAACGTCGAATCGATTTCCCATTGGAACAACGAGAAAATTCCTACAACCACTAAAACATCGTGTAACAACGCCAGAATCCCAGAGATAGCAAAGACAAACTGGAACCTGACCGTAATATAAATGATCATCATTCCCATGGCAATGATCAAAGCATAAATGGCATTGCGGGTGAGTTCTTGTCCCATGGCAGGGCCTACTTTATCCTCTTTAATATTCGTTTTGTCATACTCTCCAACCTTGGTTTCCAAAGCGGTCAGTAATTCACTTCGTTTACCTTCTTCAAGAGCTACTGTTCGAATCAACGCAGCTGTATCTCCATTGGACAACTGCACAGGACCTTCCAGACCCACCGATTTCATGGTATCTGTAATAGCAGCCTGTGACACGGCCTTCTTAAAGGTCACGTCGAGCATTGTTCCACCCTTGAAATCAATCCCTAAGTTTAATCCCTGCATAAACAAGGAAATGATTCCAGGGATCATAATAATTAATGAAATAGCAAACCACCAATACCGTTTCTTAACAATATTGAAGTAGAGCGGATGTAGCTTTTGAACTTCATCATACGTTGCTGTATGTCCATTTTTCTCCATTATGCATCCCTCCTAACGCCGAACCATGTCGTCTTCATTTTGGGACTGATTCCCACAGTCAAGCGTAATACAAAACGAGTAAACGTAATCGCTGTAAACAAACTGGCTATGATCCCGATACCCAATGTGAGCGCAAATCCCTTGATGGAACCGGTTCCAAAAGCGTAAAGGGTTAGAGCGGCAATAAGCGTCGTCACATGGGCGTCAATCACTGTAACGAAGGCCCGGCTAAACCCAGATTCTACGCCAGCCCGCAGCGACTTTCCAGCGCGTATTTCCTCTTTCACTCGTTCGTAGATAATGATATTAAAGTCGACGGCCATTCCGATCGAGAGAATAAAGCCGGCGATGCCCGGAAGTGTCAGTACCACTCGGAACATCCAAAAAACCCACAGGACGATGAGTGCGTATACAATCAAAGAAAAATTGGCTACAACCCCAGGTAAATGGTAGAAGATTAGCATAAAGAGAAAAATAAAGATTAGACCGTATAGACCGGCCTGAATGCTTCTTTCTAACGAGTCTACACCCAACGATGCTCCCACCTGACGTTTCTCGGCAATACTCATGCTCACAGGCAATGAACCAGAGCGCATGAGGACGGCATCTTCTGCTGCAGCCTCTAAAGTATCATACCCAGTAATCTCCGCTTGGCCATTAAGGATCGGTGTATTAACGGTTGGATTAGTCAAGAGCTTATCATCTAGATAAACGCCAAGTCTTTGACCGATTAACTTGGTCGTTAAATCGCCAAACTTTTTGGCCCCGTCCGATGAAAATGTTAAGTTAACAACAAACTGCCCCTGCTGCTGGCCTTGCCCTCCCTTAGCGTCTTTGAGATCGTCCCCTTTTAACACAACATTTCCTTGGGTATCTCTAAAGGTTAACTTGGCCGTTGTTTTCAGGATGTCCACCGCTTTATCGGGATCAGTAACCCCGGCTAAATCGATAATAATACGTTTCTTATCATAGTCTGCTTGGACTATGGGTTCGGATACCCCAAGATCATTAACCCTGTTCGCTATGATCGCTTTAGCTTTGTCGATATCATCTTTAGTAATGGGGGTACCATCTTTATCCTGTTCTGCTTGTAGTACTAAGTGCACTCCACCGCGTAGGTCAAGTCCCAACGGGATGCCCTTTACGGGATCCATAAGGGGTTTAATCGATAGTGCAACAGCTGCTGCAACCAGTAACACAAGTGCTACTAGTTTAATGATGTTTCCTTGTCTCATCTGCTTTTCTCCCTTTTAATAAGATGGGACTTGCCCACGTCCATGCCGAACCCTATTATAATTCCAGGTTTGTCCAAAGGTCATACTTCCAATTGCCAATAATTTTAGACACAATTTCAAACCGTTCACTTGATTTAATAAAATTGCTTGTAAGAAAAGGGTGTTTACACCCGGCTTTTTTAAGATATCAGCATTGCCTGGCTGATTATTATTGCTAATGGCATGCTTCATAAATATTTCGTCCGCATTTCTTTCAGCAACATTATTACTCTTATCCAAGATAATCACTGATTTGACGGTATTAATTATTTCCATAGCCGAAGCCCTTGCATCGACGGATACTATTAATGTTGTTCCAAATATCACGGAAACAGCACATATAAAGGCTATAATGTAATTTTTATAGCTTATATTAAACGTCCTACGTGCTTGCTTCTTTTCAAGACTTGCAAGAATTTGTGTAAAAGTTTCTTCCGATGGCAGTATTCCATTTGTTTTACACAAAAGCGCCCTTTTGATTTTCTTATCGAGTTCAGGCATTTCCATCAAACCCATACTCCTTTCGGTTAGCGAAAAAAATATTGGCAGCTGGCTTAAGTTCATTTTCATTAAATACATCATGGAGCTGTCTTCTAGCATTATGAAGCCTAGATTTTACAGTTCCCTGGAAGCAGCCTAAAACGTTTGAAATTTTTTCAATGCTCATGTCATTAAAGTAATATAGTATGACAACAGTTTTTAACGGTAGACTTAATTGATCTAAAGCTTCATGTACCATCATGTTGGTCTCGCTGGTATCCGATTCAGAATTGAAATCCATGGCAGTGCTTAATCCTTCCATGTGCTGGTCACCCATGAGGAGAAATTGGTTGTGTTTTTTTACCATCCTCCAACCTATTCTCACCAGAGTCTTATAAAACCATGCCTCAAAAGCTTCAGGATTTTTTATGGTTTGGATTTTTCGAAAGCATTCAATAAAGGATTCCTGTACGATATCCTCTGCGATTCCTTTTTGGTTGGATATAAGGTAAGCTGTTCCTAAAGCTTTCTTTCTGTGCAGGTGATAAAGCTCGCTGAAGCTACCCAAATCACCCAATTGACATCGTTTTATTAAGTCGGTGTTCCCCATATTGTCCCTTCTTCCTTACACTTTACAAGTTGTCCTCCTATATTAAAGAGCATTAAATATATTATATGGTTCACTGTTTTTAAAAAATAATTTTTATTCTTAAATATCAGGGACATTAATCAACAACACTATTAGAAATTTACAATATAAAGACGCTGAGGATGCTCAGCGTCTTATAACCCCTTTAGAGGATTTAACTATTACTAATAATACAAAATATGATACTAAGTTCTTTAATCAAATAACCCTTTACCTCGTATTTTTCGCTAGCATAAACTTCTTTCTTAGCTCCAGATCCTGGAGTTTCATGTGAAAAATTCTTACTGGTAGAGACCTTACTATCTCCATTATAGGATTCCATTTAGTCGACTTTTCAACCTCCCCCAACTTTCTTCGTAATTCAAAATTGTTGGATTGGGTGCTTTTTTGCTGTGGTACACTTTGTCAAAGTCATTTAAAAATGCCCCATGGTTTTTACCCGTTCTTAAGACATAAAGTGCCCGCTGTAAAACAGTGTGAATATTAGAGTCTATAGATTTAGCAACATAGCTTTTAAGAAAAACACACGGACATAATTCCGTCGCCGCTTTAGTTATCCATATATAACTTAGTCGCCGTCACTTCGCTTGGTTGGTTCACTTTTCATCCATAAACTTTATAACTAGGATAGCCACAATGAACGTGCTTAAAATATATCCAAAAATCGTTTCACTTGCAACGAACATTTTGGCACTGTGTGATATTGGATAAATATCCCCAAAACCTGTAGTTGTAAAGGTTGTAATACTGAAATATATGCTATCAATCGCTGATAGAATCATATTGTCTTTAAATACGTAGGAATAACTTCTTGATAGTTTAAAATAAAAATCAGCATACCCCATAACTACGATAGTGCTTAATAAAATAATTTTTGGAAAAAGTAATTTTATTTGTTTTTGTATTATCTCATAAGTCAAAAGACCTAAACTTACAAAAAAATATCCTATTAAAATAATTATGAAAGAGAGGGGTAAGAAATTCTTAAAGAAATCTCCTATGATAGTAACTAATACTATTAAATTGAAAAAAAGGATATTACTCAAAATTTTATTAGATTTCATTAAATACCTCCAAACTCATTGTAAATGTCCTCGCTTGTCAAGACACGAAGGGATTGCTTACACAGGAACTATATTATTTTTCATTATATCACACTCTAATGAATTGCACGCTTCTTTAATTTAACTTCAATCCCTCGTGAACATCATGGATAGTAGTCGGTTGATTACAGAACATAACACCCCTTTTGACTCTCCAGAATATCCTCCTCTACCCTCTAGGAAAGTAACACCTCGACCTAAGCAATCCATATGGGTTTTACCCGAGTTTGTTGGGCAAACTATGATAACCAATAATTGTTGACAGGGAAATCAGAATTGTATAGGCTAATGA
>LOEW01000286.1 GCA_001516045.1 Desulfosporosinus sp. BRH_c37
GTAAGACTTAGCCAAGGCAACAAAATCCGGTGAATAGACAGGACATTGATCACTTGTACCACTACATCTTAAATCGCATGATTTCCTGCGTCTTGTGCATACACTGGAATAATGCTTTTCATAAAAGAGTGTTTGAACTTGTCTGACCATTCCTAAAGAGCTGTTGTTAAATATGCAAATAATCACAGGAAGCTCCTCTGCCACAGCAGTAGCCATCTCTTGAATATTCATCTGCATTCCCCCGTCACCGGAAATACAAATAACTAATTTATCTTCATTGCCTATTTTTGCACCGATGGCAGCAGGGAAACCATAGCCCATTGTTCCCATACCTCCGGAGGTTAACAGCTTCATATTCTTATTTAACTCTAAAAACTGAGTCGTCCACATTTGGTGTTGTCCAACATCCGTTACGATGATTGCGTCTATAAAGGTTTTATTGATATGGTCAAGTATCTTTTTTGCGGTTAGCCCTTTGTTATTCTGCATAGTAAGGGGATGTGAAGTTTTCCAGGTTTCAAGCTGCTGCAGCCATTCCGTTGTATCATATTCTTTTGCATATTTTAGCATGGCGTCAATAGCTTCTTTTGCGTCGGCGACGATGGGTATATCCACCTTGATATTCTTGGAGATGGAGGCTGTATCAATATCGATATGCACAATTTTTGCTTTGTGGGCAAATTCACTGATTTTACTTGTAACTCGATCACTAAATCTTGTTCCGATGGAAAATAGCAGATCACATTCCATAATTGCCATATTGGCAGCATAACTTCCATGCATGCCAACATTGCCGAGATAATAGACATGTTTAGTGTCAATACTTCCTTTTCCCATCATGGTTGTCACTACCGGAATCTTTGTTAGTTCCACAAGCTTCGTAAGCTCAGCGGAGGCTCCGGCGATATTTACCCCTCCACCAATTAGGAAAATCGGCTTTTGGGAAGCTTTTAATAAATCCACCGCCTTTTTAAGCTGTCCGATGTGCACTTTTGTACTTGGCTTGTACCCTCTGATATTCACCTTAGCTGGATATTCATCACTGCCTAACTCAAGCATAATATCCTTCGGTAAATCGATTAATACCGGGCCGGGTTTTCCAGTACTGGCAATATAGAAAGCCTCCTTGATTATTTTGCCGAGATTCTTTCTATCGTTAACAATGACTCCATATTTACAAATACTTCTCGTGAGCCCAATGATGTCAGCCTCTTGAAAGGCATCATCGCCTATTAAGTTAGAGGCAACCTGCCCTGACAAGCAAACCAGCGGCACACTGTCAGAGTAAGCGGTTGCTATTCCGGTGACCATGTTTGTCGCACCCGGACCACCGGTAACCAAGCATACTCCCACTTTACCTGTCGAACGTGCATAACCGTCTGCCTCATGAACCAGTGCCTGCTCATGTCGTGGCAATATAACCTTAATGGCATCCTGCAGATAGAGTTCGTCGAAAATATCCGTTACCAGTCCTCCCGGATACGCAAATACTGTATCTACTCCTTCTTCCCGTAACGCTTTTACCAGTAAACTGGTTCCTTTCACTTGTTGCATAGTCATGTTGACCTCCTTAAAAATTTATTAAAGAAAACAAAAAGCCCCAAGCTAAATTTTGCTTTAGCTTAGGGCGAATCTACTCCGTGGTACCACCTAAATTCAGAGGGAAGACCTCTGCACTCTGTCAGTACGGAAAACTAATATGGTCCTGAATAAATCAGCACGAATACTGTGATCGATACCGCTTTCCTTGTAACGGCGGAAAACTCCGTTGAAGTCTACTAAAGATTTCTCTCGTTCGGTTCACTGCTCAAAGGCTACTTCCATACTTCCTCCATGAAGATTCGCACCAACCATCTTCTCTCTTGAATATCGGGAGTATGTACTTCTCCTTATCATCGCATTACAATTTACTTTTGTTTTGCCAGTATATCAAGTAACTTATCTGATGTCAATATAAGGATGATGCCCGCACCATTCTGGATGCGGGTTGTGGCTCAGGCAGGGACAGTCTTTATTTTCTAAGTCAAGGATACAACGTTTCTGCCTTTGATGCGTCAATAGAAATGGTAAAATTGAGCTCAGAACTAACTGGCTTGTCTGTTCAGCATGCTAAATTCGGAGACGTCTATTTTGATGTTAAGTTTAAGGGCATCTGGGCCTCTGCATCTCTCTTGCATGTTGATAGAGGGTCTATTAAGGACATACTACAAAGACTGGCAGTAATGCTTAACCAGGGTGGCGTGTTTTATATGTCCTTTAAATATGGCGATAAGGTTTATCAGAAGGGCGACAGATTATTTAACTGCTATGATGAAGGCTCCTTCAGTGAAATGTTGTCTGCCATTCCAGAGCTTACAATTCTTGAATTATATAAAACCGCGGATGCAAGGGAAGAAAGAATCAATGAATTTTGGCTTAGTGCTATAGTTAGGAAAGTGTGAACAATGGTGTTCATTCGGAGCCTAGCTGCAACAGCGAGAGAAGAAATCAAGGAAATATGTGGAATCATTAGGTAAACTAAAAGAATGTGGGCGACAAGCATGAGAATATATATTTCCATAAAACAGGCGGGAAAACGTCAAGACTATATCACGAAAAAAGAGCTGGTTTTGGCAAAGGTTCCGCTAACCTTAAGAGAACTTATCGCCGAGATTGTACATATTAATACTGTTGAGTACAATAGCAAAGCCAGCGAACCCTGGATCATGAAATATCTAGCTTCTGAGGAGATAGAGAATCAGGCGGAAACCGGCAAGGTTGGCTTTGGCGACCGTAAGACCAGTGAACTCGTCCAGCTAAAGCTGAACATCGAGTCTTCGGTGGGGGACTCTACCCCCACCGAAGCAGGGTACGGGGACCCACTCCCACTTAAAGAAGTGGGAGTCTTACGATTAGATCACCAGGCCAATGTGACAAAAGCAATCGCTACAGCTCTTTTGGCCTTTCAGGATGGCATCTATCGAGTATTTATCGGTGATAATGAAGTTGCAGAGCTTGATGAAAAACTTTCCTTAAAAGAAGGGGAGGTATTGACCTTTATCCGGTTCACGATGCTTGCAGGTAGAATGTGGTGAGGTGATCTTAAAAATGTATTACAATGCCAACAATGAAGCAAAGCAAAAGTATCTTGCCAAATTTGACTCTAAACTCGTCTTGTTTGTTGGAAGAAATAAAGAAATATTCAAGGCTGTCCTAGCTTGTTTTCGTACTGCTAAGAGTAGCTATCATGTACGGGATAATAACTTAAATGAACTTCATAAACTATTGTGGCAGGTAGACACTAAACATATAGCCAGCATCTTTTCCGCCGGCGAGTTTAAAGTTTTAGTAAAGCTTTTGGGCAAGGAATGGGCTGAGAAATTTAAAAAAATTTGGGACAGGAGTCCTGATTATATTTATTCATCAGGCTATGATCGGCGTTCCTTCCGGACTAAATCATTTGAAGTGCTCTACCTTTCTTCTAATGTCCGAAAGTTGGATTGGATGATTGATTTGGTCGCTAATGATTTTACATATGAACGCTACTTTACGCAAAAAGATAATGTCTTTGCCAACAATCCGGTCATCGCTGACATGCTGGCTCTGGAAATTGATGAGGGCAATGAGGCGGTAATCAAGTGGATTAAGGATATTGTGTTTGGAGACAACAACACAGGTCTTATTACTCATGAAATTATCAAGGGACTCCTGATGAGCCATAGTATTCAAGCACACAAGTGGGTAGGAGACCTGCTTCTGGCGGCTAAACTGCAGGAGGGACTGCGCCAGTCTATTGTGGAAACAATGGATGAAGGATCTAAGGAAGGCTTCATGTATATTCTAAAGCTAATTCTCGATCATGATCTTGCCCGTTTCTCTTCAGTTGTCCGGGCGCTTGATGTTTGGACGGGACTTGGCATTGCAGCGCAGAAACCTGCCGTCATCAAAAAATGTTTGGCAACCGCTTATCGCTGCCTGACTGAAGAGGCTCATATAGAGGAATGCCTAACGAGCAGCGATGCCCTGCTTATTTATATGGGACTCTGGGCCCTGGCCTTTGAGGAAGTTGGCTTAGTCGAGAGCAGGTTAAAACATCTGAGCAAGGCACCAGAAAAGTATAAAAGAATGGTCACCCTCTTTTTTTTGAGACAGACTAAATCTCCGCTCTTACAGCACGGACTTGCTGCGCCGCTTTTGGATGACCCGGAGGAGGAGGTTAAATGCTGGGTGCTGGGCAATCTTTTCCCAGATCTAGGACTAAGATCTCTGAACCCGAAATATAGGGGTGGGCTCGTTAAGTACAACAAAATCAAGAGTATTGTCAGTCAGGAGCAATTATTCGACAAGCTAAAAAATATGCTGGATCATCTTCCTCGCCAAGGGCTGATCTTTAGCGAGAGCCTTTTTCCGTGGTGTCAAGTCGGTGCCTCGTCAGATGACATTATTGGTAAGATGCTGCTGACCTTAGCTGAGGCGCCGGCTGAAAAGGTTGATTTAATGCTTGATTACCGGGCTAAAATGAGTCCCGATACTCGCCGGGAATTTATGCATGCTTTCTTGCAACCGCCACAGACAAAAAAACAAAAAACTGCGCTTGTAGAACTGATGGGCGACAAAAGTTCCTCTGTGCGTACTTCAGCTCTGGAAATCGTTGAGGAACTGGAACTTGATCAGGACGACTACCGAATAATTGAAGACTTGCTGCAATATAAATCAGGTGACTTGCGGAAAAATGCAATTTCCGTGTTGTTACGCCGTCCTCCTCAAGATTTGTTAGGGAGTATCCAACGCTTGGTTGATGACAAAAACGAGCATAAACACCTCGCCGCCCTGGACATGATTACAGGGGTTGAAAAAGATCCAAGTTACGAGAAAATACTGCCGGAGTGCCGCCAGATGGCTGTCTTGCTTGCCGATACTTCTCAAAAAACCAGGGTCTTGGCCGAAAAAATCACCAACAGCGCTAAACCTGTTTATACAGCAGCAAATGGCTTTGGACTCTATAATCCAACTCTGGAAATTTCCCTGCCGGAAATAAGATGTTCCAAAGGTTTTTCGGCCAAGGATATTCTTTCTTTAAATTATGCTGAAGTCGAACAGATCCTCTTTGCTATAAATGATCTGATTAATCAACATAAGGATTATGAATATACGGTCGAAGACTGGAATGGGTCGATGACGAAAGTGGTGCTCGGCGGTCAATATAATATCAGAAGTATTAAATACCGTGTAAACAGAGCTTTAACGCTTGACGATTATCCGCTGCCGGAGGTGTGGCGGGAGGCTGCTACACATAATAATCTGACAGCGCAAACGTTATTGGCCCTATTATTTCATTTTCCGATGAGAAATTCATTTCAGCAAAAGAAGCAAGAATGGTATGAAAACTTAATGGCTGATTTGTTCGCCATAAATCATCAGAAAATTGAGGCTCTTTTTAAGAAGTTACCTTACCTTAACCATATTCGCAGTATTCTTTCTGCGCTGTTTAATGAACATGCCCCAGAGGAGGTATTTCCTCTCTGCCGCGACATGGCTTACTATATTTATCAAGAGACTTCGGTCCATCTTTTTGCGAAAGAGTATGAAAAGAGGAGTAATGGAGACTCGTATTATTATGTAAGAAATTCTTCCTGCCTGGTTAATGCCCAGGAGATTTCCTTCTGGCATCAAAATTTAAGCTCCAATATTTACAATGACCAAAGCTTCCGGGAAGGTTTTCAAATCAGGTATGCCTTGTATAAAGCTTCAGCTTACAAATCACATGCCTCACTGCAATTGGCCGAATTTGAAAAGGCCTTCAACCTGGGGTTAGTGGATGAGAATGAATTATACGCAGAGTTTTGCGGCAGACCATTAAGTCCCGAAAACCTAAACAGCCTAACCGATAGTAAACGTCATGGGCATCAATATTTAGCCGACTGTTCCAAGCTGAGTGAAGTGGGTCAAAAGGTTATCGAGCGGATCGTGAACATTGAATTAGAACGAGGGGATATGACAACCGAGGTTAGCCTTCTGGCCGCCAAAATTAATAGATGCTTCGGTACAAGGTTCTTTGTGGATATCCTGGTTGGAGCTGAAAAGGATACTTATGTACGTGGGTACAATTCCGTCAGTGGTAACAGCACCAAAAAGGAGATTTTCAGTCACTTGCTGAGCTGCTTGTATCCTGCGGACGGTGAGGATGAAAACACTCTGCGTGAGCTGCTAAAGGATGTCAAAGTAACGGAAAAGCAGCTGATTGATGCTGGGATGTATGCGCCGCAATGGCTGGATATTGTGGAGAAATATCTGGACTGGCCGGGACTTAAATCAGCCTCTTGGTATTTCCATGCTCATGTCAACGAAACTTTCTCAGCTGAGAAAGAAACCATCGTGGCCCGTTATTCACCGGTGTCCCCCCAGGATTTCAAAGATGGGGCTTTTGATATAGCCTGGTTTAAGGAGGCTTATAATACACTGGGTGAAAAGCGTTTTAAAATTGTTTATGACAGTGCCAAATATATTGCCGGAGGGGGACAGCACAAACGTGCCCAGCTTTTTGCTGATGCTGTTTTAGGACTCATTGATCTCCAAAAAGTCGAAAAAACCATTCAAGAAAAACGCAATAAGGATTATGTTCTCTGTTACGGACTCCTACCCCTCAGGAGTGACAAAGCTGAATTGCTGCACCAGTATGAGTTCTTGCAAGCTTTCCGGAAAGAGAGCAAGCAGTTTGGAGCGCAGCGGCGCGAAAGTGAAAGTAAAGTGGTCTCGATTGCTTTGGAGAATTTGGCCCGGAATGCGGGTTTCCAAGATGTTACCCGATTCATGTGGTCTATGGAAACAGAAAAGATCAAATCAATTGCCAAATATCTGGAAACGGTATCTGTCGAGAATATTGAACTAAAGATTAAGATCGACGAATTGGGCAGAGCTACGGTTGGCGCAGTTAAAGGCGGCAAAGTGCTGAAGGATGTCCCTGCTAAGTTAAAGAATAATGACTATGTCCAGGAAATAAAAGCAGTCCAGAAATCACTCAAGGATCAATATGCACGAGGTAGGGTGTCCCTGGAGAAGGCGATGGAAGCCGGGGATAAGTTTACGGCTGGCGAACTGCAAAACCTTGCTCAAAATCCTATCCTCTATCCGCTTTTGCAAAACCTTGTTTTCCTGAGCGGCCATAAATTGGGCTTTTTCAGAAATAATGCCCTAGTTGATACCCAAAATCAAAGCTATACTCTACAACCGCAGGATGAATGCCTTATAGCTCACCCTGTTCACCTGTATGCCAGTAAGGAATGGGCTGCCTATCAGAAGGATATTTATAACCGGAGGATTGTCCAACCGTTTAAGCAGGTGTTCAGGGAACTATATAAACCGAATAGCGATGAGCTAGAGGTTCGAACCATATCACACAGGTATGACGGGCATCAGATTCAGCCGAAAAAGACAGTTGCGCTCCTGAGAGGCAGAGGGTGGACGGCCAGCTACGAAGAAGGCCTGCAGAAGGTCTATTACAAGGAGAATATCATCGCCCAAATTTATGCTATGGCCGACTGGTTTTCTCCCGCTGAGGTTGAGGCTCCGACAATTGAAGGAATAGCCTTCTGGGACAGAAAAACCAGTAAGGGATTAGCCATTCCTGATATCCCTGAAATTATCTTTTCCGAGATCATGCGGGATGTCGATCTCGTAGTTAGTGTGGCTCACGTCGGAGGGGTTGATCCTGAGGCAAGCTTATCGACAGTCGAAATGCGCACAGTAATTGTAGCGGAAATGCTGAGATTACTAAAATTGACCAATGTCGAATTAAAAGGCTCTCATGCCTATATTAACGGTACACTTGGCCAGTATACTGTCCACCTCGGCAGTGCTGTTGTGCACAAAATGGCCAGCGGAGCAGTGCAGATCCTGCCGGTACACTCCCAGCACAGAGGGCGGATCTTTCTACCCTTTATCGACGATGATCCGAAAACTGCCGAAATAATCTCCAAAATTGTTTTCCTTGCCGAGGACAGCAAGATTAAAGATCCCAATATATTGCTTCAAATAGTAAACTGAAGATAAGTAGAATAAATAAGGTCAGAAGGTCTAACAACGAAAATGCCAAGCATATAATGTGGTCACCAGTTTGTTTAATATTCTTCTTTTGTAATACCTTATCCTCTGTCGGCAATACTATATTTATTGAAGCTCATTAGAGAAGGTGGTACAATATGGATAAGAATATGGATAAGAATATGGATAAGAATATGGATGAACTCCTGCCAGATGAAAGGAGTGTTAAGCTCATGGCAGCACCGATCACTTCGACACCAGTATTAAAGGGCAAGGACTTGGTGAACTTAATTAAGGATTTAAATAAACCAGATAAAAACAAAGACCGCAGACAAAAAGCATTGAAAGCCCTACAGATTGTTACGAAAGGGTAGTTTTTGTAGATGTTTTATTGCGAAGACGAATTTGAAGATATTTTACAGGCAGTAGTTCTTGTTCCATACTCCCTGGGATACAAGCTCAGGGATTTTAATTGTGGAATTGATGATTATAATCAATTCCTTATAAATGATGCCCAATATTATGTAGAACAGAATATTTCACAAATCAAACTGCTCATACATAAGCAGTCTGCAGATGTTATTGCTTATATAGCACTAAGTTCTGATTCATTCCTTTTAGATAAGGAAGAGAAAATCAAAGAAAATATTGATATTCCCATAAACTCAATTCCAGCTCTCAAGATTGGTAAACTGGCAGTTAATAGCAGGTATAAAGATAGACCTTATGGATCATTTATGCTTTGGCTAGCACTAGGCATATTAGAACAAATTAACGAAACCGGAGTTGGATGTCGCTTTTTGGTAGTGGATGCAGACATAACTCAGAATCCAAAAACACCCGGATTTTATAAGAAAAACGGATTTGATTATAACGAGAAGGAAAATAAACACAGGACCCGCGCAATTAGTATGAGATATGACGTGTTCCAAGGTTAATCATTAACATCCGCTCCCTATACGGGGGCTTATTATTTGCTCTAAACCGAACATTTCATATAATTCATCCCATGCCGCGATCCGCGGCATCTATGATAATGAAAATTATACACCTATGAGGATAATCAGATGGTTACAAAGATTTTAAATGAGGTCGAATATAATAACGGAAAATTTCCACGAGAAATCTTGCGGAGAGCTATAGCTCAAAGGGACGAGATTATACCAGAGCTATTGGAGATTTTAAAGTTCACTTGTGAAAATGCCGAAACCCTTGCTAAAAAAGATAATTATTTAGCGCATATATACGCCATGTATTTGTTGGCGCAATTTAGAGAGCGAAGAGCCTATCCTTTACTTACCAACCTTCTTAACAAACCATCGAAACTTGTGGATAGTTTACTAGGCAATATGGTCACAGAAGGTTTGCCAAACATAATGGCATCTATCTACGATGGAAATGTGAATTTATTGCATAAAATCATTGAAAATGAAGAAATCGATGGATATATTCGGGGTTCCGTATTATATACTTTAGTTGCGCTTGTTGCACAGAGACGGATAGAGCGTGAGGACGTAGTGGAATATTTCAGAGAACTATTTAACGGTGGGTTAGAACGTGAGTATTCACATGTATGGAATGCTCTAGTGGGGTGTAGTAATTATCTTTATCCAGAAGAAATCATCAGGGATATTAAACAAGCTTATGATGAGGAACTAGTAGATCTCGGATATATCGAATTTGAAGAGATAAAAAATCAGCTTGCCCAAAACAAAGAGATTGTTCTTGCTGAATTATATAATAATCGGAACTATCGACTCATTGACGATACTATTCAGGAATTGGAATACTGGGCATGTTTCTACAAAAAGGAAAATAAAAGAAGGCTGGATCACTGTGATAGTCTGGAACTCAATGGTCAATTAATTATGTTCCAAGATGGATTGAAAGAGTGACACAAGAACCTGACCGTAGATTCAGAATGGCAGTTGCTGCGTTGCAATTAGAGAGAAATGAGATAATGGCAAAGGGATTATTAGTTAGTAAAGCGATGCTGTCCTTCTGCGACTTGCTCGCCGTCGAGCCAGTCTGGTCTAAGAAAGATCCCTTGTTTCTCCAAGAGTTGACGTAGTTTTTCCGAATCACGCACGATAAGGGCAGTTGGACTATAAAAGCCTAGCACATAATCCTGGTATTTGCGCGCGTTTCCGATGGTTGCTGCCAGTTTCGGAGTGGCGCACTCCAACAAGGTTATTTGCAGAATGACTGCCTGCCCGAAGGAGCGTCCCCACATTTCTAGTGTGAGGCGGACTTCTTCAGGTACTTCACGGGGGCTGGACTTATCCAGAAAATCCAATACTTTGTCTACTGTGAGCCCTTTTTTCATTCCTTCTAGGAGAGACGTTTTATTAAAGCGGTATTTATAATCGGGATACTGACACTCCAATGTCGCAAATTGGCTGAGTTGCCAGCGGGTGTTCCAAGACGTTCCTCGCGTTGCCATCAATTCAAAGCTGGGTTGGATAAGAAGGGTGTCCGGCCCGTCCATAGGGTAGATCTCTGAGAGTATATCCTTCAAGGGACTATCTTGTTGTAATGTTGCCCCGCTCAGTAGTTTAGAGAATACTAACCGCCCTAGGGGAGTTGATCGCACTGATACATCATGATCCACTGGGCACCAATCCAAGAGACCCATCCAGCGTAATGGTTCAAAGATATTTAATTTACATTCGTCAAGATCGTATACATTGTCAACTTCATAGTTATCACTGAGCAGGCAACCGGCAGTTTCCATCCATTCGGTCCAACCGCTGCGATGCTTTAGGACCGGAAGCATAAGAAAGAAGCCAATCGGTTGGGTGGACATAAAATCAGTACATAACTGGGCTAGGATTTGTGGTGCTTGGATAGAGGTGAGCAGGTGGTAGCTACCTGACGTTAACTCCAGACGTCCAGAAAAGCCAACATGAATTAAGTTAAGAGATTCAAGACTACTCAATAACCAATCCAAGTAAGTCTCCGGTTGATAAATTTTATCCTCTGGTTTAAATGGCAAGGATAAAGAGGTGAGCAGCTTCAGGCGCGCCGCTTTGGTGAGTTCCTCCGCTTTGTTAAGCCTAGCCTGTCCTTTGTCAATCATGATAAGAAGAACAAACATATTATCCAAGGTACAGAGCAAATCAGCGCTAAAGAATGTATCAAGTTCTACATCGTTGGCTGCTAAATCCGCATTTCCACCAACCCAATTCCAAAAAGACTGGTGAAGGCCATCTGCTAACGAAAACAGGCCTGAATCGCCGCACTGTTCCAATAGGCCGCTGTTAGTCCATTTGGTTAAAAATCTAAGAGCTTCGGGGTAACTGGAGTTAGATGGCATTCTGTATCTGATTTTTTCGTGTAGGTGATTACTAAAGTCCCCTAATCTTGAACTGGTGACGCATTCGAAAGCCGTATACGCAAAAAGGAGTAGCTCCGCTGCGCTCATTTTCTCGAAATAGGCCGCCTGGGGACGGGCTTTCCCTAGTGTCTTTGATTTTGCCACCATTCATCTCTCCTAAAAAGTACTTATTCTGGTTAATCCCATCTGTAACCATTACTAACATTGAAAACTGGGCCAATGCTTAACCCAATAGTTAATTCAACACGATACGTGAATCTCCTGCGAAAGAGAAGGAGAAACCGCGGGGAAAATCCTTCTTGCCGGCGCCATTGAGATCGGCCGTCGCCTGAAGGATATATGACGCTTGGGGGGAATTAATTTGTTGTCAGAGGACAAATTGCGTGAAGATGTGAAAGCTGGAAGAGTCCATAGTCTTAACGAAATTAAAAGACAATTAGGCGACTTATGAATATAGTTATTACTACTCGTGCAAAGAAAGATCTAGAAAAACTTGATAATGATACTCGAAAACGTGTATATCTAGAAATAGAAATGTTATTACTAATCGACGTATCTGGATAGATGAGTCATGATCCTCAGGCAAAGATGTAGCGATAATGGGTAGGATTGAACTTACGTTGAACATTTGGATAATAAAAGGAGAGGACCCTAAGGAATTTAGGGTTCTCTCCTTTTATTGGGCTTGTGAAGGGGATGGCAGGATATTCACCGTCCTGTTTGAATGTATGGAAATCAGGGTTATGCATTCAAAGACTTTATCAATCCATGCTTCTCTCATCGGTGTTTCAAGTAATAGTTTGTAGTAGCTTTATGGAACTACTCTGCCAATTAGTACTTTATCCTTAATAATCTTTCCGTATTTGGTACCATCACTGCGCAGGATATTAAAATACTCTGTCTTATAAGCAATCCCGTTCGTGGACTCCTGGCTTGACCAGTACCGTAGTCCCACAATCTTGCCATTATCTCTGACCCAATCAATCAACACGACCGTATGCCCCGTCTGGTTTTCCCTCGAAAAATCGATAAAGTCGCCGGGTCTTGCCTCTTCAAAATTAGTGATTTGTTTACCCAGTTTATACTTTTCCAAAGCAATGACCAGATTATTCTCTGTTTTTGGCCCAGCGACATACCATTTAAGGATAAAATCAGACAGCTGATCGTAGTTTAGACCTTTAATGTTGTCGCCTGCATTGCCTTGTCGTTGATTCCAATCCTGCATCGCACGAAAAAAAACCTCAAAGGTTATTCCCACACAGTGACTGGCTCGATCTCCACTGGGATTAGCTTTTAAAAGCAGCTTTCCCTGATAATAGAGGTTCGACGTCACACCATTATAGTTTGCGTAATCAGTGTTTAACAAATACGGGTAGCTTCCCTTGTTATAAGTCCCGATTTGTGCCAAGACTAATTGGTTAAAGGGTAATGGACTCTCTTGCACCGTTGATTTAGGCTGGATAACTGGTTTCGTTATCGGTTCAAACACCTCAGACGTTTCCTGTGCTGACGCTTCGGTCGTCACTGCGGACGGCTCAACCGATGTAACCTTTTTGCTCAACACATTCTGACCCATTCCTGCTCTAAACATTTCAGTATAAATAGCAATACCGCTTATCAATAAAGCGGTAACCAAGATTAAGACTATAGAAATTCTCTTTATGTTGTAACCTAGATGTCTAGCTGTCATATGTACTCCCTTGATCATTGTAAGATAGTTTGTCTACATAGTAGCACAATAAATCAAAGGGTAGTATAGCGTAAAATATTCCATTTTACCCTGTCTTCGTAATCGCTGTAGAGATTGTTAATTAAATAAACTCTGTTATTTCATAACCTGACACAATGAATTGAATCGTCATTACTTAACTATATATACCCGACAGGTGCTTTCGATGATGATGGTAATTAGCAAGCTACATCTGTGGGATGGGGGGCGGCCATCTCCAGTACCGCTGGTTCATTTCGCAACCGCGATGAATGCAGCACGGCCAGCCAAATAATAGCGAAACCGATCTATTGGCCAAGGTCGATGGTACAGATGTTGCTGACTATGTTCATCAGGGTGGACATGGAACACGGGTTGCCGGAGCAGTGTTGTATCCAGGAGATATCCCTTATAGTTCAACGTATAAACAAACGTGCTGGTTACAGAATGCACGAGTTCTAAATGAAGACAACAAAATGCCTCTAAACCTTTTTCCGCCCAAGGTTTTGAAAGAGATTGCTGGACACCCTCCAAATATTAAAATTTTGCCTGAAACTGCTCCTTAGCTTGTTCGTTCTACTTTACACGGTGGGCCCTTAGTTGGTAATGATAATGTAAGAACATCGTTTGCTGCTCCAAAAATTTCAAACATTGTAGCCGCTATCCAGTCAATACTACCGCAAGAACCGGCACTTCTTTACCGGGCGCTATTAATCCAGTCGGCACGCTGGCCAGCGTGGACAAGCTCTCATCCAGATAAATCTCAGGTAAACCATTGCTTACATTAAAAACTGATGCTAGGTTAACTCAATAGTTAATTCAGCACCACACGGTAATCTCCCGCGTAAGAGTGGGGGAGAATAATGATTTATCGCACACCTATAATGTAGTAAAATAAATTGACGGACAGGCTATGCAGGACTGTTCGCACTTGCAACAATCATAGGGAAAGCGAATTAATGTATCATATAGGGGTGAAGAATTTGTCCGTACCCGATCTGGTCTTTCGTGAATATATGCCATCTCCAAAATCTATGGCAGGGCAGATGTTTGAGGTAAATAACGTCATTAAACAAAAGTATTGGGACACCATAAATCCTGAACCTACTGCTTACGTTTATAATCTTTTAAAAGTTGAAGCTGATTGTCAAGACTTAAAGACTCTTTTGAGCTTGAACACAAAAGTTTCTTTAGTGAATATAGTTGAAACGATTAAGACAGATGTTAAGTCGGACATTCAGACGAATTTAAGGAAAGACCTACTCATCCCCGAACTAGCAAGAGGTATATTGAAAAGCTTTGAGGTTTTTCTGGAACTAATGAATGACAGTATGTATCAGTTAGTCTTAAAATTTAGGAATAGGCAAAGAGTGCCTCTGCAGGACTTACACAAGCAATGGAAAAGTGTCGATTATCTGATCGAGAGAGGCTACATGTTTCGTTGTCTAGGGCAGGGATCAAAGGATGAAGAAGTCCTGCTGCTCCCCGAAGAGTTACAGCACCTTGTGGATCGGCTTGACGAATTGAAAATCAGACGGGATGTAACAAGGAATACGGCGATCTGTAAGATTGGCAAGAACATTTTGTATTTATACGGGGTCATGAAAGAATCTGATTTTGACAGATGTTTGGATGCTTTATACTTCAACTTTGAGCAGAATAGATTGAACAAAAAAATTGATCTTGGGGATTTATCAGATGCTTGGAATTATCAGAAACAAGCGACCTTTCAAAATGTGAATGTAGTTTTTAAGCACTATGCCCAGTATTCAAGCAAAGTAAAAAGAGTGTGCTTTGAGGGCGGTAGTTACAGTGGCTATCACAATAGTTATTACTGTTATTATTCAGTGTTTGACCCCTATAACATCTTCTATGAACAGGAAAGAAGAGAGGATCTGGATTTTCGGTCGCTATGCTGGAGTGAGTTAATCACTGATCGACCAGCCGATCAAAAAGCGCAGACGATGATGGTTGAATACCTCACAAAACAGCTTCGCATCAATCCTATACAAGCTCAGAAGTTGAGCGAGGAATGGAGCTTGTACATAAAAAACGGCGAAAATCCAACGTTATGGTTAAATAATATTCTTGAGCACCTGAAGTTTAGTTCATCGGTACAGCTCAACCAACTGCTTTCCTTCAGTTCCGCGCATTTTGCCAATGATTTAAATATTTGGCCGCTCAAAGGTCATACTCCGAAGGAACTAATGGATACTCAGTTAGAGAAGCCGCACAGTGCACCGCAAAATGTTCAAGCTTCGGTTGGCGAAGTATCCAGCGTAGATAAAGTTGGCAGAAATGAACCCTGCCCATGTGGAAGCGGGAGAAAGTATAAAAAATGTTGTGGTAGATAAGCGGGAATTGAGGAATTGTCTATGGAAAACGAATTAATGGGTACGGTCGATTTAATACTATTAGAACCAGAACCTGACTCACTAGGCCTGAATGAAAATGGAGAGGCTGAGATTGGGGAAGAAACTCCTCTAACGCATCTTGAGCAGTCCATACCTGAAGGAGCAAGAATTAAGATTTATCTTGATTTTGATAATTTCTTTCTTGTGTTATATTCGGTGGTGTATATTGGTTCGGATGAATATCATATCAATTATCGCAGCACCAGAAAAGCTACCAATATTGACCCTCGTATGTTTCAGGTAGAATTTTTTATGTCTTCACTAAAAGGTTTTTTGCATAACTATAAAATCCGTCCAGCTAAGTATTTCCCAACGTTGTTGACGATGCCGATAGTCTATACGGACGATATCTTAGATTTTTTACTGGAGGCAACCCCCCAGCTTATGAAGTTCGCCACTATTTACTACACCCCAAATTTTAAGCAAATTATGATCAAAAGATCACTAAAAATGAATATCTCCTGCGCTTCGGGCCGTATTGAAGAGTACTTGGCCTTTGATTTTGTATTTGATAACGGCATCTCACCGGAAGAGTTAGCAGAAATGATCGAAGCTCTTAATCAGAAGGATGAATTAAAGTTCTATCAGTTGAGAAAGGGCGGTTTCGTTGATCTGAGTGCGGAAAAAGTGATGGAAACCCTGATGTTTTTGCAGAAGTTCGGCGTTACCAGCCAAGACCTAGAAAACAGGACGATTAAAATACCGAAATGTGAAATTCCCTACGCTGCAAGTCTGCTGGAACAGGCTAAAGCCAAACAAGTGGTTGATACTAGTGGAATTAACCTAAAGACCCTTGAGGAAAGACTATTTGAAATGAAAAACAAGAATATCCTGATCCCCAAGACCCTTCAGGGCGAGTTACGTCCCTACCAGCAGGACGGTTATCGGTGGTTGAAAACGCTGCTTTGGGCAGGATTGGGAGGAATTTTGGCTGATGACATGGGTCTAGGTAAGACGTTGCAGACGATCACTCTAATCTTATCCGTATTCGAAGAACAAGACACTGTGAAGACCCTTGTAGTAGTGCCGACCTCCCTAATTGACAATTGGCTGAGCGAATTGAATCGCTTTGCACCAACCCTCAAGTGTGTCGCAGTGACCGGAGCGATAGAAAAGAGAAATGAACTCTTTGACTCATGGCAAGATTATCATGTCTTCATATCCTCCTACGGATTGATCGTGAATGACATTAAAGTCTACGAGCAAAAAGTATTTGATATCTTGATCCTGGATGAAGCCCAAAAAATCAAAAACCACCGCTCTAAGACAGCCATCGAAGTGAGGAAAATTAAAGTAGCCCACAAATTCGCCTTGACAGGAACACCGGTTGAGAACAATCTTGACGAACTGTGGTCTATTTTTAACTGGTTGATGCCGCCTTTGCTCAAGGATTTTGCAGGGTTTAAAGGCAAATATATCAACACCTCCGCAAACTTGGATGAATTAAAGGCTAGAATCAGACCCTTTGTGCTGAGACGGATGAAAAAAGATGTTTTAGAGGATTTGCCTGAAAAAATTGAAACTACCCTAAAAATTGAATTAACGGATCAACAGAAAAACCTCTACCTAGCCTATAGAGAACAAGCCCTGCAGATGTTGCAGGAACCATCTCAAATCATGAACGTGCTAGCTAAATTAACAAGATTAAGGCAAATATGCTGTCATCCCGGCATGTTTATGGAGGATTACCGGGAATCAACTGGTAAACTTGAGGCCTTGCTGGATATCATTAGTGAACTCAAGGAAGCAGGCCGGCGAGTCTTGGTTTTTTCACAATTTACCACTATGCTGGACATTATTGAAGGCGAGCTTAACAACCATGGTATTGAATATTGTCGGCTCGATGGTGGGACACCTCAAAAACTGAGAAGTAAAATTATCGGCGACTTTACGGAAGGTCAGGCCACCGTGTTTCTGATATCCCTGAAAGCCGGAGGAATCGGGCTAAACCTTACTGCTGCTGATACCGTCATTCACTGCGATCCTTGGTGGAACCCGAGCGTGGAGGAGCAAGCTTCAGCCAGAGTATACAGGATAGGCCAGAAAAAGAGTGTGCAGATCATTTATTTGATTGCCAAGGGGACCATAGAAGAAAAGATCAATGAAGTCAAGCAACAGAAACAAGCACTGATCGAGAAGTTGATCAGTCCCGGTGAAGAACTACTCACAACCCTATCTGCCCAAGAACTGAGACAGCTGTTGAGTTGAAGGAGTTAAAGTCGTTGAAAGAAAGATTGAAGCCGAATAAGACGGTCCTTTTAACACATATAAAGTGTCTTAAAGGACCGTCTCCATTACACGGCCTTTATGATATTTGTAACTGAACAGAACTCTACTCACTGATAAGTAAGCAGAGTTTCTTTCTCATTTGGAACTAAATTCTTCTTTATTAATTCCGAGTTGCTGTTTTAGAATCCGACTAAATAATCCTTTGCCGATTTCACCAGTTGATTTTGAAACTGCCGTCCTGCGAATTGATCCATCGGACATAGTTTTTTCGTAGATTTTATCTCTGCCGTCTTGCCGAAGTAAATTCCATCCATGCTTTTTTAGGTAGTTTTCTAAATCGCTCCAACTAGCCATGTAACATATTTACCACTGCTTCAAGATCATCTTCTAGCAACACGCGAAGGATATAGTTGGCGTGGGATTGGCGATTGGTGCTATTGTAATAACGGCTAAAGTCGGCATAGTAATCTTTGGCATATTCGATAAGGTGTTGAGCTAATTCATTTCGTAATTCATCTAAAGTGGCACCATCGGCAACAATATCGGGAATCTGCTCGATACTACCAGCATAACGACCATCTTCATCCTGATCAAATTCGATTGTAAGTTCATAAATGGATAATGTACCTTTTAAAAAGCCTTGTGACAAAGCCACAATAACATCGCGATTTCGCTTAACTACTTGGGGCTTTTGGCGAACAACATCGTCTATAAAGCCTCCAAAGTTAGCTCTAACCTCTGTTGCGCTCAATAATGCTTGCATAAACATCCTCTCCTCACCTCCAAGTATAATA
>LOEW01000287.1 GCA_001516045.1 Desulfosporosinus sp. BRH_c37
TGAGCTCTTCAAGTCGTTACAAGAGGAACGCAAAAACAATGAGGGGGAAAGCTTCAAGCCGCTAAATATTGCCTGTGTTTTCTCTCCGCCGGCTGAAGGAAACAAAGATGTTAAGCAGCTTCAAGAAGACCTGCAGCAAGAAAAGGCTGATAATGAACAAGAGCCCGATAAGAAAAAGGCTGCACTTAAAAGCATCATTGATGACTATAACTTGCAGTACGGCACAAATCACAGGATAAGCGAATTCGATTTATACTATCAAGATGTGCAAAAACGCATCAAAGACCAAAAGTACCCGAATTCCGATTATCCTCATAAAAACAAAATTGACGTAACCATTGTTGTGGATATGCTATTGACAGGATTTGATTCCAAGTATCTAAATACCTTGTATGTTGATAAAAACGTAAAGCAACATGGCTTAATCCAGGCTTTTTCAAGAACGAACCGTGTTCTAAACGACACAAAGCCTTATGGAAACATTCTTGATTTTAGAGGGCAAGAAAAGGATGTAGATGAAGCGATTAAACTGTTCTCCGGAAAAGGAAACAGTAGCAGAGCAAAGGAAATTTGGCTTGTTGAACCAGCTCCTGATGTGGTTAAGAAGCTGGATAAGGCGGTTGCCGCGCTTGAAAAATTTATGAAATCACAGGGGCTAGAATGCAAGCCAGAGCAAGTAAGCAACCTTAAGGGTGATACCGCACGAGGTGAATTTATCAATAAATTTAAGGAAGTGCAGCGCCTTAAAACACAGCTTGACCAATATACAGATATCAAAGAAGAACAAGCGGTAAAAATCAAGGAATTATTGCCGGAAGATACTCTGCGTGCGTTCCGTGGTGTCTACATTGAAACAGCTCAAATGTTAAAAGCACGGCAGGGCAAGGATATTAAGGATAAAGACCCGGTGATTGAACAGCTCGATTTTGAGTTTGTTCTGTTTTCCTCTGCCATAATTGATTATGACTATATCATGTCGCTGATTTCGCGGTACACGCAACCGGATGTACCTAAGAAAGAAAAAATGAGCCGTGAGCAGCTCATTAGTTTGCTTTGTTCAAATTCAAATATGCTGGAAGAGCGTGAAGATATTATTGCTTATATCAGTACGCTGGAAGCCGGAAAAGGGTTGGACGAAAAGGAAATAAAAGCCGGATACCAAAAATTCAAGGCAGAAAAAGCAGCCAAAGAAATGGAATCAATTGCCAACAAACACGGTATTGAACCTGCATCGTTGCAAATCTTTGTAGATGAAATTATAAGGCGTATGATTTTTGATGGTGAAAAACTAAGCGATTTGTTAGAGCCGCTGGAGCTTGGCTGGAGAGACAGGACAAAGAAAGAACTGGAATTAATGGACGATTTAATCCCGCTGTTTAAAAAGCTTGCAGACGGACGTGTGATTGTGGGGCTGAATGCGTATGAATAAGAAAGATAAAGTGACTTTGGTACCAAAGCTTAGGTTTCCAGAGTTTCACTCAACGGGAGAATGGAAAATAAGTACGCTAAGTAATTTAGCAAGCAAAATAACAGTAAGAAATCAAGATAATTTAATAAATCGCGTTCTTACAAACTCAGCTGTTCAGGGAGTTGTAGATCAAAGTGATTATTTTGACAGAGAAGTTGCAAACCAAAATAATCTTGAGAATTATTTTGTGATAGATGAAGGGGACTATGTTTATAATCCTCGTATATCTGTAACTGCTCCAGTTGGCCCGATATCTAAAAATAAAGTCGGAAGAGGCGTCATGTCTCCGTTATATACAGTGTTCAGGTTTGAGAATCCTAATAATGATTTTTATGAGCAGTATTTTAAAACAAATCTCTGGCATGCCTATTTAAAAAGTATCTCAAATACTGGTGCAAGGCATGATCGTATGAGTATTTTAAATGGTAACTTCATTAAAATGCCCTTACCTTATACTTCAGAGGGAGAACAACAAAAAATTGCTGAATGCCTTTCGTCCCTTGATGGTATGATCAACGCTGAAGATAAAAAGCTTGAGGCGCTCACAGCGCACAAAAAAGGCTTAATGCAGAAGTTATTTCCTGCCGAAGGTAAAACTGTGCCTGAGTGGAGATTTCCGGAGTTTAGGGACAGCGGAGAGTGGGAAACAAGTAAACTTGACTTTTTAGCTGTAAAAATAACAGAAAAAAACAATGATAAAAGCTTAAATCGTGTGCTTACAAATTCTGCTTTTAATGGTGTTGTTGACCAACAAGATTTTTTTGACAAAGACATTGCAAACCGAAGTAATCTCGCTAATTATTACGTCCTTGATGAAGGCGACTACGTTTATAATCCGAGAATATCAGTAACAGCTCCAGTTGGTCCTATATCAAGGAATAATGTGGGTAAAGGTGTTATTTCGCCTTTGTACACAGTGTTTAGATTTAAAAACAAAAGCAATGACTATTTTGAGCATTTTTTTAAAACAACATGTTGGCACCAGTACTTAAAAAACATCTCAAATACTGGTGCAAGACATGATCGTGTGAGTATATCAAGCGAAGGTTTCATGAATATGCCTTTAACTTATCCTGCAAGCAAAAAAGAACAACAAAAAATTGCAGATTGTTTATCCAACTTAGATTATTTCATAACTGCACAAGCAGATAAAATTGAAGTTCTACAGGCACACAAAAAAGGCTTAATGCAAGGGCTGTTCCCTTCTATTGAGGAGGTGGGTGAATGAGTTATAATGTTCCTTCGAAAATAGCAAAAGAATCCTTTAAGACAATGATTCTTAAGAAATTGAACAATGATAAATTCAGCCACTACAAAAAAATGTTTAACGACAATTACAAATGTCCCAGAAATTCGGAAGAATATACCTTAAAAGAAAATTTATCCGATGACTTACTTGCAAAATTGGATTATGTGCTTAAAAGAATAGGACATAATCAATTTGATACAATTAAAGATATTGCCGAATATTTTAGAATGCTGTTAGATGAAAAGAAATATATTGTGCTTTTTGCATATAATGGTACAGGCAAGACGAGGCTTTCCGCAGAGTTTAAATCATTTGGTAAGCAGTTAATTGGTGATACTGGAGAAAAAACAGCTGATACATTATATTATAATGCATTTACTGAAGATCTTTTTTCTTGGGATAATGATTTAGATAATGATACCGAACGCTTATTAAAGTTAAATAGCAACTCTAGGTTTTTTTCAGGGCTTAAAGAATTAGAAATGGAAAGCAGAATTCGCCCATTGCTCCATAGATATGCCGATTTTGATTTCTCCATTGATTATGATAATTCGACAGTTAGCTTTTCCAGAGATGTGCTAATTTCTGAAACTACTCAGAGGATCGATAATATAAAAATATCTCGTGGTGAAGAAAACATCTTTGTTTGGTGCTTTTTTCTCGCTATTGTTCAGTTGGTAGTTGATAAAGATGAATCGTATAAGTGGGTAAAATATATTTATGTCGATGACCCTATTTCTTCTTTAGATGACAATAATGTTATTGCTGTTGCAAGTCATTTGGCACAATTAATGAGCGGTAATGATGTTAAAGTAGTTGTTTCATCACATCACACATTGTTTTTTAATGTTTTATGCAATGAAATTGGTAATACCGAACAATTGTTTTTACAAAAAACCGCCAAGAGTGGTACCTATATACTGAAAGACACCACAAAAACACCTTTCTTTCATCATGTTGCATTATTAAAGGAGTTAAAAAAAGCGTCAGATTCAGGTGAGTTATATACATATCACTTTAATATTCTTAGAAATATATTAGAAAAGACAGCATCTTTTCATGGTTATGCACACTTCTCTTCTTGTATAAGAAAGGGGACGGAAGAAGATGCTCCTGTACGTAAAAGAATATTAGACATTATGAGCCATGGTAATTATTCTTTATTTGACCCTATAGAAATGGTTCCAGAAAACAAAGAACATTTTAAAAACATACTAAATAATTTTTTAGAAGATTATAAATTCAATATTAAACTATTAGAAGATGGTCAAGTTCAGGAGGAGCAAGAATGAATGATACACAACAAAAACAATTAGGTGCAACCCTATGGGGCATCGCTGACAAATTACGTGGAGCCATGAATGCCGATGATTTCCGTGATTATATGCTGTCTTTCTTATTTTTGCGCTACCTTTCGAATAATTATGAGGAAGCTGCAAAAAAAGAGCTGGGCAGCGATTATTTGCAATGTGAAAAGGAAATCAAAAGCATCTATATTGCTGGCAAGCAAGATGAGTCTATTAGTTTGCTGAAAGACCAGGTAACGGATTATTTCAGCAAACAACAACTAGAAGAAAACGCAAAAACGATGATGATTGACGATCATCTTGCATTGTTAGATAGTAAAAAGTTAACCCCGCTTGTCGTATGGTACAATAATAATTTAGATCAGGTGACGACGTTTGAAAAACAAATGCGCCGTAAAGTTCATTTTGTAATTAAGCCACACTATCTTTGGAGTAATATATATGAATTAGCCCGCACATCAAGCAAATACCTTTTGAAGACCTTGCAAGCAGGTTTTAAGTTTATAGAAAACGAATCCTTTGATAGTACATTTCGTGGTTTATTTTCCGAGGTTAATCTTGACTCTGATAAACTTGGGAAAAATTATGAATTGCGCAATACAATGCTGTGCTCAATTATAACTAAAATAGCAGAAGGATTATCAGAGTTCCCCAATGAAAGTGATATTTTGGGCGATGCCTATGAATACTTAATAGGGCAATTTGCAGCGGGCTCAGGCAAAAAAGCCGGGGAGTTTTATACTCCCCAGCAGATTTCAACCATTCTTTCTCGTATAGTCACACTTGACAGCCAAGACCCAAGCACAGGCAAAAAGAAGCAGCTTAAAAACGTGCTTGACTTTGCGTGTGGCTCCGGCTCGCTCCTTATCAACGTTAGAAAGCAGCTTGGCGCTAACAGTATCGGTCAGATATACGGACAGGAAAAGAACATAACAACTTACAACCTTGCTCGTATGAATATGCTTCTTCATGGGCTAAAAGATTCAGAGTTTCAAATATTCCACGGAGATTCACTGCTAAACGACTGGGATATTCTATACGAAATGAACCCCGCAAAAAAAATGGAATGTGATGCTGTAGTAGCCAACCCACCTTTTAGCTACCGCTGGGAGCCAAACGACACTCTGGCAGAAGACTTTCGCTTTAAAAGCTATGGGCTCGCGCCAAAATCAGCAGCCGACTTTGCCTTTTTGCTGCATGGTTTCCACTTTTTAAGCGATGAGGGCTCTATGGCGATTATATTGCCACATGGTGTTTTATTCCGTGGGGGTGCCGAGGAGAAAATTCGCACTAAATTGCTCAAAGATGGAAACATCGATACTATCATTGGTCTGCCAGCCAACCTCTTTTTCTCTACTGGCATTCCAGTTTGTATTCTTGTGCTCAAAAAGTGTAAGAAATTTGATGATGTGCTGTTCATTAATGCAAGCGAGTATTTCGACAGAGGGAAACGTCAAAATGTTCTTTCGCCGGAACATATCGATAAAATAGTTGAGACATACCAATATCGCAAAGAAGATGACAAAAAATACTCACGCCGTGTCTCCATGGAAGAAATTAAAAAGAGCGGATACAATCTGAATATATCAAGATATGTGAGCACAGCAGCAGCGAGCAGAAATTGTTGACATTACCGAAGTCAACAAAAATCTGGCTGAAATTGAGGATACAATAAATAAAGCAAAGACTATCCATAATAAATTTTTGAAAGAACTTGGATTGTCAGAGCTACCTTGAATTTTGTATACTGAATAAACGCCAGTTGGAAGCTCCCAGGAATCGTATTGAGTATATTCATGCATGATTTTTAATTAATTAATCAACTAACTCACTCGTAGCAGTTTTATGGTTTCTGACTATGCTGATGCCTGACCGGAAAGAACGGTAAAAAGTTCTCGACTTGGTTGAGTTTATGGTCCATAATAGCTTTGCTTTTATTGATATAACAAGACAACACACACGCTATTCCCCCGGTAACACTTTGGCAACAAAAAATCAGATAACCCAGAAGATATGGATAATTGATGCAATTAGAATAGCATGAGCCACGAAATCTAAACAGAATTGTTTAGAAAACTGCTCCAAGTGAGTGAGAGAGGATAGATGTGAGTGAATTTAGAGGTAATAAAAAGTGGTCTGATAGAATCGGATACTGTTTCACATCGC
>LOEW01000288.1 GCA_001516045.1 Desulfosporosinus sp. BRH_c37
CACCGAAGACTCGATGTTCAACTTTAGTTGAACGAGTTTACTATGACATTACCTTGGATGTAAATGCTCGCTTATATCAGTTATGAATGCTTTGTCCGCGGCGAGCGCGAGAAAAATTCACTTCGCTAAGGGGGTGGTCGATAGAAGGTGAAAATATGATAATTTTTTACAAACAAATGGTTCAGGATCTAGATTGCAAAGTGTGTAATAAGGTGAAAAGAAAAGAGAGGATGATTACTGGTGGCTATTTGTGCTGAATGCAAATCATTTTTTTCTGTACCGGATAATGCCGATGATTATGAGCCGGGCAAAGGGGATTGCCTGATCGAAGAAAAAGACGAAAAAGGTAAATACTGGCTATCAAAAGCAACAATGGGCGATAGTGTTGCCGAGCAATGCAAAAATTTCAAACCCAAAAAGGTATCGTAAGGCTATTTTTGTATAAGGGGGTTTTTGTTAAATGGCTAAAAGAGCTGAGAATGTACAGTACAGGGGTAAAGTCGTTGAATTTCCATTTGATAACCCAGCGGAGGAAAACGTTCCTGATGAGAGCCTACACGAGCATCTTGCTCGCCCAACCACCGAGAGGACAAAAAGGCTTAAGGCACGGTGCCGCTGGAAGCATGCTGCGGCCGGAGAATTCGTTGAGGATAACGTAAAGGGCGGAATCGAACGGATGCGCCTGATTACCGAGGCTCATAAGCAGTCAGATGGTAAGCCTGAAATTATTCGTAGAGCACTGGGACTGGCCAATATTCTTACAGGCACGATTGTTCTGCAAGAAGACGAACTTATTGTCGGCTATCATGCAGAAAATCCCAACTGGATCCCGCTTTATCCTGAGCTTTCGTACATGGCGGTACAGGATTATATACAAAGCAAATACGCTCCTCAGCCGGTTGAAGAGGCCAAGGAAATCAATAATTATTGGACGAAACACTCCCTGCAGGGTCACTGCCAGCCGTATTTTACTCAAGAAGAGCTATCCCAGATGTATCAGGTAAGCACTATGGAGGCACCGTCTTTTGCGAGCGGATATAACAGTATTGTTCCTCCCTACGAGACTGTGCTGGAAGATGGTTTGTTGAAGAGAATTGAACTGGCTGAGCAGCATATCCGGGAAGCAAGAACACAAATAGCTGCACCCTATTGGAATGCTGACGAGCGGCTTCAGTTACTCTCTAAAATAGATTGTTGGGAAGCAATGATTATTGCGGATAAAGCAGTTATTAGTTGGGCCAGACGTCACGCCCGCATGTGCAAACTTGTGGCCGAACATTTTGAAACTGATGCCCAGCGCAAAGAAGAATTGCTAATGATCGCTGATATTTGCCAGCGGGTTCCGGCAGAGCCCTGCAAGGGCTTACGGGATGGCATGCAAGCCAAGTGGTTCACTTACCTATTGTGTCACGCAATTGACCGTTATGCCAGTGGTTATGCTCATAAAGAGGACAAATTGCTCTTTCCTTACTATCAGATTAGTGTCACAGAAAAAAGCTTTCAACCTATGACTCACCAGGATGCGGTGGAACTGGTCGAGTGCGAAAGATTGAAAGTTTCCGAACATGGTGCCGGCAAGTCGCGGGGCTATAGGGAAATATTCCCTGGATCAAATGATCTTTTTATCCTGACAGTCGGTGGGTTGAACAGTGATGGTACGGATGGGTGCAATGATATGACCGATGCGATCCTGGAAGCAGCCAGGAATATCAGGACTACCGAGCCTTCCATTGTCTTCCGCTGGCATCCCAAAGGACGGGCCCAAACCAAGAAATTAGTCTTCGAATGTGTCCGTGATGGCTTAGGTTATCCTTCAATAAAACATGACGGGATCGGAACTGCCCAAATGATGTATTATGGCCGTTTCAGCAAGAATAATAACGGGGCTACACCGGAAGAAGCCCACGATTGGGCCAATGTTCTTTGTATGTCTCCTGGACTTGTAGGGCGGAGAAAAACTCAGAAAACTAGGTCAGAAGGCGGCGGTTCTATTTTCCCAGCCAAAATCATGGAAATAACGCTGAATAATGGGTATGACTGGAGTTACTCCGACATGCAGTTAGGCCCGAAGACCGGGGAAATTAGTGAGTTCAAAACCTTTGAAGATTTATGGGAAGCCTACCGAGCGCAATATCAGTATGGCATGAGTATGGTCATCAGGGCCAAAGATATATCGCGTCACTTTGAGGCAAGATTCCTGCAAATGCCTTTTGTGTCCAGCATTGATGATGGGTGCATGGAATTGGGAATAGATGCTATGGAATTGTCCGAGCAGCCCAATGGTTGGCATAATCCTATCACAACCATCGTTGCCGCAAATTCTTTGGTAGCAATTAAGAAACTAATCTATGATGAGAAAAAATATACCTTAGAGCAGTTAGATGATGCTCTTCATAGCAATTGGGAAGGTTTCGAAACGATGCAGCGCGACTTCGCTAATGCTCCCAAGTGGGGGAACGATGATGATTATGCCGATGAGCTCATCAAACGATTCTATGAAGATATTATCAGTGGCGAAATGAGAAAAATTACCAACTATTCCGGTGGCCCAGTTATGCCGACTGGTCAAGCGGTAGGTTTATACATGGAAGTCGGATCCAGGACCGGCCCAACTCCTGATGGCAGGTACGGCGGAGCTGTTGCAGATGACGGTGGGATTTCGCCGTATATGGGAACAGACAAGAAAGGCCCCACGGCTGTCCTCAAGTCAGTGTCCAAGATTGACGCCAGCACCCAGAAAGCCAACCTGCTTAATCAACGGCTCTCAGTTCCAATTATGCGGAGCAAACACGGCCTCACTATTTGGCTGGCCTATATGAAAACTTGGTACGAGTTAAATATTGACCATGTCCAGTTCAACGTGATCAGTACGGAAGAAATGAAAGCAGCGCAAAAGGAACCGGAAAAGCATGGGGACTTGATTGTCCGGGTATCGGGATTCAGTGCCCGCTTTGTGGATATCTCTACGTATGGGCAGAATAGCATCATGGCCAGGACGGAGCAGACGTTTGGTGCGGAGGATTACGAATTCCTAGGTGTTAACCTGTAGTTCTCTGTTATTGGTCTGGGAATCTGTCCGGAGTATAAAAGATGAATATTACTAGGAGGCGACGTTGTACATGGCTGAGGTGAAAAAAAGAGCTTTTGATATGGTACGGGAACCGGGAACCACAAAACCTTGCCTGAAATGTAAATGGGGGATTGAGGATCCCACTGACCCTTCAGTGGGTCAGTGCACCAGTGGTAGGACGACAGAGGGTGGAGTATGGAAAAGATTGATTCATGACTATTACAATACGACTTGTGCAAAATTCACTGAAGGGGAAGTTGACTTCAGAGATCATGTTTAAATGAGCTGACATGCACTCTGTGAAAACAGGGTGCATGTTCTTCTACCTTAACTAATCATAAGTCTAAGCTTCAATGCTCCAAGGCTCAATTGAGTATGGGTACGAATGGGGGAAAAGAAATGAAAGCTAAAGATATAGTAATTCCGGAGCAAGATCCATTCTTTTATGTGGAAAGCGATACTTTGAGAGTACTTGAGAGAGTGGAAAAAATCTCCAAGAAGCATCCTGTCAATGTTTTAATCAGTGGGAGGCAGGGATGCGGCAAATCCTCGATTGTTCGGCAATTTGCCGCAGTGTTTAATCGGCCGTTAGCTACTTTCCAAATAGGAATATTGTCTGAGCCGGGTCAGCTTTATGGGGAACATGTCTTAAAAGATGGAGAAACAAGTTATCGCCCCTATCTGTTCCCGGAGGCTATCCAAACTCCAAACTGTGTTATTCACTTGGAGGAAATCAACCGTCCGGAGCACCCCAAAGCCCTCAATATGCTTTTCTCGCTTTTGGCGGAAGACAGGCAGGTTTGGATGGATGAACTGGGCCTTCTTAATGTGGCCGAAGGAGTAGTCTTTTTTGCGACGATGAATGAAGGGGAAGAATATATTGGCACGGAATCCATGGATCCAGCTTTAAGAGATAGATTTTATACTGTGTTAATGGATTATATACCCAGGGACGTTGAAGCTGAGGTATTGGCGAAAAAAACGGGTATCAGCAGAGCAACTGCTCAGGAAATAATTGGGATTATTAATCGACTTCGTGATCATTCGGATTCACCCATTGATGTCTCCACCAGAACGAGTTTGATGATTGCCGAAATGGTAGCTTTTGGAGCCAGTGTCCGCGAAGCAATTATCTATAGTTTGCAAATTAATAAGGAACACCTTGAATCAATTCTTTTAACCCTTCACTTGGAAAAAGGGGCAGTGGATGTTCAGAATGCCAACAAATATCTCCTGTTTGTCAAGCCCAATGAATAACACGGGTGTGCGGGCTAAAGCGTTCCGTAACCATTAGTTTTTTCAGGCGGGAGGGGAGCAGGTTGAATGTGATAAGTGAAAACCAGGATGTGATTAACAGCTTCGATATTAAGGGCGAGGAAGGAATTTCTGAATACTGGCGCCGCAACAAATCACCCGTTGAATCCAGGGAACTGGCCAATTTGTTGCTATCAATCCGTAAGATTGTCAGGTATATCGGACCTAATGTCGGGAATATTATTTGGTCCGGGATGAAGTCATCCAAGGGGGCCAGTGAGATTAACCTGAACCCCTCTCTGGTTGTAGGCAATTATCCTGTTCCTGGCGACAAAACAGATTATGCGATCGGAGTGGTGGTCAAGGAAGCGCACAAGCAAATCGAATGGAGTGAGCGGGTGATAAACTTGGTTGGTCGAAAACTAACCAAAGCGTCAACAGATCACACCTATCGACTAAAAAAGTTTCTGGAGATGTCGGAACAGATCTATCTGGATTTGGTAGCTAACCGCTCGGTATTGGGTTTTTACGCTGAAAATTATCGGCAGGCTAAGTTTAAGGAGGCTAGGAAAAATTTTATCCAGCCCCCTACAGTGGATGAATTGCTTCATATTTGGTGGCTGATGGCCGCTGATCGGAGCGGTTGTAAATATAAGGAAGAATTCACAAATGCTATGTATGGCTTTTTTGGGTATAACCTCGAGAATTATTATCAAGAACCTCTCCATTTGTTGAACTCAATAGTCAAGAGATTAATGAAAGAGTGTCCGAAGATGCAGAGTATAGTCGATCGGTGCGAGTATCGTGCCAATCTTTATTTAGAAATTTGGGATGAATTTCTAATGATAACCAAGTTCTGGATCACTGATAGTGAGGACTCCACTTATATGCCCAAGGCGCTGGATTTGGGCGATATTCTGGACGGTAAGCTCGGGGAAGAGTTGAAGCCCATTCTGGCGGTGGTTGCCAAAGAAATTGAAGCCCTCGTCCAGCAGAATCTTGATTTAACGGAAGAGGTTCGTCAGATTGCTAACGATGACGGTGACCTGGTTCACATTGAGCTTAGTGACATTGTCCTGCCCATGCAGGAACCAGTGGACAGAGATCTGGTTCAGAAATTGCTTCTTGCTCTGCAAAGCCATTCCAAGCAAAGGAACATCATCAGTCGTGGGATGAAAAGCGGTAAGATTGATGCTCGACGCTTGTACCGGGCTCCGACGACCGGTGAAATATTTTGCTATAAGAAAAGTAAATACGAAATGGAAAATGATCTTATCTTGCTGGTGGATGCTTCCGGTTCGATGGGAGGACCGAAATGGAACATAATGCAAAAAATATTCAGTGCCCTTTTCTATGCTGTAAGGAGTTTCAATAAAAATACCCGAGTTTTTGCCTATAACGAGACTAGAAGTATATGCTTTTTAACGGAGCTTACCGCCGAAAATGAAGGGATATATACGGTATTGCCACAGGGGAAAACTGCTTCGGGTGAAGCGATCATTGCCACTGCTCTGATGATTAAGCGGAGAATGAAGACTCCTTTTATTATTCATCTTACGGACGGAGCTTCTAATTGGGGAAGTCAGGTCAAATATGCGATTGATTATTGCAAGAAAAAGAAAATAAAATTAATGACTTTAGGCTTTGGATGTGAAAAAGATAACAAAGTAGAACTGAAAAAAGAGTATGGCGAGCAAGTTGAATTTGTCGATACTCTGCAAGAGTTACCTAGAAGACTGGTAAAATTGTTGTCTCACACCACTTATATGTAGAAGGAAATCTAACAAGGAGGGCATCTGGATCATGGCTAAGATAACTTCGGAAATGCGTGAATTCGTTAAGAGAGAACATTGTTTGGTGGCAACAGCTGATCAGGATGGATGCCCTAATCTTGCTGTAAAAGGATCGACAATGGTTATTGACGAAGAGACCCTAGCTTTTGGTGAATTAAGAAGTGGAAAAACATACCATAACATTATTAAAAACCCGTTGGTACTGATGGTGGCAGCCAACCTCTATAAAAGGACGGGATATCGCTTTTTGGGAGAGGCAAAGCTGATTACAGAAGGCATATTGGCAGATAGGTTTGCGGAAATGTTCGCTACAATGGGGAACCCTCACCCTTTAGCGGTTGTTCAAGTTAAAGTTAAGGAGATTTTTGATCTGCGGGGGAAGAGACTGGAGTAACTACCGTGCTTAAATAAAGCAAAGCAGGGGAAGGGGGGAGAAATTTGCGTACGGTTACAGGTTGCGATAGTAATAGCAAAATGATAAGGCCCCTTATAACCAATATCCAGCGCTATTCTCTGCAGGATGGACCTGGGATAAGAACAACAATTTTTTTTAAAGGTTGTCCATTGAGGTGTCCCTGGTGTCATAACCCTGAAACACAATTAGTGTTACCAGAGGTTAACTATAATGCGGAAATTTGTAGTGGGTGCGCCAAGTGTGCTGAACATTGTCCGACTGGGGCAACCTATATTGAAGGAGAGGGAGCTGATTCCTTACTTAGATTTGATCGTACGAAATGTATAGGTTGTGGTGAGTGTGTTAGCGCTTGCTTGACGGGAGCGAGAGAACTAATCGGGCAAAGTTTAACCATTGATGAAATTGTCAAGGAAGCAGTGGCTGACCGTCTCTTTTTCATTAATTCTGCGGGGGGGGTTACGATCAGCGGTGGCGACCCGCTTTATTTTCCACATTTCACGCTTGAATTAGCTAAAAGACTAATAAATGAAGATGTTCATTTAGCGCTAGAAACTGCAGCTTTCTGCTCCTGGACGTATCTTGAACAGTTGGTAGAATATATCGATCTTTTTTTGATTGATATTAAAACTATGGATGCCGCAAAATATAAAGAACATATTAAGGGAGATTTGGGTGTTATTCTGAAAAACTTAGAGAATTTGCTTGAAAAAAAGGCTTCGGTTAGGGTGCGACTGCCGATTGTTCCCGATTTTAACGATAGCATGAACGATTTTGAGGCTTATGTAAATTACTTCGGTCAATTGCGTGGCAAAATAGCAAGCGTTGACATTCTACCCTTCCATAGTTACGGAGAGAAAAAGTATCAATTTTTAGGGAGATCTGAAGAGTATCAATTTCGCAATGTTCCTAACATGAGTTATAAACCAATTAAAGTTCTGGTTGATATGTTGACAAAAGTCGGCTTCATTCCCGGGGTAAGTATTACTGTGGGAGGATTAATAGGGGTCATAACTAAATGATTTGCTTTGAGCAATTAAAGACAGGCATCATCACAAAAGGTTAAGACAATCCCAGAGGAGGGGTTAATGTGAAATGCACAAAATGTGGCTACGAAGCAACGATGAATCAGTTTACCCGGTCGAAAAATATGGGGTGTGGGTGTAGTGGAATTCATATGCGACAATGTCCCGTATGTCAAGAATTATCCTCTTGTGAACCTTTGATGGAAGAGATATGGGAAAAAAAGAACAATCTGAAACGGTCTGATGATCAGGATGGATCATTTGACTATTTCGAGTGTTAAGTGAGTTTTGCGGCCTAGCCCGCAAGTTATAAATTTACTAGGTTGGGTGGTGGATCAGAAGCGCAGCTTGTAATTTCATCGATGTAGATTAGAACCAGATCAGAAGAAAAGGGAGAGTGTATTATGGGTTTTACCTTGCCGGAAGAATATATGCAATTAAAAAAGATGGTCAGAAAATTCACCGAAAAAGAGTTGTTTCCTTTGGAGAATATGGTGATTGAACGTGAGGCCAGTCGTGGTTTCACTGATCTATCAGTTTTACCACCAGAGGAAGAGATAAAACTAATGGAAAAGACCAAGGAACTTGGTCTTTGGGGACTTGATGTGCCCGAAGAGTACGGAGGGCAGGGCTTGGGAGCCATGGCCAAAATAGTAGTATCGGAAGAATTAAGAAGATCTATCGTACCGTTTTTTCTACCGCCTGATTCCCCGAACTTGGATTTTATGATTGCTTGTTGTACGGAAGAGCAACATGAGAAGTACCTGTTTCCGTACGCAAGAGGGGAAAAGCGTTCGGCGCTGGCTATGACAGAACCTGGAGCCGGATCTGATGCGGCTGGTATTCAGATGCGGGCTGATTTAAAAAATGGCAAGTGGGTTTTAAACGGATCCAAAAGTTTTATAAGCTTTGGCCCGAAAGCGGACTTTTTTATTGTTATGGCAGTAAATGATAAGGAAAAAGGTAAAAAAGGCGGCTTCACGGCATTTTTGGTAGACAAGGGACACCCTGGTATGCAAATTGTGCGTAATGTCAACACAATTGGTGAGATGCTTGCTTATGAGATGGTTTTCGACGATTGCGAATTAGATCCCTCTCAGGTTTTGGGTGAGGTCGGTCAGGCCTTTATTCCTCTTTCGAACAGGTTCGGGGTACGGCGGCTGGAGATAGCTGCTTGGTGCTGTGGTTATGCTGATCGACTGATAGGGTTGATGATTGAACAGGCGAATCTGAGAAAAACATTTGGCAAGCTCCTGGCTGATAGGCAGGCTGTCCAATGGTGGATCGCCGATTCAACGACTGAACTTCATGCCACCCGTCTCATGTTGTATAACGCAGCCTGGAAAATGGATAACGGTCTTGGTGATCTGCGTAAAGAGACGTCTATGCTAAAAATCTATGCCACGGAAATGTTGAGCAAGGTCGCGGACAGGGCTATCCAAGTCCACGGTGGCATGGGACTGACCAAAGAAATGCCGATTGAATATATTTATCGTTTGGTTCGGATCTTCCGTATTGTCGAAGGTCCTACTGAGATTCATCGTTGGCTGCTGGCCAGAGAAGTGTTAAAGGACCAAAAACCTTATGATAACTTCGGAGTCTTTTAATCCAATCGTAAGACTCCCACTTCTTCAAGTGGGAGTGGGCCTCGTACTCCGCTTCGGTGACGATAGTCTCCAGTACGATAGTCTCCAGTGGAGATTATTGCCGAAGCCGTGATCCCAATAGGAATACTTACTGGCGTAGGATAGAGTATCTCCGAAGCGCATGGCCCTATACGAATACTTCGCGAGTAGGATGACTTACGTCACCGAAGTCTCGATGTTCAACTTTAGTTGAACGAGTTCACTAGGAGTGGACAGTAATTCCTGGACCATCTTGGAATAAAGAAAGGAGAATTAATTTTGGGAGTTTTATTGAGAAAAGAAGAGCATATTGCTTATGTAACCCTCAATCGACCGGAAGCCATGAATGCGCTGGATCCGGATTCTTGGGCCGAGTTGCACCAGATATGGCGGGATATTAAAGCTGATCCAGAGATTAGAGTAGCTATTTTGACGGGTGCAGGAGAGCGTGCTTTTTGCACCGGTTCGGATATGAAGAAAACTATGCCGCCCAAAGAGAGCTTTGCTTCCACTTATTTTGAAGAGGAACATTTATTGGCTCCTATGGAGATGTGGAAACCGATTATTTGTGCGATTAACGGCTTTGCTATCGGAGGTGGCCTGGAAATGGCACTGGCCTGTGATCTGCGTATTGCCGCAAGCACTGCCTCTTTTGGCTTGTCGGAAGTAAAAGTTGGTAGCCTGCCTGGCTTAGGTGGAACTCAACGTTTGGTTAGAACTCTTCCCAAGGCTGTGGCGATGAAAATGCTGTTAACTGGGGAAAGGATGGATGCTCTTCAAGCCTGCCAGTGTGGGTTAGTGAGTGATGTGGTACCCCCGGAAAACTTGATGGCTAAGGCGAAAGAGCTCGCCGAAAAGATTGCCAATAACGCTCCTTTATCAGTTAAGGCTGCTAAACAAGCTGTGGTTGTAGGGTCTGACCTACCAGTGAAACAAGCTTCAATGTACGAATACCTGTTGTGGGGGATCTTACGGGATACTGAAGACAGGATAGAAGGACGCGTGGCATTTGCAGAAAAGAGACCTCCAAGATATCAAGGGAAATAACACTGGTTCGTTTCCTAGCCATGAAAGGTGGTGGGAAATGGAAATAAAATTTTGGGATTTTAGAATTATTGAATTCACAAGCGTATTGGTTAAGGGGTATTAAAAAATTAGTTGGATTATAAAATATTTTGGATTTGGAGGTAATTAGTATGACAGAGAAAACTGAGCAAGTAATTTTTCACCCTGATTTCTTTAAAATTCCGGAGGATGGCAGCAAGCCGTATTTAGTCGAGTCGAAGTGCCGCGGTTGTGGAAAGTTATGGTTTCCAAAGCTGCCAATCTGCCCAGCGTGTTTGTCAGAAACATTTGATGATACCCCCATGGAGCGGGTGGGCAAGTTGTATTCGTATACAGTCATGTATATTCCGCAGCCGGGACTCAAAGCTCCTTTGGCGATAGGGTACGTGGACTTTTCCAATGGGGTCAGGGTTGGGGCACAGATTGATGTCCTGCCGGAGAAGATTCAGATCGGAATGGATTTACAGGTAGAGTCTGGTGTAATCCGGGAAGATAAAACCGGCAAACAGACGATAAGTTATGTATTTAGGGAAGTAAGCGAAGGAGGTAAATAAAAATGAGAGATGTTTATGTTGTTGGAGTAGGGATGACAGACTATTATAGAAAATCGCCGATACCTGGGGCTGATCTCGGGCGAAAGGCAATATTATATGCTCTGAGAGATGCCGGGATCACTCCCCAACAGGTACAGAGCGTCTATCAAGGGGAGATGCCAGGACTCTCAGGAAGTATCTGCTTTGGACAAAGGGTGGCTTGTACGATGGGGATGGGCGGAGTATCGATTATGAACGTGGAGAGTGCCTGTTCTAGCGGGGCTTTAGCAGTAAATCTGGCCATGAAAGATGTGGCAAACGGAGTTACGGATATTTCGATGGCGGTGGGTGTTCAGAATATTTCTGCGGCCAGAACCGCAGGAACGGCTTTTTCGCCCGATGCCAATGATCCGGAAGGAATTCAAGGGATAACCATGCCGGGAATCTATGCTATGAGAGCCAAACGCTATATGCACGAATTTGGAGCGACACCTGAGGATCTGGCAAAGGTAGCTGTGAAAAATAGGCGTCATGCGATGAATAACCCGCGTTCGCAATTTCATGAGCCAATTACAGTGGAGCAAATTGTTAACGCGCGTTCAATCAGTGATCCACTGACCCTGTTGATGAGTTGTCCCAATGTGGACGCAGGGGCCGCCGTGATTCTTACCACGAAAGAGAAGGCTATGCAGTTGGGCAGCAAGCTGGTGAAGATATTAGCGAGTGAAGTCACTTCGGGGATTTTCACCAATGGTTTCAGGGACATGACTTCGATGGAGATCACGGTCAGGGGCAGTAAAGAAGCCTATGAGATTGCCGGAGTTGGTCCGGAGGATATCGATATGGTTGAGTGCCATGATGCTTTCGCTATTAATGAGCATTTATATACGGAAGCCATGGGCTTCTGTGGGCATGGCGAAGCAGTGGAATTTATCCGGAGTGGTGGAAACGACTATGGTGGTAAAGTCGTGTTCAGTCCACGGGGAGGCTTGATGTCGTGTGGGCACCCGACGGGATGCACTGGGGCTGCGCAGGTCGTGGAAGCAACATGGCAGTTGCGCAATGAAGCTGGTGCTATGCAGATTCCGGATTGTAAAGTGGCATTGACCCATGTCACAGGCGGTGGAATCTACGGTTTGGATAACGCTGTGTGCACGATTCATATCTTAAGCAGGTAAGCAAGAAGAGTGTTGGAGTAGGCTGGGAGGACGACAAATAGGTGCCGAAATTATAAGTTCAAAGCAATCGGCAGGTCGTCTTCTCAGCATGTTTGGGAGATGTGAAGCAAGGGAAAGGAGCCGGATGAAATGGGTGTACAGAACAGGGTTGCACTGGTAACCGGATCAGGGAGCGGACTGGGTGAGACAACAGTGACGATGTTGGCCCAGAATGGGGCTAAGGTGGTCGTTAATGATGTTGATCAGGCAAAAGTAGACAAAGTGGTGGAAAAGATAATATCTGCTGGTGGGGAAGCAATGGGAATTGTGGCTGATATTTCGAAGAAGGATCAGGTACAAGACTTGGTGCAACAGATAGTCAAACGGTTTGGATCGGTGGACATTCTGGTGAATAACGCAGGCATAGCTCGGGACAAGGGTTTGCTAAAAATCACAGAAGAAGATTGGGACATTGTGCTTAATGTAAATTTAAAAGGGGCTTTTTTGTTAAGTCAGGCAGTGGTTCCTTACATGAAGGAACAAAAATTTGGACGAATCGTTAATATTTCATCAAGGGCTTATCTTGGCTGGCCGACACAAGCCGTTTATGCGTCATCGAAAGGGGGACTGGTGAGTTTCAGCAGGACGTTGGCCTTGGAATTAGCAAAGCACCAGATCACAGTTAACTGTATAGCCCCGGGTTTGATTCAGACACCATTGTATGATGCTTTGCCAGATAACATTAAAGAAAACCTTACTAAATCTCAGCCGACGAAAACAGTTGGCAAACCGGAAGATATTGGGTATGGGGTGCTGTTTTTCGCTGATGATGAAGCTGACTATGTCACGGGACAGACGATCTTTATCTGCGGAGGTAAGAGTGTGCTGAGTTCCTTGTCAGTATAGAGGAAGAAAAGGAAAAATTCAGGGAGGTAAGCGAATCATGCAGATTAAGGGAAGAGTAGCCTTGATAACTGGATCTGCCAGCGGGATGGGCAGGGGCACAGCCGAGATAATGGCCCAACATGGAGTTAAAATAGTAATCAATGACGTTAATCAGAGCATGGTGGATGAGGTGGTCAAGGGAATCAAGGAAGCTGGCGGGGAAGCCATGGGAGTGGTTGCGGATATCACCAAAAAAGCTGAAGTAGATGCGATGTTCAAGCAAGTTGTGGACACTTATGAACGGATTGATATCTTGGTAAATAATGCTGGAATTTTTAGGGATAAGGCATTCTTGAAAATGACGGAAGAGGATTGGGATAAAGTACTGGATGTTGACCTCAAAGGCGTATTCCTGTGTTGTCAGGGAGCGGTTAAATATATGAGAGAACAGGCCTACGGGCGGATTGTGAACATATCGTCACGGGCTTGGTTGGGAGGACCTGGACAGGCAAATTACTCGGCGGCAAAAGCCGGGGTAGTGGGATTGACCCGAACCTTGGCCTTGGAGCTGGGAAAACGGGGGATCACCGCCAATTGCATCCCGCCGGGGCTGATCGAGACACCGTTGTGGCACGCCTTGCCGGAGGAAGTAAAGGAACGGCTGGTGAAAGGTCAACCCATGGGAAGGATAGGATCGCCGCGTGATATTGCCCGGGCCGTGATGTTTTTTGCGAGTGATGATGCTGGATATATTAATGGACAAACCATGTATGTATGTGGTGGGAAGAGTCTTTTTGCCAATATCGGCTAATTAGGTAAAACTGTACGAAGGTAAGGGATGGAGTATGAGCGAGAGTCAAGGTCCATTGAGTGGGATTCGCGTCGTGGAATTTGCAGGTGAAATTGGTTATTGCGGAAAATTATTTGCCAACCTCGGCGCGGAGGTTATTCAGATTGAGCCAATTGAAGGCAATCCGATTAGAAGAGCTGCTCCTTTTTATAAGGATATCCCTGATAAGGAAGGGAGTCTGCAATTCATCTATCAAAATACAAATAAGAAGGGCATCGTGCTCGATATTGAAAATGAGCAGGGAAGAGAAATTTTCCTTAACCTAGTAAAGACTGCGGATTTGCTTCTGGAAAGCTTTCCACCAGGGTATTTGAATAAGTTGAACTTGGGTTATGACCAACTGAGTGAGATCAATCCCAGACTCGTCTATACTTCTGTGACAGGGTATGGTCAAAATGGTCCGTACCGAGATTATCCTTGGTCGGATATTACAGCTTTAGCCATGGGGGGACTGCTCTACCTGGCTGCTGAGGGTGTCGATTTACCGGTCCGTGCTCCGGACAATCAGGCGTATATGATGGGGGCTCTGCATGCAGCAGCGGGGAGCATGACAGCCTTGCTTGAAGCCGAACAAAGCGGCCGAGGGCAGTACCTGGATATATCTCTCCAGGAATGTGTCGCTTGCGCTCTCGAAAATGCCATCCAGTTCTATGACTTGGAAGGAATCGTCCGGCGCGCGATTGGTTCCCAAGAAGCTGGGTTTGGATTTTATCCGTGTCAAGACGGTTATGTTTACCTTGTGGCGGGGATGGGCAATAATGTCAATCTTTGGAACGCTTTAGCCGACTGGCTTATTAAACACAAAGTCGAAGGGGCAGATATCTTAGCCCGTGATGAATGGAAAACGCCGCAATATCGGAAAACAGCTGAGGCTAAGCAACGTTTTTATGATATATTTGTTCCATTTACAATGAAGCATAATAAGACATATCTCTTTGAGAATGGTCAGGAGCAGCGAGTAACGATTGCTCCCGTGAATAACGCTAAAGACATTTGTGAAGATTCCCATGTCAAGTACAGGAAGTTCATAGTTGATTATTTCAGCGAGAGTCTTGGCGGGCAAGTGTTTATGCCTGGTGCTCCTTTCAGGTTGTCGCAAACACCTTGGAAGCTTGGTACAGAGCCCCCTGAATTTGGACAACATACGGCGGAAATCCTCCAAGAGATTGGGTATGATACGAAACAGATCCAGGAATTTAAGCAAGGGGGTGTCTGCATTGTCGCAAAAGCTTCCTCTTAGCGGTATCAGAGTTCTGGACTTCACCTGGGTAGGGGCGGGTCCTATCACCACAGCACTTCTAGCGGAGTATGGGGCAGAGGTTATCAAAATCGAATCAGGAACACGCCTGGATACCTTGAGGCTCTTGCCCCCTTATAAGGATGGCAAGGTTGGTTCGGAAAGAAGCGGGTATTTTAGTAACCGAAATCCCAATAAAAAAGGCATATCTTTGAATATGAAAAATCCCCGTGCTTTTGAGATTATTAAAGAATTAATAAAAAAGAGTGATATAGTCTGTGATAACTTTACAGCGCATGCGATGGAAAAATGGGGACTGGGGTATGGGGATGTTCGAAAGATCAAACCGGATATTATTTACGCCTGCATGCCCCTGATGGGAACTGACGGACCCCATGTCAAATATCGAGGCTTTGGTGTTCAAGTCAACTCTATAATTGGAATTCTTCATCTCACTGGTTTCCCGGAAAAAGAACCATTCGGTATGGGAACCAACTATCCCGATCATGTAGCCAACCCCATGCAAACTGCTTTCGCTATTCTTGCCGCTCTGCGGCATAAGAGGAAAACCGGGGAAGGTCAGTACATTGAGTTATGTCAAATAGAAGCTCCCCTGTGTATACTGCCAACTTCGGTGATGGACTACATGATGAACGGACGGGTTGAAAATCGTCAGGGCAACCAGCATTTTGATTTTGCACCCCACGGCATCTATCCGGTTCTAGGTAATAACCTTCTAGGTAATAACCATTGGATTGTCTTATCCGTTCAAAGTGAGGATGAATGGCAATCCTTGAAAGCTGCGATGGGCATGCCTGAATGGGCTGAACAGGCTAAGTTTACAGCGAATGCTGAGCGGATGGCTAACCAAGCTGAGTTGAACGGGCTTATTGCGGGTTGGACTGTTAATTATGACGGCGATGAGCTCTTGAGACGATTGGTAAAGGCCAAAGTGAGAGCTGGCTTGGTTAAAGATGCCCGGGACGTTCTTAATGATCCTCAGCTCAATTACCGTAAACATTTTGTTTACTTGGATCATTCTGAAATGGGTTACAATGTTTACAACAATTCTCCGGTTCACATGTCCAAGACCCCTGCCGTGCTGGATCAGGCCGCTCCGCTGCTTGGTGAACACACCAAACAGGTCATGCAAGATTTGCTCAATATGGATGAGACGACATTCGAGGAATTGAAAAAGCAAGGTGTTTTTGACTAAGGTTTACGACGAGAACTATGAAGTTGCTCCTAACTTCACGTTTTTGCCCTTTTGTAAGATATTAATAATGGTAATGAATACATCCTAATTGAAAAAGCAATTGTGGAATATAAATCGCCCCTCTTTTTAAAGGGAGGGGCAATTCATAAATTCCAATAACTCATTAGAAAAATATTTCCGCTATTTCTGGGTACATCATATGGCAAAGAAACTGCTGGCTATTTGTTTGGGAATAATACCTTTCTAATTACTTAGGAATAAAAATTGAGATTCCAGCTTTGGTTGCCATTACTGATGATGAAATAAGGCAATTGGAGGTGCACTATGATAGTTGACAAGCAAGGCTCCCATTATATATTTGTATTTTCCAAGAAATATGTACACGCAGGTTTGAATTATATCAAATACAAAAACAAACCATTAACTAATAAAGAATATTTGCAGCATTGGGGCAAATGGTTAGTCTTAGGGAGAAGAGAAGAATTAGAGGAACTCGCTAATAGGCTTGATCCTTATGTTGAACGGGAACAGATTCCTTGCATCAAGTTTGACCGAGCGGTGCAGAAGGAGTTCGAGGAGATGCTGCTAAGAGAATGCGTGATGTGTATTTACTGTGATGAGCGGCAGCGTGAAGACGTTTGGAAAATCCTTGCGCAAGAAGGCGTAACAAGTAAAGCATGGCAATACGAAAAAAATACCATGGAGGCATGGCTCCCCGGTGGTCGCTTGCTTGAACGTTGGATTAAAGCAAGAAGGCTAACGAATAGTGATGCAGAAAAGGTGAGGGAGGATGCTCTGCTTTATTTTGCCCAATTTGAAGATGAAGATGCTGTCTTTACTGGAGTAATCCAATAGCCCTCGTGTTGGCTTATTGTGGTCAGCAGTAGGTTTGATTGGTGCTGAAAATCGGGTGGGAGGAAGAACAGTCGGGGGGGGAGATTATGAACCCTAAAGAATTAGAAAAGTTAGAGTTTTTGGAGTTTGATGAACTTAATATCATTCTTCAACAAATGTCACAGCAAGAATTGGATGAACTTCAAGCTTGTGTTATTAAAAGAATGAAAGAAATACAGGAAGATATATTATTCAACTCCAATTTTTCTTAATCATACAAATACCCCATCAGATAGATTGATCTATTTATTGTGGAATTTACGTTATCCATGAATTTCTGCAAATACCTATTTCACCCAAATTATGGATGGTGAAGGGGAGTGGGAAGAATAGTGTTTAGTACAGGAATTACTAGGCTTTTGGGCATCAAATATCCAATTATTTTGGGTAGCATGCATTGGATTACAGATGCCAAGTTGTCCTCTTCAGTATCTAATGCAGGCGGTCTTGGTATTATTTCATCTGCACGGTTTAAAGATGGTGATGAGTTGCGGGAAGAAATTCGAAAGGCTAAGCAACTAACCGATAAGCCTTTGGGGGTAAATATCAGTCTTAACAGGGCGACAGCCTTGGGACCAAACACTGAATTTATCCAGGCCGTGATAGAGGAGCGCATTCCGGTGGTGGAGACCTCTGGAGTGAGGAGCCCTGAAGAGGTTATCTATCCATTGCATGCTGCAGGGATAAAAGTAATCCATAAAGTGACATCTATTAAACATGCCATTAAAGCTGAACAATGTGGGGCGGATGCGGTGGAAATAGTAGGATTCGCTAATGGTGGCAATGTCGGCATGGATGATGTTTCGACAATAGTGTTAGTTCCAAGAGCTAAAGATGTATTAAAGATTCCGATAATTGCTGGAGGGGGGATCGCCGATGCCCGTGGTTTTATGGCGGCACTGGTGCTTGGTGCAGAGGGAGTGGTTGTGGGGACGCGGTTCATGGCCACCATAGAATCACCAGTTCATTTCAAGTTCAAGCAATGGCTGTTAGATTCCCAAGAAAATCAAACAGTCCTAGTACAACGATCTATCCGTAATACCCACCGGACGTTGATAAATGATGCTGTTCGTCAGGTGTTAAAAATGGAGGAGAGGGGAGCCGAACTGGAAGAATTAAGGCCATGGATTAGCGGTGAGAAATACCGCGGTTGTATTATTGAGGGACGGTTACAGGAGGGAATGGCTTATTGTGGTCAGGCCGTAGGTTTGATCAATGATATTCCTTCCGTAAGTACAGTTGTAGATTCCTTTATTAAAGGGGCACGGGAAATTGGCGAAAGATTGATCGCCATGGGTCTATTGATGCCATCTTAAAAATATTTGGTGCAGGTAATGAGTTGGAAAAAGGGGAGATCAAGAGTGAACAATATCATCGTGCGATTGCCATCCTCAATCGCTCACTTTACCGGCGATAACAATGTGATAGAATGCCAGGCTCATAGTATTGCCGAATGTATTCAGGACTTAGATGTAAAGTTTAAGGGACTTAAAGATATATTGTGTGATTTGGATGGTAATGTATCAGATCTTTTCTTTGTTTTTCTTAACGGCGAAAACATAGCCTATTTGCAGGGAACGAAGACTGCCTTACAAAATGGTGATGAACTGACTATTATTCCGGCGGCAGCAGGTGGTTAATTCTTAACCATAGAGCCCTATGCCTCGCTATCCCCAACGGGCGCGCGAATGCCGAGAGTCTATTGAAATAGCAGGAGGGGGGAATCCTAGTTCCCGGTAGAAGGAAATCATTAACTGATTTTGCGACAAGGGGAAGCTAGGTCAAGCAAGTGAAAAATATCAACGTGTTATTTAATCCGGCTAGCATAGCTGTTGTCGGTGCCAGTCCTGATGTTTGGAGGATTGGTTACAACATATTGCAAAGTATAGTCGAGGGGTGCTTTCAGGGCCAGATATATCTGGTTAACGGTAAATACAAGCAAATCATGGGATTGCCTTGTTATTCCGGGTTAGCAGAGCTGCCCGTTGTGCCGGAGTTGGTAGTTCTGGCAGTCAATCAATATGTGACGGTTGAACAGATTGAACTATGTGCCCGTCTAGGAGTTAAAGGCGTCATTTGCTCGGCAGGTGGTTTTAAAGAGATGGGACAGGAGGGCCAACTTTTAGAAAAACGCTTAATCACCGTGGCAGAGGATGCAGGGATTGCCTTGGTTGGCCCCAACACGTTAGGTTTAATAAATACAGCGGCCTCCCTTTATGCTACCTTTTGGCCGATGTCCTTAAACAGGGGATCTGTATCCGTGATTAGCCAAAGTGGCGGAGTTGGCTTATCCCTTCTGACTACTATGCAGGATGAAGGGGTTGGGGTGAGCAAATGGTGTGGTGTTGGCAACCGGGGAGTTTTAGAATATGCTGACTATTTGAATTATTTCGCGGAAGACCCAGAAACTAAAGTTATTGGTATTTTTATCGAGGGGACGGATAAGGGCAGGGAATTTATAGAAGCAGCGGCAGCTGTTGCCTGCCGTAAACCGGTGGTTATCTTCAAAGCTGGGCGGGGCGAGGCTGCAGCACAGGCGGCTCGTACTCATACTGGTGCTCTGGCAGGATCCTACCGCCTCTACCAAGACATTTTTGCTCAACACCGTTTGCTGACAGTCGACAGCATTGAGGAACTGGTCGATATACTAAAGGCCCTATCCGTAGTTGGGCAGGGGGCAGGGGGGGACTCAATTGGGGCAATAAAAGGAGTTGGCCTTATTACCATTACTGGAGGGCCAGCGATTGTAGCGACCGATATTTTGGAAACGGCCGGGTGCAAGCTACCGAATTTGACAGCGGCCACACTGCGAAGGGTTGAGGAGGCGATCGGGCCTAATCCACCGGTAATTCTGCGCAATCCCCTTGATATATCAGCACTAGGCTTTATGGCGTCCATTTATGGCCAGTGCGCGTTGGCCTTGGCTGCAGATCCCGAAGTGGATGCCTTGCTGGCTATTGACTGCCACCATCGTAGCTGGTCTTTACCGACATCGGAATTGATTAAGGTTCAAGCAGAATGCCGGAAGCCGTTAGTTGTGTGTTATATCGGGGAAAGCCAAGCTGTGGCAAAGGAACGTCACCGTCTGCATGAAGCGGGAATCCCATTATACCACTCGATAGCGGCCGCTGCCAAAGGATTAGTGGCTCTCAAATTCTATGGTGGGAGGGAATAAACGATGACGGAAAATACGACGTTATTAAGTTGGTCTGAGGCTCAGGAACTGCTGGCATTATATGGTGTTGTCATGAGCGGTGAGACAATTGTAAAAGCTGATTTGACCAAAGGAGCCGAAAAATATGGTTTCCCTCTCGTATTAAAAGGATATTCCACCTTTAATTCTCATAAAAAGGAACAAGGGCTTGTCCGCTTGGGCTTAAACAATGCGGAAGAACTTACCGGAGTTTACGCGGAGTTAGATGCTTTGATGAAAGGGTGGCCGGGCCAAAACGGGATTGTTTTGCAGCCTACGGCTCCTCTTGGAATCGAATTAGTACTGGGGGCCCGTCGGGACCAGACTTTTGGGACTGTCTTAATGTTTGGCTTAGGAGGTACATTGGTCGAAGTGTTGAATGAAGTTGTGTTTGCAATGGCACCCTTAGACGTTCAGGCTGCACTGGCTATGCTAGAACGCTGGCCGCGCCATCGGCTTTTGGATGGGTACAGGGGATGGCCAGCCGTCAACCGCCAAGAACTAGCTGCCCTCTTTGTTAACCTGGGTAATTTGATTAACGAGCACGTGGAAATCCAAGAAATTGATCTTAACCCGGTTATTGGCGGCCCCGACGGTTTGGTCTTAATTGATGTGCGAGTGACGGTAGAAAATTGTACGTGAACCAAGCTTTGGTGCAATGGGCGAGGAGAAAGTACAAATTGGAGGTAGTTAATAAAATGGGTGTAGAACTAAGCGAGGAAGAACTCGAAAGATATAAAAGACAGATAATTTTACCTGAAGTTGGGATAAAAGGACAACAAAAAATTAAGGCTGCCAAGGTTCTTCTTTTAGGGGCTGGAGGATTGGGTTCTGCAGTAGGTTTCTATCTAGCCGCTGCTGGTATTGGTAAAATCGGAATTGTGGACAGTGATGCTATAGATCTGAGCAACCTTAACCGTCAGGTTCTACATCGGAACGGAGATATCGGACGGGCTAAGGCAGAATCTGCTCGGCTTGCCCTCAAGAATTTGAACCCAGACATAGAAGTGCTTGCTTATCCGATGAGATTAACTCAAGAGAACGCCGAACAAACAGTAACGGATTACGACATGGTTGTCGATTGTAGCGATAATTTCCCAGCCCGTTTCCTGATGAATCAGGTGTGTGTACACTTCAGAAAACCTTTCTTTTATGGCGCGGTATCTGGTTTTGAAGGGCAAATGATGACTATAATTCCAGGATTAACTCCGTGTTACAGTTGCCTCGCCCCTAATATGCCAACCCAATCTGATAACCATATACCTGTTGTTGGTGTGGTAACGGGTGTAATTGGTATGATTCAAGCTACCCAAGTACTTAAGTACATTCTTGGTCATGGGGATTTGCTGGTTGGGAAGCTATTGCTCTATAACGCGCTCGAGCTTGACTTTCTTAAATTGGACGTAAAAAGAAGCTCGCTGTGCCCAGTCTGTAGTGGGGTGGATACAACATGGTGTGAGCCAGCACCTTGATTTTGTCGCAGCATGGACATTTCTTGTGAATAATGGATTAAAAACTTACTGTGATTATGGGGGTAAAATATGAAAAATTTTAATCTATCTATTTATTGTGGAATTTATGGCAGTTTATTGGTGCCAATGCTCACATGGTTTTTATTCCAGTTATTACTCGGGTATGTCAGTATCCACGAATTTCTGCAAATACTTATTCCACCCAAAGTATGGATGGTATACGTTATTGTGGTTTTCTTGATGATTTACCTGTACATGAACAAAAAGCTGAAAAGTATGGATTCCTACTTAAAGAATCCAAGTATTGCAGAGCTACCTGAAGTTCAAAAAAATATCACTACCATGTCAAAATTCCTCATGCTCATCTTTTTACTTTTCCTCGCCTTTGGGCCCAGTACCGTTATTTTGTTCGAACCCTCTTATACAAAAATGGAGTATCTTTTATCTGAGCTTCTTGTCATCGCCCTTTTTTTTGTGTTTGCAATTCCTTGGTTTACCTATACACTAATGCAGATTGACAAGCTGACTGCGACCATTCCCTTGGCAGATGGAAAAGCATTTTTTTCCATGAAGTTAAAACTGGTAATCAACGTAGTTTCTACCGCAGTTGGTACTGCACTCTTTCTTATTGTTTTAAACATCAGTATAGTGCTCCCTGTTTTCAGTGTAGATGATTTAAAACATTTACAAAGCACTATTATACTAAAGAATTCTTGGATAGCAATATTGTGTCTTTTTGCTATATTAATTAATCTCTATATGCTTATCAAGCAGCTTGTCGTGCCTATAGACGAGGTGAATCAAGCATTAAGGAACATATCCCATGGAGAAGGAGATCTTACAAAAAGACTTGCTACGATTTCAAGGGATGATGTGGGGAAACTCGTATCTCGGTTCAATGTGTTTGTTGATAAGACACATACCTTAGTAAAGATGGTAAAAGACAATACAGACCTGGTTGCCAGTTCTACACAGCAACTGACGGATATTAATAAAAACAATTATGAATCTTCCCATGAAGTAGTGAAAGCCATTGACAAAGTGGCTCAGGGGGCTACCATTCAAGCTGCTGACCTGTCAAATATCAATTTGACGTTCAATACTTTCGGACAAGAATTGGAGAACACATCAAAACACATGGGTGTAATTGCATCCAAGGCCCAAGTTACGGCTGTAAGTGCTAGTAAAGACAGCGAGAGGTTAACAGAACTCATTGGTTCTATCTTTAAAATTGGCAGTTCCTTTAACGAAATAGGTGAAAAAATTAAGAAGCTCAGTGAAAATATCCATAACATCAATAAAATCACGGATGTAATTAAAAATATTGCAGGACAGACCAATTTGTTAGCTCTAAATGCTGCCATTGAGGCTGCCAGAGCCGGAGAAGCCGGTAGAGGATTTTCCGTGGTAGCAGATGAAATCGGGAAGCTAGCCGAGCAGTCCAAGGTTTCATCGGAAAACATCCAACTGCTGTTAAAAAGCATCGATGTGGATACAGAACAGGTTGTTAAAACAAGCTCAGAAGTAAGCATGGACCTAAACAACCAGATTCACGTCATCAAGGGTGCCATGGAATCCTTCAAACTACTCATTGATGCAGTGAATGAAATTCAACCGGGAATGGAGACTGCCTTGGGAATGATTCTGCAAGTGAACGAGAGAAAAGGCAATATACTTGAAAAGGTCAAAGAAATCGCTTCTGTTTCTGAAGAGACATCTGCCGCATCGCAAGAAATCTCAGCTACAACCCAATATATGAATGATGAACTGGAAAAAGCGTATGCATATTTTCAAACTTTAAATGCCCTCACGGCTGAACTGCAAGCACAATTCAACCAGTTTAAAGTCTGAGAAGAATCTCTGTTTGGACGGAACTTTTTTGGAAGGGGTTAGTCGAGGCTATGCCAACTAGATTTCCAGTCTGCCCGAAGCTGTGAAACATAAGCTTTCATGCAACTAATTTAAAAGGAGAAATGAATTATGGCAGAATTTATACGGATCGAAACTCCGCTGACCAAAGAAAAAGTTATGCGACTCAAAGTGGGAGACAGTGTTCTCATCTGCGGAATAATCTATACTGGGCAGGATGCCGCCTGTAAAAAAATGGTGGAAACTTTAGCCTTCGGAGAAGAACTTCCTTTTAATGTTAAAGACCAGATCATTTATTTTGCGGAGCCAACTCCTTCTAAACCTGGACAAGTTATCGGTTCTGCCGGACCAACGACCAGTGGCAGAATGGATGCGTATTCCCCTGTTTTATTTGCCAAAGGCTTGACCGGAATGATCGGAAAAGGACAGTGCTCACCGGAGGCAATCGCAGCGATGAAAGAGTATGGAGCAGTCTATTTTGGAGGCGTTGGCGGAGCAGGGGCATTAATGTCCAAACACATTATTTCGTCTGAAGTTATCGCGTACCCTGAACTTGGGACTGAAGCAGTCTGCCGCCTTAAAGTTAAGGATTTCCCGGCTATTATGATTATAGACAGCCAGGGGTACAATCTTTACGAAATGGGCAAGGCCCAATACCGCAGGGTATAACCCTGTGCAATTTGTGGTTGGTCTGGCGTGCAGGAGCCTATGTGGCTTTACTATCCTAGGAAGTAAGTGATTTGGTAAAAAAGCGTTGATCAGAAGGAAGTGCCATTACGGAGAGTGTTTAGCCCTGGATTACTGTCTGGGATGCATAAGGAGATGTTTAGGTTTGGTGCTACCGATACAGACTGTAACCGTTTTAATCAGTCAAGATTGGTGTAAGAAGTGTGGAATATGTATAGCATTTTGTCCTGAAAAAGTGCTGGATAGTGACGAATTTGGGAGGGTTGTGGTTACCAAACCAGATCAATGCATAGGCTGTAAGATTTGTGAACGGCTTTGCCCTGACTTCGCCATCAATATCGAGGTGATTAACGATGAATAAAGCCAGATTAATGCAAGGCAATGAAGCCGTAGCTGAAGGGGCTCTGGCGGCGGGGGTTCTTTTTTACGCGGGATATCCGATCACTCCCTCGACAGAAATAGCCGAAATAATGGCTGAGAGATTGCCCACGATCGGTGGCACCTTTATCCAAATGGAAGACGAAATAGGAAGCATGGGAGCGATAATCGGTGCCTCCTTGACAGGGCTTAAAACTCTGACTGCTACGAGCGGGCCAGGATTTTCTCTCAAACAAGAGAATCTGGGGTATGCCATTGCTACGGAAGTTCCCTGTGTCGTGGTCAATGTACAAAGAGGAGGACCAAGTACCGGACTACCTACGTCTCCCGCCCAAGCAGACGTTATGCAAGCGAGGTGGGGTACTCATGGCGACCATCCGATCATCGTCTTAACGCCATCCTCAGTTCAGGAGTGTTATGAACTTGCAGTAATAGCCTTTAATTTTGCCGAGGAGTTTCGAATTCCCGTAATTCTGCTCATGGATGAAGTGATCGGACATTTGCGTGAAAAGGTAATCTTACCTCAAGAATTAATAATCATAGACAGGAAAAGGCCAGCTGTACCGCCTGGTGAATATATCCCTTATGAAAATAATGAAAGCTTGATCCCAGCTATGGCAAACTTTGGAGACGGTTACCGCTATCATGTAACAGGGTTAACTCATAACGAAAAGGGCTTGCCGACAGGGAACCCAGAAGTGACAAAAAGGTTTTTGCAGCGTTTAACCCAGAAGCTAAATCCATATTTAGACCGGATCCAATTAGTCGAAGAGGTACAGCTTAACGATGCGGAACTGATCGTGGTAGCTTACGGCTGTACCTCCCGTTCAGCCTTGGAGGCAGTTCATATTGCCCGAAGCAATGGCCTAAAGGTTGGACTCTTTCGTCCCATCACGATTTGGCCTTTTCCGGAAAAACAGCTGGAGAAGTATGCTGAACGGAAGTACTTAGTCGTGGAGATGAACAGCGGTCAATTAGTTGGAGAAATCGAAAGAATCTTTGGTTATAAAGCAGTTGAACGCCTGAACCGCATTGATGGAGAATTAATAACTCCCAAGGAAGTTTTAGACAGAATTGGGGAGGTTATACAAAATGTTTAGTGATATTGCTCAATATTTTCGGACCGAGACGTTACCGCATATCTGGTGCCCAGGTTGCGGTATAGGAACCATCATGGCAGCCATCGTCCGAGCCATCAAAACGTTGCAGCTTGACCAAGATAAGGTGATCTTTGTTTCTGGAATTGGCTGTTCCTCTCGCATGCCTGGCTACTTAGACTTTAACACCCTCCATACGACCCATGGGAGAGCGTTACCCTTCGCCACGGGAATTAAAGCTGCTCGTCCAGAGCTGGATGTCTTCGTCATTATGGGAGACGGAGATTCAGCCGGCATTGGTGGTAATCATTTAATTCATGCCGCCAGGCGCAATATTGATCTAAC
>LOEW01000289.1 GCA_001516045.1 Desulfosporosinus sp. BRH_c37
CCAATGCCTTGTGACTACAATATCGGAACTTTTGGCTAAAACCAGTTCTGAATCCTGTTGTGCTTTAAGTATTAATCTCATTCGTTCGGCATCAGCTTCAGACAAGACGCCTAGGTTCTGAATGAGGCGGTGCTTGGGTTTTCCGTCTTTATCCCTATAAGAAGCGACAATTTTAAAGTAATTGTAGGTTTTACCGTCTTGCTTTATAGTAACTTTTTTCAGAAACATTGTAGCCCTCCAATTCGAATATGTTAGGACTACAATAATTATACCATACAACACGGTTAATTCATATGATTAGCAGTATATTTCACCATTTATTTAGGACTACAATATCAGGGCTGGTGCCTCGAAAGCCTTGGTATATAAGGGTTTGGAAAAATATGTCGCCAAACTTGGGTTATAAAACAAAGAAATAACTTTTCTGCATACATAGTTATAGGAAATTTGGACAAAAAACAAACAAGTAGTAAACCAAAACGTGGCGTAAACACCTTCTAAAAGACTGCCGCCTAATAATAGGGCTTTCCAATTGTCACTAAAAAACTGTCCTGAAGGTTGACCTTTCCAAATACCTACACTGAACATCATGAGACTTATGAGTAATAAATAAAACACATATGGAATAAGTAAGTGCTTTGCCTTGCGCTGAACATAAGCTAGGCCTGTTTGTTGTGGTTTAAATTGGTACAAATAACCACTGATAAAGAAAAAAAGTGGCATATGAAACCAGAACATATAAAACGCATTCTGGCTTCCTGAATGTCCCCAAACCACCGTCATAATTCCTAGGCCTTTTAAGACATCGACCCATTCCACATGCTTAACATTAGAGTCAGCGACGGTCCCCACGATCATTGCCTCCCCTTTCTCTCTGCTACCTACCTTTAATGTCTTATAATCACTTTCCAGCTTAATCGACATAATTCTATCATACGCCTAAGTTCTCTGCATCAAATAAATTGGTTGCGTCCCGAAGTCTTGTGTTATGCTTATTGTGTTATGCCGTGTGAAATCTTGTGCTATATCGAAAAACGAAGGACTACCTCATTGTTGTGGTAGTCCTCTTCTCCTTACTGGATTGAGCTCTCTCCTGTAATTATCCAGCGTGAATTCTGTTTTAGTAGATTAACTCGAACCTGCACAGTTTGTTCATGCTCTTCACCGAAGGAAACTTTATCCGTCAGGCTATAATCCCTTGCCTTGTAACGGTAATCCACTCGGAGTGTGGCTGTATTCGCATCTGCACTTTCTACATCAACCTGGTCAAAGATTATTTGAGTGACATTTAATCCTACGCCTTGAACCAAGAATTCCTGCGCTCGCTGGGCATGTTTTTCAAAAAGCTCTCCGGTATAGGCTTTGGCTAGTTTAAGACGAAAGGTATCCATATCCGCTGACTTCCAGGCTGCGAAGAAGATGCCGATATCTTGCTTATAGTCTGCTACGATTTGTTGCTTTTCCTGATTTAAGACCAAATCTGGATTTGCACTATACAGGGCGGCGTTAGATGCGGAAAGGTTATCTTGTACGGTGTTAAGGGCTGGAAGAGTTTCCGGCGAGCCATTTACCACTCCAGTGACCGTTTGAACGTTTTCTTGACCACGTAATTTGGAGATAAAAGACCCCGATGAACTTGGATTCGTGAGTAAAGACACACCTAGTGTTCCAACTATTACCCCAAGACCTAAAGCCAAAGCTCCAAATAACAAATTCATTTTACGCATAAAGACCAAAATCCCCTTCAACTGGTTTTTATTACTAGCTTGACCAACGTAAGTAGATTTTAGACATTCAGAGCAGAAGTTAGAAATCAGAGGCAAGTAGAGGCATGACGCATCGTGCCCTCTAATGGGAACGTTATACTCATCAGTGTGGTACCGCGCAGCAACATGAGGGTGAGTAGTACGAAAAAAGCGCAAGTTCTGACCCTGTAGGGCGATACCTTGCGCTTAATATTCAGTTTTCCAAGACGCGAAACACAACAACTAAATTAGATTTTCAACCTTGATACTTACAAGGTCACAATATCTGCATAACTTAGTTGCCTATTCAGTTATCGGATTCTACGAAATTAGTAAACTCTTCTTGAATCATTCCTTTTTATTTCATTTTTATAAATATATATTAAATCTATAGAATCATGTGCTTAGCCTAAGCAATATCTTTGACTAAATATCTAATCTATTCTAACATTTAATAAGTACAAGAGCCCTCGTGCACCTAGGAAACAATTCAGTGTGAATAATAGCCCGTATAATACTTCAGTTTAGCTTCATATCATTCCTACAGTCAATGCCTAATCTAAGGACTGAATTATGTCCGCTTGGTTGCAAACGGCGTCGCTCCGTAGATCTTTGAACTTAGATCATTACGCATAATATGCGTATCTAAATCATGAATTCCTTGGTGGAACTGTTCAATCCGCGTTTTATCCTTTGAGTCAAAAGCGTCGATTCCGCTGTTCAAAAGCACATCCAGGTAACTTGTGAATGTGACTGCTTTGGAAACATTCGCTTCATTTTTTAACTGCTTGTCCAAGAGTGTTTTATGGAACACAATATACTTCTTTATGTCTAGATCGTTCATCTGTGGACCCGCGGCCGGCCCAAAGAGATAACCGTCTACGTATTGGTGAATGTTCCACGCTGTACCAAAAGCTAATGACTTGGCATCATTGCTCAAGGCGGTCTCACTAAAGAACGTAGCAACAGACGGTGCCAGGTCCAATAGTTTACTGTCCGGTTCCCTATATTTACTTTTGGAACCAGTGTCTCCTTGCGGAGGTGCCGTAATGGTATTGGCTGGTGTAGCTGCAGACTGCACCACCCCGGATGTCCCGATTGGAGCCGTACCATTCGATATGCCATTTGCTCCGTTGATTGCGTTGGCTCCGCTCGAATCAACAGTTGGGGATTGAATGACTACCGAGTCAGTGATGGCGCTTTGTTGCCTAAAAACCTTCCAGACGCTTGGGCCATAAACCCCAGCAGCGACAACAGCACCGGCCAGAACTAACGTCCCGGCTAAGGTTACAATTCTCTTTTTGTCCATAGGTATCAGTGGTCTCATGTCTCTTCCCTCCTTAAATTTTATTTATGCTACGTAAGCATTTTACCAATTTCTGGGAGAGAAGGGTGTCGTTTTTGCTGTATGGCTTGGACTATTTTCCGTCCTCAGTTTTCGAGAAATGCCATGAGAACCCAGTCTGTACATAAATTTCGCGCAGATGAAACAGCATATCCAAAATATATTTTAATCTCATCGCTTAATCTAAATCGTAAGACTCCCACTTCTACAAGGGGGAGTGATACACCTCATTCTGCTTCGGTGGGGGTAGAGTCCCCCACCGAAGACTCGATGTTCAACTTTTGTTGAACGAGTTCACTTCTGATTCGCGAACCAATACCCGCAGATAATTCATGAGATTCTCCGCAAGGTCTTCACGGCGCAAGGCAAATTCGATGGTCGCTTCCACAAAGCCCAACTTATCTCCTACGTCATATCTCCGGCCTTCGAACTCATAAGCAAGGATTTCCTGATACTGACTAAGTTCCTTTATCCCATCCGTGAGCTGAATCTCCCCCCCCTTCCCCGGTGGAAGAACACTTAATATATCAAATATCTCCGGATTTAAGATATACCGTCCCATTATGGCTAAGCGTGTTTCCGGAGCATCCGCCGAACAAGGCTTCTCTATCATATTTTTCGCTCGATAAAGCCGATCTGCAAACTTTTCACCATCCACAATCCCGTATTTGGATGTATCCTCGATTGGAACTTCCTTAACGCCAACCATACTTGCTCCATACCGCTCGTAGTGAGTCATCATTTGGCGCAAAGCAGGCACTTCGGAATAAATGACATCATCCCCTAATAGGACCGCAAACGGTTCATCTCCAATAAATTTTCGTGCACTATAGATCGCATGTCCCAAGCCTAAGGCTTCTTTCTGCCGAACATAATAAATGTCAGCCATCCGAGCGACATCCTGTACTAAATCCAGAAGTGCATCTTTTTCATTTCTCTCCAAGAAAACCTCTAACTCCATCGAACGGTCAAAGTGATCTTCAATGGCCCGTTTATTGCGCCCTGTAACTATGATAATATCCTCGATTCCGGATTTAATGGCCTCTTCCACAATGTATTGAATAGTTGGTTTATCCACAATAGGCAGCATTTCTTTCGGTTGGGCCTTTGTTGCTGGCAAAAAACGAGTTCCTAGCCCGGCCGCCGGGATTACAGCTTTACGAATTTTACGCATTCTTAGACTCTCCTTCTATACTTACAACAATTCAGTTATCCGATTGCTAACTGACACTAGGCTAATTCTATAATAAATGTAAATAATTTGCAAAAACGATAGGGAAGACTTGGCTGGCGCCCACACGAAGACACTGTCTTCGCACGTATTAGCCATCTTGCAGACACTGTCTTCGCACGAATTAGCATTCTTGCAGTATGTAACGTAAGTAATACTTTCTGATAAGTGGGCAGAACCACCTTTCTTTCCAAAAAATCCCTATCCTAAATATGTATGTTCTAATTATGTCTAACCATACTAGATCCATGATAACACTCAAACGCTTCATAGTTTACGGCATAATTGGCCTTGTTCTTGAGGTCATATATACGGGTTTGGCCTCTCTCCTCAAAGGAGATTTCAGCATGCAAGGGTTTACCTTCTTGGTGATGATGCCCATTTATGGGCTGGCAGTCTTTCTCGAAACCTTGCACACCCACTTACGACCTTTTCCTTGGTGGATCCGCGGCCTAATATATTTAGCTACTATTTGGATAATTGAATATTCTAGCGGTATTATTTTGACAGAAGTCTTAGGAGCTTGCCCCTGGCACTATAGTGACAAATTAAACATTAATGAGTATATTACCCTGCGCATGGCCCCCGAATGGTTCCTTACCGGTTTAGGATTTGAAGTCCTTCATGATTTACTAGACAAGTTACCCCTCGAAATCTGATGCGGATCATCAGCGAAGGTGGTTTAAAACTACGTCATGTTACAAACTTGAAAAAACGCAAGAGCGATTCAATCGCCCTTGCGTTCAGTTATGCTACTTACACATGATTACTTCTTGGCTTCCTTAGTCGGTTCAGACTTTTCTAAAACCTGATCTACTATACCATAATCTTTAGCCTCTTCAGCGGTCATATAGTAATCGCGCTCTGTGTCCTTTTCAACTTTTTCTAGCGGCTGCCCGGTTCTCTCCGCAAGGATTTTGTTCATCTTGGCCTTGGTCCGGAGCAATTGTTTTGCGTGAATCTCAATCTCTGTGGCTTGCCCGGAGAGTCCATGCCCACCAATTAATGGCTGATGAATTAAGACTTCCGAATTTGGAAGCGCAACCCTCTTGCCTTTTGCACCAGCTGTCAGAAGAAAGGCTCCCATGCTCGCAGCCATCCCGACACAAATCGTACGAACATCCGAGCGAATTAACTGCATTGTGTCATAAATGGCCATTCCGGCTGTGATCGAACCGCCGGGACTGTTGATATACAGATTAATGTCTTTTTCAGGATCTTCCGCTTCGAGGAAGAGCAATTGTGCTACGACAAGATTGGACACATCATCATCGATTGCACCGCCCAAAAAAATAATTCGGTCTTTTAAAAGACGAGAGTATATATCGTAGGAACGCTCCCCACGATTTGTTTGTTCCACTACCATTGGGACGAGATAACCCATTCACAATTCCCCCTATTTTCTTTATTAAGAGTACTGCATTTTACTATTATATTCTTGCCGATTAACTTTATTTTAGTACAAAGGTCAGTTAAGGTCAAATGTTTTGTTAGTAAAAAACCAATCAACATCCTATATTCAAAATCTGCTATTGGAATTCTAAAGGAATATCCGTAGACAGTGTTCATTAATAAAGAATACCCGTCCATATCTACTCGCTTTAACCTAATTTCAGCTCATGGAATATAGTGGTATATACACCTCGGAAAGGCGGTCGATTTAGTCGTGGATCAAATCAAGAAGCAACTTTCCCCTTATTCGTCCTATTTTGGACATTATCCCCTAAATCCAAACGGTTTTCGGGGCTATAAACCTACATTTCCTAACACATACAGTTGTTCCCCTTCCTGCTTGCCAATTCTACCCTCGAATCCGACGATTAAATTAGGCTATTGGGAACTGTTATCTCCCGCGCTTTTTGGGGCAGCCGGTGCGCTATTCTTGAGCCTTTTCTCGACCGACGATCATCTAGTGAAACGCCTTGACGGGCCCCTCTTCAGACTCGCTATAGTAGGGTATGCAATTGGTGCTACAGTCGCTGTATCCTTTGCAATATCCGACGTGGTATCCGACGCCAAAGACCCCTATGACCATTTAATCTGTCCCATCGGTGGAGGACTTATTGCAATCATCTTACTTTTCACTGCAGAGTACCTCCTTCTCTATCGATTTTTTCCTACCAGTTTTACAGGGAATGTGGGGGATAACCTTTGGACCCAAATCCTTTCGTTTTTATATTTCAGCATTACAACGATTGCAACTGCTAACTTAGGGGATATTATGCCGACAACTACTACCGTTCGGGTGTTGATTGCTACGGAAATAGCGTTTAATCTATTTACTCTGGCTACTGGAATTCAGCTACTGCTGGTCCAGAAACACTGAATACTAAGGGGGCTGTTCGGAGAAGAACCGTCCCCTTAGTGCTACTTAATTATACTTAATTATACTTAATTATACTTAATTATATTTAATAATGTATTATGAATTCATTATTATAGTCTCTTGATAATGTATTATGAATTCATTACAAAAACTACTTATATTTGGACAAGAATAGATGTAATATTGAAAACGAGCAAAAAATTAATTACAAAGGGGTAATTAAAGGATGAAAATTTTAGGGAATGTCATGGAACAAGTTGTGAAAAAAAACCCAATCGAAACCGAATTTCTCCAAGCAGTAAAGGAAGTCCTAGAGTCTATTGATCCAGTTGCTGAAAAACATCCTGAATGGGTAGAAGCAGGAATATTCAGCCGAATTGTTGAGCCGGAAAGACAAGTTATTTTCAGAGTATCCTGGGTTGACGACAATGGAAAAGTTCAAGTAAACCGTGGCTTCAGAGTGCAATTTAATAGTGCCATTGGTCCTTACAAAGGCGGTTTAAGATTACATCCATCCGTTAATTTAGGGATCATCAAGTTCCTTGGATTTGAACAAATCTTGAAAAATTCGCTGACAGGTCTCCCTATAGGTGGAGGTAAAGGCGGAAGTGATTTTGATCCTAAAGGTAAATCCGACGGAGAAGTCATGCGCTTCTGCCAGAGCTTTATGTGTGAGTTATCTAAACATATTGGTGCAGATACAGACGTTCCTGCAGGCGACATTGGTGTCGGTGGGCGTGAAATAGGTTATCTTTATGGAATGTACAAAAGACTCCGCAACGAATTTACCGGAGTTCTTACTGGTAAAGGATTGGGCTGGGGTGGAAGCTTAGCACGAACTGAAGCTACCGGTTATGGCCTTTGCTATTTTATGGAAGAAGCACTAAATGCTAAGGGCAAATCCTTTAAAGGTTCGACTGTTGTAATTTCTGGATCGGGCAATGTTTCAATTTATGCCGCAGAAAAGGTTCAACAGTTAGGAGGAAAAGTCGTTGCGATGAGTGATTCCAATGGTTATATCTTCGATGCTGAAGGAATTAACCTGGACACTGTTAAGCAACTCAAAGAAATTGATCGACTCAGAATCAGCAAATATGTTGACTCTCACCCAGGTGCAACTTACAAAGTAGGATGTGCTGACATCTGGAGTATTAAGTGCGATATTGCTCTCCCATGTGCTACTCAAAACGAATTAGACGAGAAAGCTGCCCAAACCCTAATAGCAAATGGGTGCTTCGCTGTCGGTGAAGGAGCAAATATGCCTTCTACTCCTGAAGCGGTTAATCTCTTTATTGACAAAAAAGTGGTCTTTGGCCCAGCAAAGGCTGCTAACGCTGGTGGAGTTGCAACCTCAGCTCTCGAAATGTCCCAAAATAGCATGCGATATTCCTGGACTTTCGAAGAAGTTGATGCGAAACTTAAAGACATAATGATCAATATTTATAAAAACGCTAGTGAAGCTGCACAGGAATACGGTCAAGCAGATAATCTCGTAGCTGGTGCGAATATCGCTGGTTTTATCAAGGTTGCCAATGCAATGTATGCTCAAGGAATTGCTTATTAATTTAAGTATTTATCCAAGTCGTAAGACTCCCACTTCTACAAGTGGGAGTGATACACCTTATTCTGCTTCGGTGACGATAGTCTCCGGTGACGATAGTGTCCGGTGGACAGTATCGCCGATAGCGCACGACTATCAACGAATACTAAGCGCTGAGGATTAGTATCGCCGAGCCGCCTTTCCCAATAGAAACACTTGGCGGCGAAGGAGGTAGAGTCC
>LOEW01000290.1 GCA_001516045.1 Desulfosporosinus sp. BRH_c37
CTGACCAAATATAACGTGCCACGTACGCCCATCACAGCGGTTGGAGTCTCTACTTCGTATTTATCATCTATATTTACAAGACTTTTAACTTTACTCCAGACACTACCTGACCACAATTGAACCGAAGATTGGTGGCCATCTTTCCAAGCAGTGATCCGTGCTTGACTACGCGCGGATACTCCAATAGAATCACTCGTGGTTAATTGTTGTATATTTAAATAGGAATTGGCCCCCAGGGTTGCTTCGGTACCGTCTTCATAGGAAAGCTTCGCAGTCCCGGTTTTGCCGGTACGCAGCCAGTCACCCTGAACAAGTTCCATGCCATCTAGAGCAGGGAATTCACGCAAACCGCCTCCAGTCTTGACGATGACGTATCCTTTAACATTGCCTAATTTGACCGAAGGTTGTGCCGCAAAACCTTCTTTTGGTAAAATTAGCATTTGGCAAATTATTGGAAGGCAAATTAATATAAAGATTATTAGTTTCCTAAATTTCATTGAACTCACCTCATAAATGATAGATTTGAGCGTTTGATCTTTTCCTTTGTAGTTACCTAATTATTACTAATTCTATAACTTTCCTAATAATTCCTTCTGTATTTCATATATTAGATAATTCAACCAATAAGAAATGCCAGATGCCACGAAATGGTAGTAAATATTAAAATTTAAGATCAAACAGGGGACAGATACGTTGTTTCGATTTTTATCCGAAACAACGTACCTGTCCCCTTGTTTCATCTAACCTGCACCTTAAGCGCCTTTCAGATGTCTGTTTCTTGAGTCTTTCCACCGTCTCGGTGTGAGTGAATATTACTTCATTGTTAGGTCTTAGTTTGATCTGCGAGAGCAAGCAAGTGAGCACTGTGTCTCACAAGTCCCTTAGCCCCATTTGGGCCAAAGAAGTTGCCGAGTTGGCTACATCCTCAGATGCCGCTCCGATTTGGCCCGCGGTTAGGGCTAAAGCATCAATCTGCTTCGCAATTCCCCGAACTTGTTTGATACTGGAATTAATGGCCTCCATGATTTCTCCAAAGCTGGTTACCACTTCTCCCGCCTCTGCCGCAGCACTATGCATGGCCCCCGTTGTTTGGGCAATGGATTGCTTCACAGCAACTGTATTTTGCTTTGTGATTGCAATTAGCATGCTTATCTCTTTGACTGACTGCTCGGAATGGGTAGCAAGCTTCTTGACTTCTTCCGCCACAACTCCGAAGCCTCGACCACTGTCTCCGGCACGTGCTGCTTCAATGGCTGCGTTTAGGGCCAAAAGATTTGTTTGTGAGGCGATTTCCTTAATCACATCCGTAACTGAGGTAATGCGTTCTGAACTAATATCGAGTTCGCTCATCTTCTCTTGCATTTGTTCGGTCATCGTCGCCAGATTCAAGATCGTTTCGGCAATCCTTTGAATTTTACGTGTGCCCTCTTGCGCTAAAGCATCCACCTGGCGAGAGAACTCAGCCGCCTCGGACGCGTTATTCGAAATTTTCGCTGTCGTTTGATTCATCTCCGCTGCGGATGCCGCAGTTTCTTGCGAAGTCGCTGCCAACGCTTGGCTGGCTTCACTAACCCTAAGTTGCAAACTATCAATCTCATTTAAGGCCTTCTCTAATTCAACCTTTTTATCAATTTCAGTTCTATAAGAGTGAATATAACTAGCCATAACAACTTGCTGATCAAAACTCAAGAGTCTCTGAAAAGCTAAACTGGTACGAGTAGCTTGATCAGTCTTCTTGCGAAAATGCTTGAAGATTCGGGGAATAATTTCGTCACATAAAAACTGATTAGCACTCAGATAGTAGAATGGCGGCAAATTTATCCTATTGTGAACTTCCCCGATAGTAACACGCCACTGCACGAACTCTTCATCAATCTTTTCTGGGCAGAGAGACAACAAATATTTCTTCATTGTGATTTTGAGTTTTTCAAGAGAGGAAAATCTTTCAATGATGGCCTCAAGTCCTGGGAGAGCAGTAACATGTATGTAGAAATTTCGAATAATTTCGTCCGCATCCGTCTCAATAACCAGGCGAATTTCCCTCAGAAGATTCAACTGTTCCGAATCCATCCTCAATAATTGGGTTGATTCATCAATACTAAACTGGTGTAGTTCGATCAAAGAAATTCATCCTTCCTCTATGTAGGTTAACTCAATGTTGAGACATGCAAATGAGGACGGGTCCTAAATCTCACCCAACCGAGAACTGTCCCTCTCTTACGTTCAATTAGGTTATGCCCCTACCCATCAATTACTATTGTATGCTAAGTAGATTGCCTGCTTAATTTTTACATTCTATGTATATCGACGAAATCCTGCCTTAATAACTTAAATACTTATAGACAGCAGAAGAGAGCCCCCTCGTTTATGGCTCTCAAATACTATCTCATAATCATAAGACTGTTCAATTCATTACCGCACAAGACGTTTTGCAGACGTTTATCCAATTAAGCTTCATCCTGCACGGCGACGGGTTACACGATGAGAAAATTCATGAAAGAACGGATCAAGTTCCGTTTCTAGCTGTTCCACCGTCCCATCTGACAATACTTCGTAAATCTTAACCTCACCGCCACCCTTCGTCCACTCGTGGCAACATTCTCTGCAGTAATAGCGTTCACGGCCAATTCGCCCGACCTCACGTGCACCACATAACGGGCAACGATTCATACCTCATGCCAACTCCTATTTATGAATTTCCAAGATTATCTACATTATACCTTAAAACCATTAAGTGTTGCTTAAGAAATTTGTGAAACTTTTGTGACTTTCTTTCTTAATAAATCTAGTATTTAAAGAAATAAATGTTAATTTAAACTTTTTTAAATGAAAAAATCAATTATTAGTTGAAAAGGGAATGAAGAGTTAGTAAACACCTCTTACAACATCAATAACGCTACCATCCCGATATTCAACCACGGCAACGATCTTCTCTAAAGTTTGTACCGTTTGGAGAACTCCTGTAATATCCTCTGCCATTGTTTTTAATTCATCTATGGTCACAAGTGGAAAGTTCGTACTACTTAGTTTTTCAATTAAATCCGCTCTTCTAGGATTGACTGCGATTCCTCGTTCCGTTACGATCACATCAATGCTTTCTCCTGGGGTTGTAATCGTTGTCACCTGATCCTTGATTTTAGGAAACCTAGAATTTATAAGTTTAGTAACTACGATAGAAAGTTTTGAACCGGCCGCCGTATCACTATGTCCACCTGAACCACCCATGATCACTCCATTTGAACCTGTTGTAACATTTACATTAAACTCGGTGTCAATTTCAGTAGCTCCCAGGATCATGATATCCAGGCAATTAACCACCGCTCCCTTGGTGTGAGGATTTCCATACATGGAGGCAGACATGGCTTGGTGGGTTACATTATTTCTAAACGAAGATATTGCTTTCAAATCAAAACATTGAACATCAAAGAGAGTTTTAAAAAGTCCCTCTTCTAACATTTCCACCAGAGGTTCAGTGACTCCACCGGAAGCAAAGCTCCCTACTACACCTTCACGCTGCATAATATCTTTAAGCTCTAATGCAACTGCCAATGAAGTCCCACCTGCTCCAGTTTGAAAAGACATGCCATCCTTAACTAAACCGGACGCCTTAATCACCTCAGCAGCCCTTTTAGCAATGATAAGTGCCACTGGATCCTTCGTAATTTTTGTCGTCCCCGAAACGATCCCCGCTGGGTTTCCAATAGATTCAACCTGAACAACATAATCGACAAAAATTTGGCTAATTTGAATCGGGCAAGCTGGGAAGGGCACTAAATTATCGGTTATGGCAATCGTTTTATCAGCATACTCTGCATCAGAAATAGCATACCCTAATGTGCCGCAAGCAGAATCCCCATAAACTCCATTTATATTTCCATAAATATCCGCAGTAGGAGCTGCGAGAAAAGCCACATCAATCAGCAAATCCCCACTTTCTATTGATCTTGCCCGTCCACCGTGGGTCTGCATTATTGCCGGTTTTTTCAATTTGCCCTTCGATATTGCTTCCGCTACTGGACCGGATATGTAGTTTGCTACAAGACCTGTGACGACTCCATTTTCAATGTACTTTACGAGGGGTTCATGAATAGGGAAAATAGCGCTAGCGGCTATGGTCAAATCCTTTACTCCTCTTTTAGCCAGACCCTCTACGACCCTATTTAAGACATAATCTCCATTTCTTAAGTGATGATGAAATGAAATAGTCATGCCATCTTTCATGTTGAGCTTATCAAATGCCTGTTCTAAATTATCTAGTAATTTTGAATCATAGGGGTTCACACATTTCATTTTCACTGCTTTTCTAGTCTTTATCCCAGCCTCTTTTAAGGCACCTTGAAAAGGAGTAACCTTTCCATACCCATCAATATAATCCGGAAATTCTCGCCCTAATATAGTTTTCATCTTGCTCCACCCTCGCTTCTGCAACCTTTAACATTTTCCCTCTACACAACATCCAATCGCCCCATTAAACTGAGGCTCCTTCGGCACGACTACCTTCCTGCCCGACCCCGCCTCCAAGAGCTTCCCTACTGAGCGATTATGCGCGACTCCTCCGGTAAAGACCAGAACCTCACCGGTGAATGAACGTAGGAGAGGCAAAATGCGCTTGACAATTGTATTGTTAACCCCAGCCGCGAGTTCAGCTAAGGAAAAACCTTCCACAATTTTACCGATCAACTCGCTTTCGCCAAACACCGCACACGTTGAGTTCAACTCCACAGGAGAATCGGTATATTGCCCTAGTTCCTCGAGTGACACATCAAGAGTACTTGCCATATTTTCCAAGTAACGTCCAGAAGAGGCCGCACACTTATCATTTGTCATAAAATCAATCATTTTACCCTTTCGAACCTGGATGATTTTACTATCTTGTCCACCAAGATCGACCAAAGTAAAATCTTTGAGCCCCGTTTGATAAATTGCTCCTAATACATGTGCCTTAAGCTCCGGAATAGTCTCGCCACCGGCAAGTTCCAAAGTATTACGCCCATAACCGGTGGAAACCAGGCGATCCACCACAGGCAGTCCTAAAGCCTCAAAGTCCACGCCCAGTTTTTCTCCCTGTTTTCGCCCATACTCTCGGTAAAAACGGATCGTATCCAAGCTTTCCAAACGAAGAATCTCTAAACCTTCCCCCTCCACCTGCGACCTCATGAGGGCAATCTTTACACTCCGGCTCCCCAAATCGATTCCACAAATTGTTTGTCCAGACATGTGCCACTCTCCTACAGAAATATTCTGTCATCCCTTCCCTCGGGACTCCAAAGTTATCGAGATCCTTTCTATACAACTGAAAATCTGTCCCACTGACTTCCCAGCCTAGAAACTCCTTTGAGAATATATAATTACTTAATCCTACCACACTTATCCCAAAGATAGCCACTGATGACGTGGTCCCACTTAGAGGTGGTAGTCGTAGCCTAATTGTAAAAGAGTTGTTTACATTGCAAACAATTTCTCCTTACTATATAGTTAAGGCAAAATTAGTAAACGGAGGAAATAAATTTGAATAAAATATTAGTGCCTATCACCTTATGTCTAAGCCTATTATTCACATACTCTTTACCCGTATTCGCTTCCACGACCACATCTCCAACAACCACTAGATTAGCTGGTCAAACTAGGTATGAAACAGCATCAGCAATTGCTAAACAAGGATCACAATCTGATTATGCAATTCTCGCGTATGGTGAAAATTATCCCGATGCACTTGCCAGCACACCCCTAGCAAAAAAATATAATGCCCCAATATTATTGACAACTTCTAATAGTTTACCAGCTTGCACGAAACAAGCCTTAATTGATTTACAAACCAAGAACGTAATAGTTGTTGGTGGAACTGGAGTCATATCTTCTTCAATTGATATTGAATTACAATCTATGGGGATTAATGTAACAAGAATATTCGGAAATGATAAATATGAAACTGCGATAAAAATAGCTCAACAAATTACTACATCTTCAGAATTATTTGTTTGTAGCTCAGAAGACTATCCAGATGCCCTATCTGTAGCTCCTATCGCAGCCCTCAAACAAATTCCGATTATATTAGTACCCAGAGACTATTTACCGGATTCAGTAAAATCATATCTATCTTCCGTTAATATTAGCAAGACTTATGTGATAGGATATTCAGATGTCATAGATGATAGCGTAATAAATCAATTCTCTAATTCAGAAAGAATTCTAGGAAGTGACAAATACAATCGTAATATTGCAGTCAACCAAAAATTTAATACCGAATTTAGCCCTGATAGAATTTGTTTAGCAACAGGTGAGGGTTTTGCAGATGCCTTAACTGGCTCTGCTTATGCAGCAAAAATATCTTCACCTATCATTCTTATAAATAATGCAACTCCTGAAAACACAAAAAGTTATTACCAACAAAGATTAGCAAATGCTAGTAATGTAAGTATATTTGGAGGGACCGCAGCCGTTTCTGATTCTCAAATAGAAAGTCTAAATAGCATTCTCAATGTTGATAAAGGGGCTACTGTTTTACCGATGGGAGTAAGATTAAACAAAAGTAGTACAACTATAACCATTGGGGGAAGCGATACTATAACGGCTACGCTTGATATGCCTAACGCTACAGGTAACCCTGTATACGGAAATAGTAATAATGTTACTTGGACGTCCAATAATCCAGCTGTAGCAACAGTAAGCCTCGGTAATATTGTAGGCGTCAGTTCTGGAACTGCGGTTATTACAGTAGCGACTACGGATGGAAGCAAGACTGCTAATTGTGTCGTTACTGTTAGTAATCCAGAAACCATCGGAACTAAAATCACTTTAAACATTAGTAATCTAACAAAAATTGGTGCAACCACAGCAACATTCAAATACCAAATGCTTGATAATAATAAAGACATTACTCAAACAATTCCAATTTCTCGCATATCCGCAGTTGCATCTATTAATGCACCGGTATCCTTAAACGCATTAGAAGGAAAAGGTACCATAACCTATAATTCTACTTCTGATATTGATAAACCACTTATAATCACACTAATAGACACAGTAACAGGCATCTGTGTTAGTTTAAATTCGACTTCCGGACCATCAAGTGCAAGTGGAAGTGGAAGTCCAATCCCAAGTGGAATTTCAAGCGGATATGCCGATTTAAAGGTCAGCAAGATTACTATAACCACAACCAAAATAGCTTTTAGAAATATGAATACGGACGAATATAGTAATCTTGGATATGCAACATACTCTGTATTTGATCAAAATGGGAATGATATTTCGAACTCAGGTCTTGAAAATCGATTAACATTCAATAGTGCAGTTGGTACAATCACGGGTCGAAACGGTTTACTTAGAATTGAACTAAATACAAATGTTGATCCTACAACGCTTACTGAAGTGATAATAAATGGTAGAGATTCGATCAGTGGAGTTTCAACAAGTGCTACTTTAATTGTTATACCTTATGCAATGGAAATTATTTCACAATGAAACTCCAATAATAGTTTAACGGTGGATTATAGTGATACATCAAAGAGGGCTTAACCGCTCTCTTTTTTAATTTCCCTAGTCTTCCAACATACTCAAAAAAGACTCCACCCTCATTTTACTACGTGCATCCAACCCCGTTGGATTCTCCCCTTCTAAAGTCAAAATCGGGTAATCCAGTTTTTTCCGTATAATCAAGTCCTCGATCTGACGATAACAAAAGCTTTGCGTATAGTGAATAATACCGTCTAGTTGGCGGCGTTCTGCTTCCCGAGCGATATCCTCAATTCGTTGAAATACTTTATAAGGATACGTGTATAAGCGGTATTGTTCCACGACGTCCTCTGTCTTAAAGGGCATCGCGAACTGTCTCTGGACTTCATTAAAAACAACACGGGCTCCGTGTTCCTCCAAAAAATCGTACAATTCAGGAAAAATAGGTGGCACCCCGATAAAGCCAAGGCGAAGTTCCCGCCTCTTCCCCCGTGATCCTTCACGAACTCGTTCTGAAAAAGGCTCCCGCTCACGCGCGGTTTGTATAAAATTCTTCATCTCTAGAGCGAATCCATCGGGGTCACCGTTAAAATCCGAACAAGAAACAAGGTAGAGGTGGTTTTCAAATCCGCTCACACAGTTTTCTTCCCAAGTCAGTCTATCAATTTCCCATGCCAAAGCTCGAACCTGATCAAGGCGTTTCTTTTGCAGGTTCACACCCTTCCAAGTTGTTCCCAGAGTTCCAATTAGCTTGTCCATTTGAAGACGAAGCATGTCAGGATCTCTGTCATACGGAAAAGCAAAGGGGATTATTTTGATCCCCTCCACTTCCCACGTCTCCATCAAGGCGTGAGTATTACTGCAATCTCCCTGAGTCACAGCAATAATTCTCTGAATGTCAGGGTTATGCAATGCAGTTGTATATAATCCCTTAATCCAGCCGCACACACTTCGCGGATAGCCTGCAAGCTCCGCCTCTTCCACACGTCGCATAGCTTCCGAACTTGTAATAAAAATGTTGTTCAAATCGACCGGCGTATCTCCCGCAGCGAAAATCACTTCAACCGGCACTGTAGTTGTTAAGCCGATTTTACCCATAAAGCAGTCTACTCCTTTGGTGACTTGTGTGACACGCATGGCAATCAAAGCGCGTCCCTTTAGCTCCCTTTTCGTCGTCTTCTCCCAGCCTAGAGGGTCCGCGATCACACGCTCCGACGCCTTTGCGTGAGTCATAGCCAAACTCGGCTTTAAGCCGCTTTCTTCAGTAGGGCGGGAAACAGGGACGTTTCCCGTCGGCCCTGCGACAAGGATGTCGCATCGGGCTGAGCACCCTGCCAGCTTGCATTACGGATTAAAGTCCTAGTTTGGCACGACGATCGCATGGTTAAGGGCGTGTCTCGCGGATCCTCTCGGCTCTCTCTAGCACTGCCAAGGTCCTATTCATCTCATTGTGCACTATCATAAACCCTTCATCGACACCCATCCCGGGTTTTGCCAGCATTTGATCCGGACGAGAAGCTAACGATACATGTACCGCAGTCCGAGCACCGCCATCCGTTTCATTACAGGATCCACCAACATAAGCACCTACGCCAAATTTCTTCGCATAGAGTACCGCTTCAATGGTATTTTGAATTCCACCCAAGTCTGGTGTCTTGATTTGAACCATATCGGCCGCCTGAGCATCCACAAATTTGACGATATCCTCATACGTGTTGCACCACTCATCAGCGACGATTTCCACATCAACACCATTTGCCTTTAATGCCTCGCGCAAAGACTTGAGTTGTTCAATCTGGCCCTTTAAACTTCCGGCATCCATCGGTCCTTCAATCCGCAAATGCAGAGGAGAAGCCACCTTTTCCAATTTAGCAAAGTACTCAACCATCCGTTCCGTATCATCTTCAAAGGCAGTGCCAATCGTGCCATAAACATCGATGTGCAAGACCGGACGATAATCATCGCCGCCAAGTGTCATTATCCGGTCTCTGAGCCACTCTACGTACTTCAAGAGCAGTTCTCCATCTTTTCCTAATTTTGTCTTCACATTGTTGATCAACGCATGGGGTAACACCCCGGCACGTTTAATAATCGCCTTATCGGCATTATCATAGCGGTCATCCCCAGTTTGGGTAAAGATCGGGACGGGCTCAAGAACCATTGGAAGTTTATATTCCTCCAGAATAACTTCCGTCATAGTCTTTTTCTTAGCTTTCGCAACGCCGTCAAGAATAGCCTGGCTCACCCCATAGCGGATCGCAGTATGATAACGGTCCCCGTTCGACCGTTTCGAGTTCTCAACAAGGCCCACCAAATGGCGGAAGGAATCCAGTTTCTGACCAACCAACTTTGGCGCGATCTCTTCAAGAATAATTGGAATAAAATCCTCCGCCAAAAAGAGCGGATCCCGACCACCAGCCCCAGAATATTGAACGGCCGCACAATCACCTGACGCCACTTGCCCATCTTCCAAAATAAGCATAACCGAAATTGATTCCCCACGTTGCCGAACCGCCTTAAATCCTGGTGTTTGTGGCTCCCCATTATAAGTAAACCCATCATGAGTAACTCCTGCTTTAATCGCTTGTTGATCATCAAAATAGAAACCAGTGAGCCCCGATGAAGCAATAACGTCAACAATTTTCATGATATGCATACCCTCCTCGATATTACTCAGACAAGGGGACGGTTCTCTTGTCTAATGTGATAGAGAAACTTGCCCCTGTACCTTTCCACAGACTACCCAACCCAAATCTCATTACTTAAGAGATTATGAGATGCCAGAGATCTATCCAAGCATCTCGTTACGTCACTCAAACAACAAAACGAAAGATTCTCACACTGTCAGCATTAGACAAGTGACAATACCCTATAATTCAGACAGAAGAACCGTCCCTACTGTCTACTACTGTCTAGTGTCGGTGGTACATAATCATATAACGAAGCCTTTTGGAAGGTCAAACAAGACGTTCCCAGTCTTCTCCTGACTATTCGATAATTTGATGAGGAAGCAGAAGAACCGTCCCCTTGCTTCCTCAAGGAACCGTCCCCCCTGCTTCGTCCTCAACCCAGCCTAAACTACCCCCAAGGGGCTTAGCATCCTAAGCAGCCCCATCTTCAGTGAATACTCAACCATCCACCCAGGATAGACGTTGCTTGAGACAGAGAGAACGACTAAAGCAAGCAGCCCGCCGAACTTCACGAAATCGATCCGGAAAACGGGGCGGAGCACAAGGTACCCTCCCTCGCGTTCCCAGCCTAGAGGGTCTGCGATCACACGCTCCGACGCCTTTGCGTGAGTCGTAGCCAAACTCGGCTTTAAGCCGCTTTCTTCAGTAGGGCGGGAAACAGGACGTTTCCCGCCGGCAACCGGACACGGATGTCCGATTTGCCACGATAGTCTCCAGTACGATAGTCTCCAGTGGAGAGTATCGCCGAAGCCGTGATCCCGAAAGGATACTTACCGGCGTAGGATAGATTATCGCCGTAGGCGGGTTCTTTAAAGAATACTATCGCCGAAGGATGAACCCTGCCGCTTTCATAAAGGATTAAAGCCCTAGTTTGGCACGACGATCGCTTGGCTGAGGACATGTCTCGCTGACCCTCTCTAACCCCTTGGCCTCCCAACGAGCATCCCCTTCCCGATAGCATAAATATCATCAATTACCATCTGAAACGACGGATCTCGTCCTTCATCTCGACCACGTTGCGCAATACGTTCGCGGTGAAACTCCTTAATCGTCTCATCAAACGGAATATTGCCAAAATCCGACAGACGCACCGCACCCGTTGTATCGCGGGCCGGAAGAATCTTCCCGGAATTATAACGGCTCGGAGCAAATGGGACATCAATGACGCCGGCTTGAAAAGCACGGACAGCGCCGACCGCGGCATCCCCCTCGCCGAGTTCGAGCACTCGATCGAGGATTGCCCGAGTTTCAGCCAAAATCATTTCCTCTTCCAAAGCAAGCTCCGGGGTCATGGGTAGGCTTTGGTCTTTTAACATGTTTAAGATCTGTTTTGTCGTACGAATCCCTGCCGCATTGGCTTCTTTGGTAGGTATACCGAGCGCTTCATGCGGGGTTTTCACGATGACTTTTGAAGCCTTGCCTAAGGCCGCTGCTACAGCACCCCAGGAAATAACCCCATAGGCTTTAGCTTCATCTTGTGGAAAACCGCCCATCCATTGATGAAAGACAGTAGTTAGCATCACTTTCGGCAAACCGAGTTTTGCTAAGTACTCTTCCGCTAGGACGGGAAGGGTATGCAGGGCGGCGACGTCTTGAATGAGGTTCCCGCATTGTCCGTACCCGAGCGTCAAACTGCGGACCCCTTGAGCGACCGCGAGAATTCCCTCAATAACCGCCACAGCATGGGAAATAGCGGGTGGAACAAGCGTCCCCGTCAAGGGACCGAACGGTTCACGGTTGATTTTGACCCCTTGCTCCTCGTACAAACCTATAAGTCTGTCCACATACTGCCAGTATTTGATCGTACTTTCGATTGAAACGTCTTTAGAATACGGTATGTTATAAGAAATTCCGCCCCCTTCATAATCCGTAAATCCACCGGCAATCGCAATTTCTGCCAGTAAACGGGCATCTGGGGTCCCGTGACGAACTTGAACAGGCACTTGAACGCTTTCGACTACTCTCCGGCACGCTCCAACCCCATGGTTAACAGCCGGAAATCCATTCAGCATGGAGCGCCCGATAGCTCGGCTTTCTTCAATACCCGCTTTTGCTTCAGCATACCGATTTTGACGGGTATAGGAATCAATCGTGGACGGTAGAAAATCTGCACCACCTTCATCTTGTAAGAAGCGTAACAACTCAATATGTTCATTGAGGAGGGCCACACCGGCACGTGGTTGGGCATATGTAACCCCTTTTGCCTTTCCTTCCGCGAGTTTTTCGGCAAATATTTTACTCTTGGGTAACCCCTTATGATACGCGACTGCTTCTTCAAAGTTAACATCCTTACCCGTCTCCCATTGTCTCAAAACCTCCTGCCGCTGACGCTGAAACTCTTCGGCGTCTATTTGTCGGACTGTTAATTCCATTTTTTATACCCTCCTATAGTTTGACCACATATTTTTTCATCATCCGCAGCGCAACGTGGGGTGCCACTTCTCTAAGCAGCCCCATCGCTGCTAAAATGTAATCTTTATCTAAGTAAAAATCCGCTTTTTGTGGTTTTAGAATCGTGGGTTCCTGCGGATTAAAGACTGCTCCCCCTAGGATTTCCGAGGCGTCAGGGTGATGGAGAAGGACTCCTCCCGTCCCGATTACAATCGGCAATTCTGTTAAATCCTTGCCGTGCTGTACATAGGTCGCGCCAAAGGGAGTATAAACTAACTCAATCGTTCCCACATGACGATCCACAGCCATACCCACCGCCATTCGTCCCATGGCAACATCGAACTTAGCTTCCTCCTCCGTTCGGGGGATTCGCCAAGGGTCTGCTTTACATAAACCCAGTTGACAGGCAACTTTATCATCTGTCCAGCCAAGATAGTCAAACAAGCGACGCTCGGACGCTTCTACTAACGCTTCTGAACTATAACGCATCCCCAGGTCGCCCTCTACCGTCCGTTTGGCAAAGGGTTCCGGTAACCCTTTAAGCATAACGCCGGGCTTGCTTGGGTCACCTTTGGCCAGCGAATGTACATCCGTCGTGGCCCCCCCGACATCCACAATCATCAACTCGCCTATTCCCCGTTCGGAACCGTGTCCAGTTGCCAAAAGTTCTGCCGCAGAAAGCACCGCGGCCGGAGTAGGCATGATAATTCTCTCCAAAAACTCCTCCACTTTATCTAATCCTTTGGCCTTAATGATGTGAGTTAAGAATACGTCCCTAATCGCTAAACGGGCAGATTCTACCGCTAAGACACCGAGCTCGGGCATAACATTATCTGTAACAACCACGGGGTCATGCCGTTTTCTCAAAATGTCCGCGGCCTGCGCAGACACCACTTTATTTCCTGCAATCACGATAGGAAGACCGGAGGGGAGCTCACAAAGCATTTCTGCATTTTTTAATAATACTTGCTTATTTCCACCGTCAGTTCCTCCGGCTAACAAGATGATATCCGGTTTAGCAGAGCTGATTATATCGAGATCCTGGGTGGTTAGCTCATAGCTAAAGACTTGAAGCACTCGAGCGCCCGCTCCCAGCGCTGCCCGTCTTGCTGCTTCCGCTGTAAGCTCTTTCACTAGACCACTGGCGATCATCTTTAACCCACCCGCAGCGCTACTGCAGGCGAGTTTGCGGACAAAATTCCATCCCTCCACAGGTTCAGGTATTTGTGCTAATGCCGCTTTCAGCCCATCCATGATATTGGTTTCGATAGTCGTACCTGCTCGGGCTGTCCCGATGATTTCTTCACTATCAAGATCTACAATCGTAACTTTGGTGTATGTACTGCCAAAATCAATGAGAAGGACTGTTTGCAAGGTCCATTCCCCCTTTAATCTTCGGTAATCCCTAAGTCCTTACGCAAATCTGCAATCGGCGTCTCCGGCATAGTTCCGGGTGGATAAACTCGATCAAAACCCAGGGCCAAGAACCGTTCTTTGACTAACTCAAAGTCTTGTTTTCCGACCACCAAGTTACCGCCAACATACATCAAAATATTTCCGATTCCGGTTTCCTGACATTTTTCCCGTAAACCCCGACAATCCATCTCCCCGTGCCCATATAGTGACGAGACCAATAAAACATCTGCGTTTGTTTCAATCGCTGCATGAATAAATTCCTCCTGAGTTGCTAGTACCCCAATATTAATAACTTTGAAACCCGCTTGAGTAAATGCATAATCCAATATCCGGTTCCCTACGGCATGAACATCTGAGCCGATAACCCCTAAGACTAAGGTCTTTTGTTCCACAATTAATTCCTCCCGGACATTTTTTGAAGTATATATCCGCTAAGCAAACCCATGGATAAGTTTAGCTAAACTTCAGATTTCCCCTAAGTAATTTTAAAAAATATATCCATACCTAACCGCCTCAAAGTCGTGCTTCGCGCCTCGAGCCTCATGCCTCGCACTTATTCACCCAATATTACTTGCTCTACCAGATCAATCGGTTCCTGTAGAAGTGTATTTCCCACATCTCGGAAAAGGCCCGGGTCTCCACTCACAAAGTAGTGGCTTCGAGAATAGTTTTTACCTACAACCGAAGAAGCTGGAGAAACAATCAGCCCCGACTGTTCCCACTCCTCCATATGTTGAAGCAATATCTCAAGCTCTTTCACGACAGCCCTAGCCGGATCGATGATCAAGACGTCTTCGCCTAGCAACTCCCGAATAACTGGTTCGAGAAAAGGATAATGTGTACACCCCAAAATAAGAGCATCAACACCAGCCTCCTTTAAAGGTTTTAAATAGGTTTGAGCAATCCCTCGTGCTTGTGCAGAATTGGCCAGTCCGGCCTCAACTAGGGGAACAAAGAGCGGACAACCCTGCGCTTTAACTAAGGCTATATCCTGCTCTCCTTGTTGCCAAGCCTTCCTAAGCACCAAGTCTTCAGGTAAGATCCCTTTCGCCAATGCTCGGCTCACACCAGACGCATAAGCTTTGCTACGCACGGTGGTTTCCGTGGCAATCAGTCCAATTCTTCCGGCTATTGTTTTTTTGACAGCCAAACGAGCCCCTGGTTCAATCATACCGAGCATCGGAATGTCAAACTGTTCCCGCAGAAAAGGAAGCGCAGTTGCTGAGCTGGAATTACAGGCTACGACAATCACCTCTGCCCCTTGCGCAATCAAAAAAGCGATACTTTCTTCCCCAAAGCGGATAAGCTCCTCGCGGGAACGGTTCCCATACGGAACTCGTGCCGTATCCCCGAAATAAACTATTCGGACATCCATTAGTCGATCTAGAATCTCCTTCATTACCGTTAATCCACCAACCCCAGAGTCAAACATGCCGATCACGCGTTGTCTTTTCAACGTTTTTCCCCCTTTATTTCAAGCAAAGCGCCTCTAAGTAGATTGAGACTTCCAGCGTCGGGCTCGAAGCGAAACTCAATACATTCCATGTTTTCGGGAAGCGCCTTTTCAACCCTAAATCGAAGTTTGGGAGCTAGAATCACGGCCCCACATTCCGGCAAGACCTCACGCAAACTCTCATCTTTCGGTTGAATAAGCGTTTTAAACAATGGGTGCAAACCGGCTTGTTCTAGCGCAACTTTAATTTTTTCAGCAAATTGGTTACTTTCACAAACTAGAGCCAATTCACGGCCACTAGTCAATTTTGCAATACGTACTATCGTCTCAAGTTTTGGCTGTAATGAAATCCCTAAAATTGGAATACGAAGCTTATCTAAAAGGGTTTTTACTTCCGCAAGATGAGTCACTCCCGTGACAATCATATCCATTCCGCCTAATCGTTCTAATACTCGGGGGGATTCTTGCAGTTCGGATAATAGAAACGGCAAGAGGCTAACTCCAGGTCCTATATTCCAGTGAGCTTCTGCGATTTGCTCTGGATTACACTCGACAAAGGCTACTTTCACTCGAGTAAGGAAATCTTTCTTTTCCATCCCGCGCACATGCACAAAAGAGACAAAATCATCAATTGAAAAACCAAGGCCAACGGTCTCCTCCATGGCCACATCAATAATACGCAGAACCCTATCTTTGCGACCTTCCTGCTGCATAATCAGCAAGGTATCCGCAACAAAAGTACCTCTCCCCCGAGTCGAACTCAAAATCCCTTCACTCTCTAGCTCTTTATAGGCTTGGCTTACAGTATTTCGGCTTAAGGCCAAACTTTCAGCCAACTCTCGTTCTGTCGGAAGTTTCGATCCTGCTGTCCAACCCCCTTGGGTAATTCGCCGCCGAATTTGCTCTTTAAGCTGAATGTAATAGGGTATGCCGCTTTTTCGGTCCAGATCCACCAAATATCCCTCCTTCCCAATACCAGCATTTTTATATTATCCATGGATCATTCTTTATTGGCATAATTGATTAGTCCAATTGATATGATAAATTCGACGTTTATTTGGAATCTCCTTTTTTTTATTTAGTATTCATTAAAACTTGTTTAATAATTTATATTCTGAAAAAAGAATATGTATATTTCACAAGATTAGATCCAGCGAATCACATTGTATATTTTGGATGACTTTATTCACTAAGATTCATCGCCAAAAATATTTAGTATACTAAAATATTAAGTCGAAAAAGGTAGGGATCTTGGATTAGTTTCCAAATTCCCTACCTCTTTGATAACTACGAAAATCCTGGAGATTAATGTTTTAACATTTCTCGAAGTTGTTGTTCTAAATCCAATGAGACACCACTATTATTGCCTACAACTGCCGCTTTTGTAATATATCCTTTATTAAATAACAAGAAATAGTTTAAGCTGGATGGTAAGTTATCCTGCGGAAGCATCGCCACAAAGCCACCGGTTTTTGCGGCTAAAGCAGCAGTTAACAAAGCATCTGCATAAGGGTTCCCCGAACTGACATCATCTTGGCGAACCAGCCCCGAAGTAAAATAGAGTGGAGATTGGGGAGTTTGCGTATCAAAGAGACCTTGAAAGATAAGGCTTTGGGTGTCATAGCGATCAAATCCACCCCACCGTTTAACTGAGTATTTCAAACTTAATTCTTTCTCCACAGAAGTATCTATAACTGCTGTCCCACCCAGCAAGATGACATTACTCACCTTGAGGTCTGTTAATGCTTGGAGTGTAGATGCTGGTAATACATCTCTATCCGTGAGTAAAATCGGGCTTCCTTGCACAGCAGCAAAGGAACTGATCGAGATCGCATCTGGTATAGCATAAGCATTGGCGAGATATACGGTATGAGTGGCCTCAATCCCCACATTCAAGGAAATCAGCGCGGCCGTATCATAGGCTTGTTGCCCAGCAATGCGAGTAACTGTAATCCCATTACTACTCAAACTATCCTGAATCCCCTGAGAAATGGCAACAGTTCCTCCAACAATGTATACGTTCTTAGCGCCCAGAGCAATGATCTCTGCTAACGTACGATCGTCTAATTTCGCTGAATCCGTCATAAGAATCGGCGCATCCAATTTCTTGGAAAGTGGAGCAGCGGCAAGGGCATCCGAAAATTGATCATCTCGTGATAAGATCACATTAGGGGTCCCCATTGTCCAACCACTTTGGGCAATGGCAACCGCTAGGGAAACGTTATCCTTCGACGAAGCTCCTATTCGGGAATTTTGGGTATAGGCAGGAAGAACCGGGATCGAACCGATCACATGCCCAGCGTAAATAATGTTGACTGTCCCCATTAAGGTGGGTGTCATAGAGAACGTAAACGTTCCATCACTAAGCGTTGTAAATGACGCGTTTGTGGCCCCTACTAACGTGCCGTCGACAGTTCCAGATTTACGACCCAATGGACTCCCTTCAGTATCCGTAACCTTTATCCTTATGGTTTTATTCGTATTAATAACGAGAGAATCTGTAATGATTGTTTTTGCATTAAGGACTGTTATTGTCCCAGCGGCTAAGGCCGTGCCTGCAGCTCCTTGACGTATGACCAACTGATATTCTCCGGCTGTTTCTAAAGCAACGTTGGAAATTGTATAATTTCCGGCTGACCCAGCAACTTGAAATATCTTTGCATTCCCCTCAGCGTCTGTGATGGTTGCGCTACCCACGGATCCCGTAAAAGGATCGGACTTATTATCCCAAAGTTGAACATTGATATTACTTGTCTCCCCAGCAATCAGTTTGGAATCTGCGCTGGTTGCAAAACTGAGCCATCCGAGCCAATTACTACCATCATCACTTGTGGCTGCAGAAGCAACCCCGGGTATCATTCCAATTAACAAGACGACCATCATCAGCACGCCCAAAACTGTTCGTGAGCGAGTCTGTTTCTTTTTTCCCACGTACTATTTCCCCTTTCCATTTTTTAAAATTAATGATTCTACAGTGCTAGTCAGGAGAACCGTCCTGTTTTTGCACCTCATTCCAACCTACTCATACCTTAAGGCATCAATTGGATCCATAGCGGCGGCCTTACGCGCCGGGAAGACCCCGAAAATAATGCCGATTCCAGCTGAAAAGCCAAAAGCCATAAATACGGAGGCCATGGAAATACTAGTGTTCATCGTTAGGGCCTTCCCAGCAAGACTTGATCCTCCATAACCTAGGGCGATGCCTATGCCTCCCCCCAAGGCACTAAGCACGACCGCTTCAATGAGAAACTGCAATAGGATATCACTACCTTTGGCCCCGATCGCTTTACGGATTCCGATCTCTCGGGTTCGTTCTGTAACCGAAACCAGCATAATATTCATGATCCCAATTCCCCCGACCAGCAAGGAAATCCCCGCTATGCCTCCCAAAAGCATGGTCAAGGTTTGCGTCACACTGGTCATGGTCGCTAACATATCCGCCTGATTCTGAACTCGGAAGTCGTCTGTTTTGCCCGCCAAGATCTTATGGGTTTTTCGCAAAGCGGCGGTAATCTCATCTTGTGCCGTTTGCATAAGGGCCTCTGAAGAAGCCGAGACCAAAATGCTACGCACTGTCTTTTTCCCGATTAAACGTGCCTGAACCGTGGAAATCGGTGCGGTAATCATATCATCACTGCTCTGAAATCCTGTAGATCCGGTAGCCGTTGTCACCCCAATGACCTGGAAAGGTACGTTGTTAATTTTAATAATTTTCCCGACAATGGCTGCATTCGCGTCCCCCATGAGGTTTTCCACGACCGTTGGTCCTAAGACTGCGACTCTGGCGCTGCTATCCACGTCCGCTTTCGTAATAAAGCGACCACGAGCCAAGGTGACATTCTTAATCACTTCATAACCCTCAGTAGTTCCATTGATACTGGTTGAGGTATTTCCAGACCCTAGGACAACTTGCGCATTAGAACTCGCAATGGGAGCGACTACCTTCACAGCCGGCCCAAGTGATTGAAGCTTTTCAGCATCTGTCATCGTTAAAGAGGCGGAACTTCCTGCCCCTCCGTTAACTCCTCCGGAATTCGATTGCCCCGGGCTGATTGTCAGAAGGTTTGAACCCATGCCCTGAATCTGGGACGTAATCGAGGCAGTTGCTCCGTTCCCAATTCCTACCATAGCAATAACCGCCGCCACTCCAATAATAATTCCCAGCATCGTTAAAGATGAACGCAGTTTATTCGCTCGCAGAGCCCGCAAAGAAACTCGGATACTTTCTAGAAAGTTCACTTTGCTACTCCTTCCTCAAGGACCTGTGCCTGGGCCTTGCGTTGATTTTCCACCTTTTCGTCCTTTTCAATATGACCATCCCGGAAACGCACAATCCGTTGAGTAAATTCAGCGATATCCGGTTCATGCGTTACAATAACAATTGTATTTCCCGTCGCGTGTAGTCGCTGAAAGATCGCCATAACTTCTTCACTTGATCGACTATCCAGATTCCCAGTAGGTTCATCCGCTAGGATGATCGCAGGGCTTGAGACGAGCGCACGTGCAATGGCGACCCGCTGTTGCTGACCACCCGAAAGTTCCTTAGGACGGTGGTGAATCCGCTTGCCAAGGCCGACCGATTCTAAGGCAACTACAGCACGAGCCCTTCTTTCTTTACTCCCCACACCAGCATAGAGGAGGGGAAGTTCCACATTTTCTAAAGCTGTCGTCCGCGCGAGAAGATTAAATCCCTGAAAGACAAACCCAATTTTACGATTACGAATTACTGCCAAATCATCGCCACTTGCCTTCGCAACATCGGTTCCGTCAAGATAATATTCTCCTTCTGATGGTGTATCCAAACATCCTAAGATGTTCATCATGGTCGATTTCCCAGAACCAGAGGGCCCCATAATCGCCACAAACTCGTTAGCCCCCACGTGTAGGTTTACTCCGTCCAAAGCTGCAACTTGAATATCACCGTTTGCATATATTTTTTTGATCCCGTTAAGATCTATCAAATAAACCCCTCCCGACTTCACCGTAAAGCACTTTTAGCAAATTATTACTTGGTTTCCCTTGCTAACACCAATAATACTCTGCCTTGTAAAATACGACTTGTACTCACTGACCAGGACGAGCGCCACCGACCGCTGCTCTATTTCCTCCACCTCCAAGACTAAATCCTGAAGTCGCTTTGGGCGTAGAGACTGAAGTCGTTCCCGTTACAACTTCTTGCCCTTCCGTTAAACCGCTTATGATTTCCACATTGGTTCCATCATCCAAACCGACTTCCACCGTGACAGGTCGAGTTGTCACATTCGCAACGCTCTTGCCACTACTTGCGTTTGTTCTTGCGCCTGATGGTGCGGTTTGATACGCTTGGCCTGCTTGACCTTGTTGGCCTGCTTGATCCGCGCTACTGGTGTCCGTTGACAAAGGCACGAGCACTTCTTTCCTCGTTCCTCTGGTTTTGATCGCTTCACTGGGAACCGTCAAAACATTATCGGCCTCTGCCACCACAATATCAATATTGGCATTCATTCCGGACCGAAGTTTGTCGCTGGCTTTTTCTACCGCCACAGTGACTTTAAAGGTTGTAACATTCTGAGCAGTTGTCCCTTGAAGAGCCACTAAGCTCACGGTCCCGCTGCTATGCTCATCCGGGTACGCATCAAGAGTAATATCCACTTTCTGTCCTAATTTGACCTGCGCGATATCTGCTTGATCAATCGACGCAGCCACTTCAAGATTACTTTCCGTGCCATCCGTTGAGGTGATCGTGATAATTGAACTGTTCGTTGTGAATTGATACAGCTGCAGCCCACAACTAATAACCACTGCATCCGTCGGCGCTAAAATAGTAGCTCCTGCTAATTTCGCATTTGCACTTTCAAGCTGTGCCTGGGCTTGAGCAATACTGGCTTCAGCCGTTTGCAGCTCTACTGCGGTTGGGCCGGCATTTTCTTGATCTACTTTGTACTGTGCCGATGTTAAATCCGCTTGCGCAGCCGTTAATGCCAGAGCTGCTCCTCCATTTTGCAAATTCTGAGCCGTAGTTAAGGCCGTTAATGCCTGATTCAATGAACTTTGAGCAGACTGTATCGACGACGTTGTTCCACTCTGCTGGGCTTTAGCTAAAGCATCACTGGTCTGTTTGACATTTTGATTCGCCAGTAAGACCTGGTTAGCTAAATAAGCAGGATCCGCGTTCTGCCGAGCTGTGTTCAAACTCTGCTGTGCCTTAGCGAGTGCTGACTGAGCCTGTGCTTTTGTTTGAGCGTTATACCCATCTAGAATAGATTGATATTTTACTTGAGCGGTCTTTAAGTTGGCTTCCTGTTGCACTACGGCTGTCCTAAGATCCGTATCATCAATCCTGGCCAACACTTGCCCTTTTTTTATTGAATCCCCATCTTTGATATTGAGTTCAACCACCTGTCCGTTAACCACAGCTCCATCGTTTGAAAATTGTAAAGGAATAGAGTGAGGGAAATTCACCGTTCCCGTGGCAGTAATCACTTTCTTCACGTTTCCATTTTTGGCTTTAGCCGTAATATTCGTGGCTGTGACTGGTTTTGCCGTAAAGTGTTTATAAGTCCAATAACCGCCTCCTAAGACTAAAACACTTACTACTCCAATAGTCACCCATTTTTTATTCAACCACTTTTTATTCAGCCATTTTTTGTTCATGCTCTTACTCCTTTTTCTCCGTTTCTGCTAACCAACAAATCGTTGAATCTTACACTGTTTTGTTATTTCTTGCCCAATATACCATAGCCTTATGGTAAAACAGCGACGGATTTCTTAAGATCTTGTCAAGGAGCTTTCTGAGCACTTTGTATTCGAATTGATGGGTAATGAAACCTTGAAACAACTACCGACGCCCTGCTTACTTTGCACTTGAATAACTCCGCCGTGTGCCTGGATAAACTCCTTGGCAATAGCGAGTCCTAAACCCGTTCCACCGTTTTCTCGCTCGCGGGCTTTGTCCACCCGGTAAAAACGGTCAAAAATATGCTCAAGTTCTTTCTCTGGAATCCCTTCTCCAGAATCCACCACCGTAACTTGGACCCAACCGTCCGATTGTAAACTGCTAGTGGCGTTGTTGTCTGCCCAGCAGTTCGCCTCTTCCGCTTTTTGTATTTTTTCCCCTTTACGCCGAAAGACATCAAGCAAACGATGAGTAGTTTCGTCATCAATCATACCATCTTCAACAGGCTTTTCCGCCTCTGCCAACAACACACGAAGTGATCCTCCTGGGGGCGTATGCAAAAGAGCATTACCAATCAAGTTCACAAAGACCTGGGTTAAACGGTCTGGGTCTCCAATCACTTCAGGCGCATCTCCTACAACCTCGGTCTTCAACCCTCGTTCCTCGAATTCTATGGCGAATTGCTCTGTAATTCTCTCTACAATTTGCCTAAGATTAACTGCCTGTAACACCATCGGCAACTTACCAGCCTCAGCCAAACTTAATTGTTGAAGATCTCTTACCAGGCGGATCAACCTGAGCGTCTCATCCTGGATAGGTAGGATAGTTTCCGGAGTGGAAGGAAGTACTCCTTCCTGAATTGATTCCAGTTTTCCGAGAATAACCGCCAGTGGCGTGCGCAATTCATGGGCAATATCCGCCACCATGTTGCGCCTCACTTCCTCATTGCGGGTCAATTGTTCGGTCATCCGGTTAAAATCCTGGGCTAAGGTCGCAATATCTCCGTTTCCCTTCACCTCAACCCGTGAAGTGAGATCCCCTTTGCCTACTTTACGTACGGCCATCATGAGCCGGTTGAGGGGTTTTGTAATATGACGAGTCAAAATAAGCCCTAATAGTAACGATACTAAGGACGTGAGAATTAACCCGATAAGCATTGCCTGAATGATCGAGGTCCCAATGGCTTTCGCTATTCTGCTATCTCGGACGATAGGACGTTGCTCTTGCCAGTAGTGTCCGACCGTTTTTCCACCCGCCTTAATTTCCTGCCATTGTTTGCTGATTTTATCATCAACAGGAAACTGAGCAAGATCTTGACCAAGGCCTCTATTGAATGGATCGGCTACGACTTTATCATTTTGGTCGAAGACCAGGAAAGTTTGAGGATCACGGGATTGACGACTGTATCTCTGGTCGGGTGGCCCCATGAACTTCATGATATAGTCCTGAAGCCCCCTCCAGCTCCCATTATCCTCATAGTAAAGACTCAGTTGCTGAGTTAACCTATCGGCAAAGGCTTGTTGCATGTAGGTTTCAGCATGCCCCAATAAGGCTTGAGTTGAGATTAAGGCGATGGAGGTAGAGACGATTGACATAAAAAAAACCATGCCAATGAGTGCGATTACAAATTTGCGTCGTAAGGTCATAAGCCTTCTCCAAACCTATACCCCACGCCAAATACCGTCTCCACATATTTTGGTTCACTTGGGTTGTCTTCTAGTTTCTTACGCAAATTTGAGACATGCGTATCAATAGAACGTTCATAGTATAGGTACTCCTCCCCCATCGCTTGCCGTAATAGTTGAAGCCGGCTGTAAACCGTGCCGGGACGAGTCGCGAGTAAGTGGAGAATGTTGAATTCAGTTGGTGTTAGAAGAATTTCTTGCCCTCTTTTTGACACCTTGTGGCTAGTGATGTCAATGCTCAATTCGCCTCGCATTAATACCAAAGCTGCAGCATTTTCCGGTACCGCCCCAGAGGAACGCCGTAGCACAGTTTTGATTCGCGCTGCCAATTCTCGAAGGCTAAAGGGCTTAACGATATAGTCATCCGCGCCAAACTCCAGGCCGAGCACTCTATCGATTTCCTCCGACTTTGCGGTCAGCATAATTATCGGAATCGTGCTTGTTTCACGTAAACGTCTGCACATTTCCAAACCACTCAAACCCGGAAGCATCCAGTCCAGTAAAACGAGATCTGGTTTTTCACGTTCAATGAGCTGCATACCTTCTGTTCCATTCATCGCTGTCAAGACAGTAAATCCTTCCCTCGAAAGGTAGTCTCTAACAAGGGTTAGGATTTCCGGTTCATCATCAACCAAGATAATTTTCATTCCCACACTTATCACTCCCAATTAGGTAAAATGCCTAAACCGTTGATCATCTTTCTCACTAGTTTAGGCTGGTTCACCTCATTCTTTATACTTAAGTATACCGCTTATATTTGTTATGTATTTAGGAAAGTTCTCAAGATTTTATGGAGAATAAAAATTTATAAATCTAACCCTCACTTAGAATTTCAAAGTGAGGGTTAGATATTGCAACTATTTCTCCCGAATGGTCAAAAGCGCATTTAACTGAAGTGCAGAAATTTCCATGCCCATAGAATGGCTCGACCACGCTTGAACAAAATCCATCATAACCTTATTTTAGCATAGAATCGCAACTCGGGGAACTTGCGTTACAACGCTCACCTCATAGGAGGAAGTGTCTTGGCACGTTCGCACACGTTCCATTGCTATTCGCTTGTCGTTAAGGCTAAAACGCATAACCTCTTACTAAATGTACGCCGCTCTTTGCCATCCTTGGCACCGCGGCATCAGTCCATCCATGGACAAGTCCCAATGCGTTTCTTCACGCCATATCGACTGCGCTCATTGACGCAATTCCTCTCTCCATGCTCTCTAAGCCAAGAAACTTCCTCTGGATCGGGTCAATAGGACGTTTAGGGATGGATACTCACTAGGGACGTTCTTTTGATTTATAATCTTTCACTTAACGAAAAGGGTGCTCCAAACTCGAACAGGACTTTCGAGTTTGGAGCACCGCATAACTCAATCAAAGATGTTTGAAATTAATGATCTTTTCTGGCACGAACACGCCACGGGAACGTTTTGATTGCCATCAAATAATTGGCTCCCGTCAATCCGCTTTTTCCGCAGCGCAGAAAACTGGTTCCCTCGCTATCCATGGCTCCAGTGACACTAGACCATCCATGGTCGTCGGACATGTCTCGGGACCCTCCCTCATGGCTCCCAGCCCAAGAAAGTCCGCGATCACACGCTCCGACGCCTTTGCGTGATTCGTAGCTAAACTCGGCTTTAATCCGCTTTCATAAGGCTCCCTTCTCGCCATCCTGCAAGAATGTTAATACGTGCGAAAACAGTGTCTGCAAGAAAGGTAATCCGTGCGAAAACAGTGTCTGCAAGAAGGTTAATCCGTGCGAAAACAGTGTTTTCGTGTGTGTGTGTGTGGGCTACAGGGACACTCGTCCTGGTCCACACTGCAGGAGTATGCGTAATGAGTTGCAGTGTGACGATAAGCTCGTTCCCGACGAGAGTATATCGGAAGTCTTCGTACTTAAGAACCCGCCGACTTTAGTCGTGCGGAGTATCAGGTTGAACTAGGAGGATAATTGAAAAGGTTGATTGAGCTAGGTGATTCAGGAAAAACTCGAGAACTGGTATTACCTGGCGTTGTAACCTCTAAACCCTTATTTGTATTCGGGACAATCGGGTTGGTTGTAGGCGCTGCCACTGCCTTGATCAAACTCGCTTTGTTTATAAGCTTTGTGGCATCAATCGCCCCATACTTAAGCAGTGCTTTTCCCTCTATGCGAATCTGAACTTGCTTAACTGTCGCAAACTGAGTTAACGTGTTGACAAGCCCATAAAGAGCGACTTCTGGAGAAACATTGGAATTTGGTTTAAGAAATTCTTTACTTAAATCTACGATGGCTATGTTATCTTTGATGGCAATATCAAGTAACACCGTTGTAGTTGGAACTGAAGCCCGCGAATTCGTTCCTTCATCAGGACCCTTTAGCCACTGATTCACCGTTTCTCTCGCCACACTTGTCGTTTGTGGCAACAATCGTTGTTCTTTTACCAAATACTTGCCAGTCGAATCCGCAAAATACAGGAAAATCGACTTCGCATCTGATGAAGTTGAAACTGACGTCGCTGCCGGGAGGACAGTGGTGCTCTTCCCACCAATAAAATCTCCAAATGCGGTCGAAGCTCCATCCTTGTTCACTAATGTCTCCAGTGTCCCACAGCCCGCAATAAAAATGAGGCTGAAGAGAACAACCCCCATAAGAAAACTGTTCCAAATCCGTATTTTCATATTTTTGCCCCTTCCCCCTGTTCGATATTCGAGCTCGATGTTCGATATTCGAATATCGAACATTCTGCGCCCCACGGATAATTTCAACTAAACATCAGTTTAAGTATTCTTCTGAATAAGTTTCCGTTATCCTCACTTTAAACCTATGCCTTGTCGGTAAAAATAGTACAGGTTCTTATTGTATAAAGCACGGCTTTAGACCATAAATATGGGTATCGTTAGATTATAGAAAGGAGCCGTTCATGCACGACGTGTACGAAATAATCTGGATTAGTATGATTGCCGGACTTGCCACAACGTTAGGTAGCCTACTTGTTCTATTGTTTGGTAAGCCAAAAGAACGTGTTCTTGCCTCTCTCTTAGCTGGAGCCGGCGGGGTAATGCTTGCAGTCGTGAGCGTCGATTTGCTTCCGAATGCTTGGAAGATCGGTCCACCGCTTCAGGTGGGCGTTGGGTTTGTATTAGGCCTTCTCTTCTTGTACTTTGCAGAAATTCGCCTAAATGTCTCCGATAACGCCCTCCCTCTGTCTCGGCACCAACGGCTAAAAAGGACCGGACTTCTCGTTGCTACTGGGATAGCCTTACATGATCTCCCAGAGGGCATGGCCATCGCCGTCAGCCAAGAAGCCGCTCCCGGCTTAGGTTTTATTATCTTTATAGCGATAACTTTACACAATCTTCCGGAAGGAATGGCGACCACGGCGCCCTTAAAGATGGCTGGAATCCGTTGGTGGAAAATCCTTTTACTGAACATTGGAATCGCCTTTTTCACCCCACTGGGTGCCTTAGTCGGACTCCTTGCCATCGAGGGTGTTCAGAATTCCCTAGCCTTCTTTCTAGCCTTCGCCGCTGGTGCAATGAGTTTTCTTGTATTCGCGGAGCTCTGGCCCCTCTCTCGTGAACGGCACCCACGTTATGCCCTACTCGGAGGAACAATCGGATTTATCTTTTTTGCATTAATAAGCATACTTCACCCCATATAAGGAGTCAGTGTCTTAGCGCGTTCGCACACATCCTACGGCGCGAAAGTGTGCGTCATTGGCTCTGCGCCTACGGCGATACTCTCCACCGGAGACTATCGTCATTGCTATTCCCTTGTCGCTAAGGCTAAAACGCATAACCTCTGGGCATTCTGCATGTACGACCAATGCGTTTCTTAACGCCTTATCGTCTGCGCTCATTGACGCAATTCCTCTCTCCGTGCTCTCTGAGCTAAGAAACTTCCTCTGGCTTAGGTCGACGGGGGGGGAGGAAGGTATTAGCACGGTCGCACACGTTCGGGAGTCAGTGTCTTAACCCGTTCGCATACATCCTACGCCGGTAAGGATTCCTCTTGGGATCACGGCTTCGGCGATACTCTCCACCGGAGACTATCGTCATCGCTATTCGCTTGTCGCTAAGGCTAAAACTCATAACCTCCGGGCTTTCTGCATGTAAACCAATGAGTTTCTTTACGCCTTATCGACTGCACTCATTGACGCGATTCCACTCTCCATGCTCTCTAAGTTAAGAAACTTCCTCTGGCTTGGGTCGGACGGGGAATGGGAACGATCTTGGGTCTTTAACGCTTCATCACCTGCACTCATTACGCGATTCCACTCTCCATGCTCCCTAAGCCAAGAAGCTTCCTCTGGCTTGGGTCAACGGGGGTTAGAATGCTAGTGGGGACGGTTCAACTTACTTGAATTCAAAGAAAAAAAGTGGAGACCAATGATCGGTCTCCACTAATTCAAATTACCCTTCTTGCATCCAGTCCCCAATCCCAAGCCAGTAGTAGCTTCTTGTCTCACTGAGCACGCAAAGCGCATTTGCGTTCATAAACGCAAACATCGCCACGGAATGCAAGTCAAGAACCGTACCCGACTTGCACTAGACCCATCCTTGGTCGTCGGATGTGTTCCGCGATCCTCCCCTGCGTCTTCCCAGCCCAGAGGGGCCGCGATCACACGCTCCGACGCCTCTGCGTGAGTCGTAGCCAAACTCGGCTTTAATCCGCTTTCATAAGGCTGGGCGGGAAACAGGACGTTTCCCGTCGGCCCTGCGACACGGACGTCGCATCGGGCCGAGCACCCTGCCCGCTTGCATTTCGGATTAAAGCCCTAGTTTGGCACGACGAGCGCATGGCTGAACAAGTGTCTCGCGTACCCTCCCTTTCCGCTTTTTCCGCAGTTCGGAAAACAGGACGATCTCTGGACCTCGTCTTCTTCCCAGCCCAGAGGGTCCGCGATCACACGGCGTGACGCCTTTGCGTGAGTCGTAGCCAAACTTGGCTTTAATCCGCTTTCATAAGGCTGGGCGGGAAACAGGACGTTTCCCGTCGGCCCTGCGACACGGACGTCGCATCGGGCCGAGCACCCTGCCCGCTTGCATTTCGGATTAAAGCCCTAGTTTGGCACGACGAGCGCATGGCTGAGGACGTGTGACGCGGACCCTCCTATTTCAGTACTCGTGCAACATAATCTCCCATCGTCACGTATCCTTTGGCATTTGGATACTTTCCATCTGTAGATAGACCGCTTAAGTACTTCCCATCAGCATCAAACAACACGGTAGAAAAGTCCAAGGTCAAGATATTTTCCTTCTTAGTATAACTCAGCTCCCACTCCCGTGTGTTTTTAATATTCTGTTGAGCCCCAGGGTACCCTATCGGTAAGGCTAATATTGGAATAATATGATTGGATTTTGCCTTTTCCACGATTCCTTCGATATTTGTTTGGACCTCTTTAAGACTGACTTCTTGAATTGCATCTCCAATCCCTGCGAAAATAATGACCCGACCCGGCTTCTCTGTCACCACATCCGCGTCGAAGCGAGCAAGAAGGTCTTTGGCTGTCTGCCTTACTTTCCCTTTATTTACCACCGAAATCTGCAAAACATCTGCCGTGCGCTGAGTCCAGGAATGTGCTGCGTCCAGCGGATATCCTAAGGTAAACGAATCTCCCAAAGCAACGATCTTTGAATTACTCAAGGTTTGATCTGATTTCGTTTCCTGGGCAGTTGCCCCCCCCCCAGGTCCTTTTCCACCTTGTCCCCATGAACCAAAAAAACCAGCAATTAGTACAATTAACGCAAGTCCGGTAGCGACTTGGATCAAACGTATTTCCAATCGATATGTACGCACAAAAATTCCCCCTTTTATCCAAATCGTAAGACTCCCACTTCTACAAGTGGGAGTGGTACACCTTATTCTGCTTCGGTGGGGGTAGAGTCCCCCACCGAAGACTCGATGTTCAACTTTAGTTGAACGAGTTCACTTAAAGAAGAGATTCTACATGATTCTCCACTTTCCTTCTTTCTTGGCTGTAATCTATTTTCATTTATCTGAAGGAAGTCATTATACACCAGTGCGCCCTTCAACGCATATTTTGTATAAGGAGAAAAGGAGGTGCCTTTATGAGTTACATCGACAAGGCCCGTGAATTGGGAGAGGCCCTGTCTCATACCCCTGAAATTCAAGGATTAAAAGCTGCAGAAGCTTCCATTATGGCAGATCCTATCAGCCAAGAAGCATTTAGCCAGTATCAGGAAAAAGAGCGCGGGTTGGTAACAACTCAAATGTTGAGTAAAGTCGTTCCTGAAAAGGAATCCTTAGCGCTAATTGATCTTAAGATCCGTCTTATGAATAAACACCCTCTGATCAAAACGTACTTTGTTCAACAACAAAAATTTGAAAAACTTATGGCCATGGTAAACTTAACCCTTACAACTGCAATGCATGGCATGCCCTCGGCCGATGATCTCCCCATACCTGAAGAGTTAAAAGGCATGGCACAGCAAATTCTTGACAGAATCGGCGGAGACTCCTTGGAGAAGATGCAAATCTCGCCAGAAATGTTAAAAGGCATTAAGCTTCCGCCCGGATTTACTCAGAAGCAGTAAAAAGGAAGTGTTATGGAAGTGCGAGTCGCCGATTATCAGGGACCTACCCTAGTTAACGATATCACACATCCTGTGACATTCATAGCGTTCCTAATCATCATCGTCTTAGGGGTATGGGTAATAATTCGCACTTGGTTTTGATCCAAATCGTAAGACTCCCACTTCTACAAGTGGGAGTGATACACCTTATTCTGCTTCGGTGGGGGTAGAGTCCCCCACCGAAGACTCGATGTTCAACTTTAGTTGAACGAGTTCACT
>LOEW01000291.1 GCA_001516045.1 Desulfosporosinus sp. BRH_c37
TATCTAACGACTCGCTTCCTATCCTTAAACGAAGAGGCCTCATTAGAAGATGTTTGGAATTTACCGTTCGATATTTACCCGGTGTTCAATAACCAGGAAGAGATTACTGGCGTAGTATCTAAATATTCGTTATTACAGGCCTATTTACATGAGGTTCAAGCACGTAGTTGTGAACTGGAGGCGGTCTTTGATTCGGCGCACAATGGAATTCTAGCGATTAACAGGCAGGGGATAATTACATCTCTTAACCCAGCAGCTGAAAGACCAACTTGTTCAACCAAAGAGGAAGCTGTCGGACGATTTTTGACGGATGTTATTGTTCCCACGGGTTTACTTGAGGTTGTTCGCAGCGGAATACCTGAATTCGGTATAAAGTTTCAAGTGGGTCGAAGACAGTACATTACCAATCGGACACCGATTATAAAAGATGGAGAAGTTGTAGGGGCCGTAGGGGTTTTCCAAGAAGTCTCTGAGATTGAAAAGATTTTACAAGAGCTGCAAAGTGAAAAACAACTGAATGAGGAACTCCAGACAATCGTAGTTTCTTCTTATCAGCTTTCCGAAAAATATCAGTCTAAGATAGCTCAGATGAAAAATAACTGGGAAAAGGGTGCCGATTTAAAATCGCGTTCAGTCGTTATGAATAATGTCTTGGATCTGGCATTTAGAGTAAGTCAAGTCGATTCGCCAGTGGTATTAGTCGGGGAACAAGGTGTAGGCAAGGAAAATATTGCCAAATTAATCCATTCCCAGAGTAAACGCAGTGATGGGCCTTTTTACAATCTAAATTGCGGCTCACTACCAGCTCAACTTTTGGAAATCGAGCTATTTGGACAAGGAATATCAATAGGTAATGGCGATAAAGGGAAAACTGGAGTGTTAGAGTTAGCTAATCAAGGGAGTGTTTATCTTGAAGAGATAGGCAAGATGCCCCTAAACTTACAAGGACGCCTAGTGCGCGTGCTTCAGGATAAGATGTTGCAGGCAACGGGCGAGAAAGAGACGACTTTTGTTGATCCCAGAATAATGGCAGGTACAGATAGACCTTTAAAAGAGTTAGTTGAAAAAGGTCTCTTCCGCTCCGACCTCTTCTATACCCTCAATGTCGTGCCTATTAAAGTCCCGGCCCTACGAGAACGGAAAGAGGACCTAATTCCACTAGCTCTTTTTTACCTTGAGAAAAACAATAAACGCCATGGGTTTAAGAAGATTTTTTCACCGGAAGCGGTTCAGTTGTTGTTGGATTATCCTTGGTTTGATAATGCTCGGGAGATGGCAAACGTAATCGAGAGGTTGGTAGTTACAGCAAATCAAAAGGTTATTTCTGCCCAAGAAGTCGACATCGTACTTTATGAAAAAGAACAGAGCCCTTTTAAGGCAGTTACAGTGACCGGAGTGGTTCCCCTTAAGGAAGCTATCGATGATCTGGAACATCAACTTGTCACCTTAGCTATGAAACTTCATGGAACCACAGTTAAAGCTGCACAGGCGTTAGGGGTTAATCAGTCCACCGTAGTGCGGAAGTTGCATAAATCAAAAGATACTAATGGGGGTAAATGTGACGGAGGATATGGTGAAGTTAAGCGTGTTGTTTGGGAAAGGAGGTGAAAATTGTTAATTATAGTCTAGGTGCTAATGATCGCATTATAGAAGTAAAGGAGGAAATAGAATGCAGGCATACAGCGCGATTATCATTTTTCTCATTGTTTATGCCTTAATTCTCTCAGAGAAGGTTCATCGAACGATTGCCTCCTTGATTGGGGGTATGTTGCTCATTCTGTTGGGGGTATTGTCCCAAGAAAAGGCGATTGAACATATTGATTTCAATACTTTGGGATTACTGGTGGGCATGATGATTGTGGTAGGTATCACGCGTAAAACGGGAGTTTTTGAGTATCTAGGGCTAAAGGCAGTCCGAATGGCCAAAGGGGAACCGATTCGAATCCTGATAGCCTTGGCTACCGTCACGGCCATACTTTCTGCGTTCCTGGATAATGTTACGACGGTTTTACTGATTGTTCCGATCGTCTTTAGTATTACGGATAAACTTGATCTCAGACCAATGCCTTTTTTAATAGCTATGATATTCGCTAGTAATATTGGCGGAACGGCTACTTTAATTGGAGACCCCCCCAATATTATGATTGGAAGTCAAACACATTTAGGATTTATGGATTTCATAATTAACTTAACACCGGTGATTATTGTTATTCATGTCGCAACCATGGCAGTTTTCTATTTTTTATACCAGCATAAAATGCAAATTTCCAAGGAGCTTAAAGCAGATCTAATGAAGATCGATCCTCGTTCGGCGATCAAAGATTCTGCTCTGTTGAAAAGATGTTCGTTTGTACTCAGTCTCATTCTAATCGGCTTTTTCACGCATCAAGCCTTACATTTAGAGTCAGCGACGATTGCCTTATCGGGTGGAGTCCTCTTAATGTTTATTACTAAGGAGGAGCCGGAAGATATTTTATTATCGGTGGAATGGACGACGATCTTCTTCTTCATTGGACTTTTCATAGTGGTCGGTGGACTGATTGAGACAGGCATAATCGACAGTATGGCCCAGTGGGCAATGACAGCTACCGCTGGCAACCGAACCCTTACAGGGATGCTGATTTTATGGTTTTCTGCTATTGCCTCGGCCTTTGTAGATAATATTCCCTTTGTTGCCACAATGATTCCCCTTATTCATACTATGGGCACCTTAGGCGGAATTTCACCAACTGGCTTAGAACCGTTCTTTTGGGCGTTATCTTTGGGAGCCTGTTTAGGAGGGAATGGAACACTGATTGGTGCTTCTGCGAATGTGATTGTCGCGGGTATGGCCGAGAAGAACGGGACCCACATTCGTTTTATACCCTATTTGAAATTTGCGTTTCCCTTGATGTTGCTTTCAGTTATCATTTCTATGTTTTATCTTCTAATTTTCTATTTTTAAGTAACTTGAGAAGTATTAACCCTTGTACCAACTGGCCCTGGAATGTTGGGGCCTAGGAATAGAAAGGAAGTCAAAAGTACGATTATTTAACTAATCTCGGTCTATTCCAGTAATACGAAAGGAGGTGAAGGACAGATATTTAACTAAGCTTAGTATTCTTTGCGTGTTAGGTATTAAACGAAATATATTAACTCTAAAATTTGAAGGAGGAATATTAATATGTCTATTAAAGCGCCTATGGCCGGCAAAATAATCACCGTTCTTGTTCAGGAGGGCGAAAAGGTAGAATTGAATCAGCCCGTTTTGGTTTTGGAAGCGATGAAAATGGAGAATGATATTGTGGCGCAACAAGATGGTACGGTTAAAAATATCCTAGTTAAGGAAGGGCAGATGGTCAAGGCAGGCGAGGAACTTGCTGAAATTGCTTAGGTGTTAAAACCTAGCTGGCAAAAGAGGACACTTAAGAAGGGATGGTAAGGTAATGCTATCAATCAAAACAGCGCTTATGGTGTATTTTATGGGATCGGTCATCTCTATGTTAGTTGCCTTAATGATTAATATTATTTACAAAATAATTAAACGTAGTGATCAGTCAGCGACTAAGAGTGCTTAGAGCATTCCATTCGGAGATCAAAACAAAACAAGTAGCTTGAAGCAATGAGAGGTTGGAATGCAAGGATGTTCAATTTTAACTTTTTTCAAATATTTCAAGGAATAGGGACTTTATTCGAAACTGATCTGAAGACGACAATCGCTAGAATTGTTTTGATATTCTTGGGAATATTTCTCGTTTATATGGGAACAAAAGGCACATTAGAGCCGTTAATCATGATTCCCATGGGCTTTGGCATGTCTACAGTTAATGCTGCAGTTCTATATTTATCTGCATCTAAAGTTGGAACAATTATTATTGATCCTAATGTGTCTGAGATGACGCAACTTATCAATGTTTTACAGATTGATTTTCTCCAACCAATTTATACATTTATGTTTAGCAACGGTTTAGTTGCCTGCTTTGTATTTATGGGTATTGGTGTCCTTTCAGATATTAGCTTTTTAGTGGCTAAACCTTTTAGTAGTATGTTTATCGCACTCTGCGCTGAGTTTGGAACAATTGCAACTTTCCCGATTGCGGTGGCTATGGGGCTGAATTTTGGTCAAGCCGCCTCCGTAGCAATGGTGGGTGGAGCTGATGGGCCAATGGTGCTCTACACCTCTTTGATTCTAGCCAAAGAATATTTTGTGCCAATCACGATCGTGGCCTATCTATATCTCAGTTTGACTTACGGGGGATATCCATATCTTATTAAGCTCCTTGTTCCCAAACGCCTGCGAGCAATAAAAATGGATTTAAGTGTTTTCCCAGAGGTAAAATCCGGCCAAAAAATTGCCTTTTCCATCGTCGTCTGTACAGTTTTGTCGCTGTTATTCCCTATGGCTGCGCCGCTATTCTTATCCTTCTTCTTGGGAGTAGCCATCAGAGAATCGGGTATCAAGCAGTATGTTGCTTTCCTAGAAAATACTTTACTTTATAGTTCAACATTCTTTCTCGGACTTGTCCTGGGGGTGTTGACTGAAGCTAATACTATTATGAATCCCACAGTGCTTAAAATCTTGGTTTTAGGAATTCTCTCCTTGCTTCTTTCAGGAATAGGAGGCCTTGTAGGCGGTTATATAATGTACTTTATTACAGGTGGCAAGTACAACCCTACTATAGGAATAGCGGGCGTTTCCTGTGTTCCTACCACGGCTAAGGTAGCTCAGAAGTTATGTTCTCAAGCCAATCCGCAAGCTTTTATTCTTCCCTATGCTATGGGGGCAAACATTAGTGGCGTAATCACAACAGCTATCCTGGCTGGTGTGTATGTCTCGATGATCCCTTATCTCAAGTGATAATACTGTGGGGTCTGAAGTATGTCTCCCCGCAATGTTCGGAGAAATTTACAAGAGAGTCTTTCGTGCGGGAAGGGCTCTCTTCTAAAATTATTGAAGCTTCAAGGGGGAATCAAGCTCAAAGCAAGTGGCCTGTCGTTTTCATATTATTAGAGATGTTGCGACAGAAATCAGGTCCTTGATCGTTAAAGAAAGTAGGCCAATAAAATATGAATTTATGCACTAAGAAATTTTATTGCACGAATGCATAAATTGTATTGAAATTTTCTGAAAGATGATATATTCTTAGATAAGGAAGATAATGAATAGGCATATTTGCAAAGGAATATGATGCAGACAATCAAGGATTATGGCCACATTGGAGACTTAACTAGATGTCTAAAGCCAATACGGTTATAATGCGCCAAGATTAATTTGCATATCCGAAGACAAAAGATATATATGCATTGATGCATAGCGATTAATCTTGCAAGGGTGTAGGGGAAATATACTCAGGAGAGGGGGCGATATCACAGGGTAAACTTATTCTCCGTTAGAAGGTAATGCATAAAAGATATATATGGCAGTTAGAGATGTAGTGGAGATAGACGATGAGATTATAATTCTTATAGCTTTAAAAATGTAGACCCCTATTTTGCTTCGACTAATGTACAGTCGTTAATCGCAGTTAAAGAAGGGGTAAGGTAAATGAAAATTGTGAAAGCTCATTAAGCGTATGGGGGCAAAACTATAGGTGATGATGAGGATGAGAAGGGGGATAATTTAGTGGCTAGAAAGCAAACAGCCTTGCGGCCTTACTTTGAAAAAATGGCCGATATCGGGAAACCCTTGAGTGCCGGAGAAATAAAGCGTACCGAAGAAAACATCAAATTTATTCAAGAGCAAGAGGATATTATATTAAGTGCTGTAGAAAAGGTTAAGAATGCTGGTACTTCTGCTGACGTAATCAGGAAAAGAGGCCAGATGACCGTTTGGGATAGGTTAGATTATTTGGTTGACGCTGGAACATGGTGTTCGTTACATACACTTTATAACCCAGAAACAAACGAAGAAGGATGTACGGGTGTCGTTGACGGTCTGGGCAAAATAGATGGAAAATGGGCAGTAATAATTGCTTTCGATAATAAGGTCATGGCAGGGGCTTGGATTTCAGGCCAATCTGCGAATATTTTAAGAGTAACTGACTTGGCCAAAAGGCTAAATATTCCGTTAGTCTGGCTCACTAATTGTAGTGGGGTTAAATTAATGGAGCAAGAAAAGGTCTATGCTGATCGGCGAGGTAGTGGGTCTACGTTCTTCAGACATGCCGAACTGAACCGGCTGGGGATACCAATCTTAAATGCTATTTATGGTACAAACCCTGCTGGTGGTGGCTATCAAGGAATTAGTCCTACCATTCTTTTAGCCCATAAGGATGCCAATATTGCCGTGGGCGGAGCGGGAATTGTCGGAGGAATGAGCCCTAAGGGTTATTTTGACTTAGAAACTGCCCAACAATTAATTGAGGCAACTAAAGGATTTAAGGCTAAGGCCCCGGGCCGAGTGGAAACACATTTTGATGAAACTGCTTATTTTAGAGAAGTTCATGATACCGAAACCGGCGTCTTGGATGGGATCAAAGAATATATGAGTGGCATGCCGGCTTTTGACCCCAAAGTGTTTCGAGTTGCTGAGCCAG
>LOEW01000292.1 GCA_001516045.1 Desulfosporosinus sp. BRH_c37
CGAAGACAGTGTCTGCAAGAAGGCTAATTCGTGCGAAGACAGTGTCTTCGCGGGCGCTAGCCAAGTTTTCTTTAAATCAATAATAACGGAGGTGATTACCCATGGATTTTGCCACACTCGCTAGTCAGTTTTTCATAGGACTTAGCAGGGGAATGATTTTCTTTATCGTCTCGGCCGGACTAACACTTATCTTTGGAGTCTTAAGAATTACGAATTTTGCTCACGGAGCACTTTATATGCTTGGCGCCTTTATCGCGTATTCAGTCTCAACATTTTTCGGACAAGGCCCGAACGGTTTTTGGCTAGCCCTGCTGGTTGCTCCGATCGCAGTGATGTTTATCAGTCTAGTGATCGAGCGCGGGTTGCTTAGATTTATCTATAACCGAGATCATTTATTACAGATGCTCTTGACGTATTCTCTAGTGCTCATCGCGGGAGATCTTGTCAAGATAATTTGGGGAACAGAATATAAATCTATGGATATCCCCGGCATCTTAAGGGGTTCCTTTAATCTATGGGGGGCATCTCTTCCCTGGTATAATGCTTTTCTTCTGGGCGTGGGGCCTATCGTTGCCCTTGGTCTATGGTTGTTCTTATCAAAAACCAACCTTGGCAAAATCTGCCGCGCAACGGCTACTGACCGAGAAATGGTGGATGTTTTAGGAATTAACAGCACCCGAGTGTTTGCTATGGTTTTTGCACTTGGTGGCTGGCTAGCTGGGTTGGGGGGAGCTTTGATCGCTCCAACGACCACCATCACGATGGGAATGGATGCTAGCATTATCATTTATGCTTTCTTGATCGTGGTCATTGGTGGTTTAGGAAACATCTGGGGCGCACTGATTAGTTCGATTATTATGGGAGTTGGGGAAGCTTTTGGAATCTTATTCATTCCAGGCGTTGCCATTATTATCCCTTATATTATTGCGGGTGTTCTCCTAATCGTACGACCCTCTGGTTTACTAAAATCTGCCTGGTAGAGAAAGGAATATAGATATGTCCACGAATAACTTTAAATCAATCAATAATCCGAAAGGAAAGTTCAGTACCTATCTAGGCCCGGGTTTGGCAGTAGCAGGAATCCTGATCCTTCTAATGATCCCTCAGCTACTCACCCAATATTATGTCTACTTATTAGCGACTGTTTTTACAACAGCTTTGCTAGCGACCAGTTTAAATCTGGTTCTGGGTTATGGAGGCCTTCTGCATTTACACCATGGCGTATTTTTCGGGGTAGGTGCCTATACGGTAGCGATCGTACTGACCAAAACTTCTTGGCCCTTTGCTGTTGCTGTCTTGCTCGCCCCCTTGGTTGCTGCACTTATTGCCTTAGTGATCGGTTGGTTTTGCGTACGTTTAAGAGGCCTATATTTCGGTATGCTTACTCTAGCTTTAGGGCAGTTGGTTTGGGCCATTGTTTACCGCTGGAATGCGCTGACCAATGGTGACAACGGAATCCATGCGATACCCGTTCCTGAATTTTTGTACTCAATTAATTCAGTCTATTATACGACACTTGTGGTTCTAGTCATCGCTCTTGTAATTCTCTATGTAATATCCAAATCGCCATTTGGTCTAACGTTACTTGCTACTCGCGATAACCCCGTGCGCTCTGAGAGTGTCGGCATTAATGTTAAGCGGCACCGCCTGACAGCCTTTGTTATTGCTGGATTCTTTGCAGGAATTGCGGGTGTCCTTTTTGTATTAGTGGAACGATCTGTAGCCCCCTCCCTGTTATTTTGGAACAAATCGGCGGAAATTCTGATCATGTGTTTAATGGGAGGCCTGACTGTTTTTATGGGCCCGACGTTAGGGGCAGGCATTTTAGTCCTTTTGTCGATGATCGTCGGTCTTTACACCGAATACTGGTTGCTTGTCCTTGGTCTGTTGTTACTGATTCTCGTCCTGTTCTTGCCCCAAGGTATCCTTGGTTATTTGATGGAGATTTATGGCAAGAACCGAAGTATGAGAGGAGAGAATTAAGATGCTTCAAGTTGAACAGCTTAGGAAAGCGTTCGAGGGATTTCAGGCCATCGCAGATGCTCGGCTTTCGGTTCCGAAGGGAGAAGTCGTGGCAGTCATTGGTCCGAATGGCGCAGGGAAATCCACCTTATTCAATTTAATAACCGGACACCTCCAAGCCGATTCCGGTCATATCCGATTTCAGAATGAAGAAATTACGAACTTGGCTCCCTATAAAATCTGCCATAAAGGAATGGCGAGGTCCTTTCAGTTAATCAATATTTTCCCTAGCCTTACGGTTTTGGAAAACGTGCAAACGTCAGTTCTTGCCAAGCATCGCTTGGATCAGAATTTTTTTAGGCCCTCTAAAAAACTGCTTATTGAAGAAACACTGGAGGTTTTGGAGAGTTTCGGATTGTTTGAATATAAAGATCGTTCATGTAGCTCCCTATCTTACGGGGATCAAAAGGTCCTGGAAATTGCGATTGCTCTGGGAAGCAAACCCGAACTCCTGCTCTTAGATGAGCCCACTGCCGGAATGTCATCAGAAGAAACCCGCAAAATTGTTAATCTGATTAAACGGTTATCCCAGGAAAAAGGCCTTACGATTCTGCTCACTGAGCATGATATGGAATTAGTCTTTGATGTTGCGCAAAAGATTATGGTGCTTCAACAGGGTAAAACAATTGCTCAAGGTCTTCCTGAAGACATCAGAAACGATAAAGCTGTACAAAATGCCTATTTGGGGGAAACTGGATTATGCTAGACGTTAGAGACATTCATACCTATTACGGTTTAAGCCATATCTTATTCGGTTTATCCTTACAGGTAAGTAAGGGTGAAGTTGTTTGCCTGCTTGGCCGTAATGGGGTAGGCAAGACAACGACACTCAAAAGCATTATTGGAATTGCCCCGCCCAAAACTGGACAAATCTTATTTAAAGGCCAGGAAATTACCAAGATTGCTACCAACCGCATGGTTAAATTAGGAATTAGTTTTGTTCCTGATAACCGCAGGATCTTTGCAGACTTATCTGTACGTGAAAATCTCGAGATCGCAATCGGCATCAAACCGGGCGCTTGGGATTTGGCTAAAGTACATGGATTATTCCCAGTTCTGAAAAGAGTAGAGAATCGAAGGGGCGGGAACTTAAGCGGCGGAGAGCAACAAATGTTAAGTATTGCTCGGGCTCTGCTTGGAAATCCGGAGCTTCTAATTTTAGATGAACCGACCGAGGGACTCGCACCTTTAATTGTTCGAGAATTGGAAGAGCAAATTCTCGCGCTATGCTCAACTGGGATCTCGATTCTCTTAGCAGAGCAGAATCTCAAATCAGCCTTAAAATTGGCCAATCGGTGTTATGTCCTTGAACGGGGACAAGTACGTTTTGAAGGGTCAGTCGAGGAATTGGCTGAAAATGAAGACGTTCGGTCGAAATATTTATTGGTTTAACAGATCTACAATACAAATACATGTCTCGTATGAGGGGATACCGGAAGGTATCTCCTTATTCGTTCACCTTCTCATCAAATTTCAAGTATCACATATATATACCTTGTTTCAGCAACGATGTGACCGTTCATTAAATCAACCATTGTGATTAAAGTAAATCTTAATCCCAATGGTTGAAGATGTTAACAAAAAACCCTATCCATTTTTGGGACAGGAGGCTGACTATCTTACAATAGAAACATGAGAAAGACCGTAAAAACTAACTCAAAATCGGAAAAGTGTTGCCACCGTGAGGCATAATATAAACAGATTCCGGTTGACGTCCAAGTATTTGAGTTGCGAACTGCAAAGCTTCTGCTGGGCAATGAGTCGGAATCATCTTGACACGTTTAACCAGCTCCTCTGATAAGGAACTAATCAAAATAACCGGGGTCTTTTGACAGATGCTCGCTGTTTTCAGACTTATGAATCCTGGCATTGTAAAGTCAGCATGGAGCCCAGCATTCATTTCCTCCACCTCGCCATGATTAAAAAACTCCAGAAAAGGTTGAGAACCTATCCCCTCTGAACATTCACTAATAAGGATAATAACTCCACCTTCTCGCACCGCATAACTAGCATTGTCCAAGGCCTTGATGGCTTGGTAAAGTTGAGTATCCTTGGGATACCCACCGCAAGAAACGATGACTAATTCAGCTTTTTCTTCGAGTTCAATGCCAAATATTTCTTCAGTCACTCGGCAGCCTGCTAAATGTGCCTCATACAGTTCACCCGCTGCAATATAGACAAATTCTTTCTTCTCGTTAACAACAACGTTGAGTATGAAATCCACTCCTACTAGACGAGCGATTTCTAACATATCCTCCGCAACCGGATTGCCCTCCATTTTTCCGGTCTCTATGTTTGGATTAAGTCCCGAGGGACCTCCTCCCAGAAGCGCCAAAGCATGGTTTTGTTGAATCATCTCATAGCCACAAACTCCAGGCGCAATTGACTTACGACCACCCCCAAATCCCGCCAGCAAATGATAAGCTATTCCACCGGTCAAAATCACCTTGTCCGCTTCCCATACCCGACGGTTTACCTTAATCGGTGTCCCTAGTGAGGATTTGCCCAGATCAACCAAATCCTGAGCATGACACTCATGATCGTAAATTGGAACCCTCGCTAAGATCTTTGCCCCACAAATTGCCGTGTGTTCTTCTAACGTCTGCAGGCGATGGTCACCAGTCGCCGTTACTATCGAAATGTCCTTATCCGGCACTCCGGCACCATTTAAAACATCCAATAATATGGGTAAAAGAACATCTGCCCGTACCCATAGTCGAGTAATATCACTCACTACGATAACCACTTTGTCCCCTGGTTTTACCACCTCGATAAGTGGAGCCGTTCCAATTGGTTGAGTCAGAGCCTGAAGAATCGCCTGCTCAATATCTAAAATCGGTTGACTGGCATTTGCTTCAATCTCCTTAATGTTCAGGGAAGACGGAAGCCTAAAGGACAAGGTTTCATTACCATAAGCAAGGTTAAAACTATTCATCCTTTACTCTCCCCCTTATACCTTCATCAAATTTCCTCTAGTGCGTTCCTGTGCTTCATAAGCCATTTCCAGAAGTTGTGCGGTATGCATCACCTTTACTGGAACTCCCTGGCGATTCAGACCGTCCGCGATGTGCATTCGACAGGCGGAACACCCTGTAACCAACACTTCTGCACCAGTCTCATTAACAGTGTTTACTTTATGGTCGTTGATATAGGTTGAAAGTTCGTAGTGATATAAACTAAAGGAACCCCCACTACCACAACAGGTATCAGGTTTATTCATTTCTTTAAAGACTAATCCCGGGATACTACTGATAATTTGTCTGGGTTGTTCTTTGACCTTTAAGCCTCTCAGGAGGTGACAAGGATCATGGTAGGTAACCTTGATTGGCAAACGACCCATTTTGTCCTCAAACCCCTCCAAGGATACTACCAGTTCCGTGAAGTCCTTGATCATGGTCCCAAGCTGCTTAGCCTTTTCGGCATAGATCGGATCATCCTCGAGTAATTCAGCATACTCTTCCTTCAGACTTAAGCCACACGTACCACAGGCTACGACAACTGCATCCACCTCTTCCTTCAGGAAGACATCAATATTGGCCCTCGCCATCTCTTTAGCCGTCTCATAGTCCCCGTTAATCCGGACTGGAGTACCACAACAATTTTGGAGAGCAGGAATAACAACCTCTACTCCATTGCGTTTAAGGACGTTGACAACTGCCTGACCGGTATCCGTATAAATGTAGTTGATCATGCACCCCGTAAAAAAGGCTACCCTCATCTTTACTTCTGGGACTTTATTTACTTCCGGATACATTAATTTAAACGGTGTTGGGGCTAGGGGTGAGAGAAGTCTTCTTTTATCTATTCCCAGTGACATTCTCGGTAACATTCCTTGGCCATTAGGCCCTTTGCGGAAGACTAAGCCTTGAAATAAACTTCCCATCCGCATTCCAGTGTTGAACACCCAACGGTTTCTCAAAACCAAACGAAAGATAAATTTTTTAAGCGGAGAGAGTCCTTTCCTTTCTACGATTTCCTTGCGGACTGCTTCCACCAGTTTGTCCACTTTCACACCACTCGGACAGTTAACTACGCAGGCCTTACACATTAAACACAACGACATTTTATTGATAAAGCCCTCAGTTAATTCCAAGTCTTGATTGATGACTCCGCGAATCAGCTTCACACGTCCTCTGGCAACCGTGGATTCTGCCTGTAACTCTTTAAAGACTGGACAAACATTTTGACAGGCACCACACCGAATGCAGCGGATGACTTCTTTCTCCCAAGACTCAAATGAACGTTCCATCTCATCACGCTCCAAACATTACGCCGGGGTTTAAAATGTTGTTAGGGTCAAGGGCTTTTTTAATCTGGTGTTGTACTTTCAGTCCAACCTCCCCGATCTGCAGAGTAATAAACTTAGATTTCGCCCGACCGATACCATGCTCACCACTTAAAGATCCGCCCAGTTCCACCGTCGCCACAAAAATCTCGTCGATGGCCTTTTCTACCCGCGCCCACTCCTCCAAATCCGTTTCATCGGTTAGGATCGTGGCATGCAAGTTACCGTCTCCGGCATGTCCGAGTATCGCGATTTTAATATTATACTTAGCCGCAACTTCCTGAATACGCCTTACAGCAACCGGAATGCTGCTCCGTGGAACGGTCGCATCCTCACCGATAATGGTCGGTTTTCCCCTCGACACCGCTGCAAAAGCTGAGCGGCGTGCACGCCATAATTCTTCTGCTTCTTCTTTCGTCTTGGCAACCCTGATCTGGACAGCCCCTAGCCGCTTACAGATTTGCTCTATCTTGCCAATCTGCTTAGCTAAGATTTCTGAATCCCCATCAACTTCTATTAAGAGCACGGCACCCGCCTCCGTGGGTAGCCCAACCTTCGCATATTCCTCGATATTTCTAATATAAATATTGTCTAATAATTCGAGGGAGCAAGGAACCAACCCAACTGCAATGATTTCAGAAACCGTCTCAGATGCTTGTTCGATCTCAGAGAAAACCGCCATCATGGTGCTCTTCGCTTCTGGTAAAGGAATAAGTTTAACAATAATTTTGGTTATAACACACAATGTTCCCTCAGAACCGGTGAATAGCTTCGTCATATCGTACCCAGTTACATTCTTGATCGTTCTTCCACCCGTATTCATAACCTCTCCACTCGCTAGTACCACCTCGAGCCCAATAACATAGTCTCGAGTCACTCCGTATTTCACGCCACGCGGTCCTCCAGCACATTCCGCCACATTGCCGCCCATCGTTGAAAAAGCCTGACTGGCAGGGTCCGGTGGATAAAACAGACCTATTCGCTCGACTTCGCTCTGTAATTGGCCAGTAATCACACCAGGTTCTACCACAGCAATCAAATTTTTCCGGTCAATCTCCAGTATTTTGTTCATTCTCTTAAGCACCAGGACGATACAATCCCCTACGGAAATAGATCCTCCGCTGACATTTGACCCTGCACCCCGTGGAACGACCGGAATCATCTCTTGATTCGCAAGCTTAAGAATCTGCGTTACTTCTTCAGTGTTGCCCGGATACACAGCAACTCCCGCTAAATCCTTCTTAAGATCAGCCTTAACAAACGAAGCGTCATAAGTATAACAATATAGATCCTCTAACGAAGTATATAAGTTGTCTTTGCCGACAATTTCACTAAGCTTCTGAATGATCTCTGGCCTCAAACTTGTTGCCTCCTTAAGTGGGTTCCCTTCATTAATAGAGTTCTTCGTTAAACAACTAGAATAATATATTATTTCGCTGTTCGCTCGAAATATCCTTTATAATCGACAAAGGAGGACGACAAACTCCTTCCTCCATCCCTCTTGTGTTAGAGGCTGAAGAGATTCATAATATCTTTAATTAAGAAGTCGTTCACTTACTGTCTTTACAATACCAACAAAGGATTATAGGGGGGCTAACTGATGACCATGCTGAAGATAGCATTATGTCAAATGCCTGTTAAGGCTAATAAGCAAGAAAATCTCAAACAAGCTGCAATTATGCTACAGGACGCAGCAGCTCGGGGGGCACAACTGGCAGTCTTGCCAGAAATGTTTAATTGCCCGTATGACATCCATTGTTTTCGGGACTACGCAGAGAAAATCCCCTCTGGGGAAACTACAAAGCACCTCGTCAGCCTAGCGCGCGCCCATGGTCTTTTTCTCGTCGGCGGCTCGATTCCAGAACTGTCAGGCGAACTGCTCTACAATACAAGTGTTGTATTTAATCCGCAAGGGGAGATTATTGCCCGGCACCGTAAAGCCCACCTGTTTGATGTACGAGTCAAAAATGGTATAGAGTTTACTGAATCCTCGGTGCTCTCCCCTGGTAATGCTGCCACTCTGTTTGAGACACCCTGGGGCAAAATCGGTTTAGAAATATGCTATGACATTCGTTTTCCGGAATTGACCAGAAGAATGGCTAAGGATGGAGCCCGCCTAGTCATTGTCCCAGCAGCGTTTAATATGACCACTGGTCCGGCTCACTGGGAATTGTTGTTCCGCAGCCGTGCCCTTGACAATCAGATCTTTATGATCGCCGCTTCTCCAGCCCGTGATCCCCAGGCTTCCTATGTTGCCTATGGCCACTCCCTTGCGGTCAATCCGTGGGGGGATGTGCTTGCACAGTTGGACGAAAGGCCAGGAATACTGATGGTCGAGCTTGATTTGACCCAAGTCGAAGAGGTAAGAGAGGCGCTACCGATTAGGAAGCAGAGGCGAAAAGATCTTTACTGAATTTACTAAGATGGTAACCCTTTGGAAGATCTCCACTCCACTTTGCTTGGGCAGTTGTCAAATAGGCCTCTATAAGCCCCTTAATTTTATAACAACATCTCTAATTAGCCTTGCCGTCATTCCCCATATTGTGATTCCTTCTATCCTATAGACAATAACTTCACGCATAGCATAACCCCATGGTTTGTGATAGCGCTCTGGTATTCCTAATTCCTTCGCCGGAAAAATTGTTACTTCTTCTCCCGCCTGATTTACGTATGAAGGATGTACTCTAACATTGACCTTATAAGCTTCCGGTTCATTGTCCTCAAAAAATGAAACTGGAATCGCAAAAACCTTTTCGACCTCATGCTGGTTAATTTGTAATTCCTCTAAACTGTATACATCAAGAATGCCAAGAAATGCGTCAACTGTTGTATTCATTATTGCGACAACGGTATCAAGATTTCCAATTATCCTAATCTTGTCTGAGGTCACGCCTAACTCCTCTACTGTTTCTCTTATTGCTGTGTCCCGAAAATTAGCGTCTTGAACAGGATCAAATTTTCCACCAGGAAAACATATCTCTCCAGCTTGTCTGATATTGGCAGCTCTTTTTTGTAATACAAAATGAAATTCTTCGTTGATTAACATAAGCAACACTAAGACCGCCGAATTGAAATAATCTTCTTTTCCAAGGATGCCAGGAACGACTGGCAACTTGTCCTTTAAACCTTCTAGCATAGATTTTTGCATACTATTCACCCACCTTATCCTCTCAAACCATTAAACAACTTCGCAACGTAAAGCTTGCAATTACATTATAAGTCAATTTACCTTAATAAGAGGAATTTTGCAAAACAAATGCTCACTTATAAGTGATTACTTCGATCTGAGTTTAAAAGAAACAGAAAGCCAGTTTACCACATTATTGGTAAATCCGACTCTCTGTTCTAAGACCTTGTTTAAATGTCACTCCAACCTGGAACCAACACACTCACTTGATCGCCGATACAAACCTTTTCAACAGTTTTCGGTAATAATACGAAGCCATTAGCTTCTACATTGGCACAAATTAAATCATGATCTGGTTTACCGGTGGACCACGCTATATAAAATTCTTGCTTCTTTTTCAACTTCACACGGGCATAAACGTTGGCTTTGCCCTCGTTTAGAATTTCGTTTTGCATGATAGCGTTGTAGAAATTTAAAGCACAATTTCCCCTTCCAGACATTCTTTCGAGGACAGATCGGCCAAAAAATTCAAAAACGATAACACTGCCGACCGGTTTTCCCGGCAAAGCTAAATGTGGAAGTATCCTGTTATCCGTATCTTTTAATATTGTTAACGGCAATCTGTTGTGATTAAAGCTATCTTCAAACGTCATTGTTTCAAAACCGTGCTCCGAAACAATGTCTTTCAGCCCACTTGAGGTACCCCCTATCGTTATTAAGAGGTCTGATTCAAAGCTCCTAAGAATACTGTCGCGTAATTTGTCCTTATCATCAGGAATAACATCTAATAAAAGAGGTGTTCCCCCATAGCTGGATACCAGACTGGCAATACAAAGAGCATTACAGTTAAATACTTGCCCCTTATCCTTTTTTCCATCCAAGGGTATCACTTCATCGCCTGTAGCAGCAATTGATACTATAGGCCGCCTTACTATTTCAATGCTACTTCTTCCCAAGCTTGCCAATACGCCTATTTCCAACGGACTGATAATCGTTCCCCTTTTTATTACCATTGAACCTCTGGCAAGATCTGAACCTGCCTTACGAACATTCGCTCCACTTTGAACTTGATCAATTATTATCAGCAAATTGTCTTGTTTTTCAGCCAATTCCAGTGGTATAACGCAATCTGTTCCCTCTGGAATGGGGGCCCCAGTCATAATATTTACAGCCTCGTTCCATTTTACCACGCCATCAAAAATTGCCCCAGCACAGACCTCACCCCAAACGGCAAAGTATTTAGGATTATTCTTTGTAGCTCCAATAGTCATGTGCGAACTAAGAGCATATCCATCACATGTAGAGTAATCAAATGGCGGTAATGCTTCGGGTGCAACAATGTCTTCAGCTAAGGTCCGTCTTAAACATTCTAGGATGGGTTTTCTCTCTTTTGACAATATTGGAATATTATCTAGAGTTCTTTTTAGAATTATTTCTTCCTGTATACTTAACATTATAAGTCTCCTTAGCTTATTGCTCCAACCTGAACATTTGTGTCTACTTTCTTGACATATTTTCGTTTTTTAATTTATCTAAACGTCTTAATCTTGGAATAATCTCCTTATGAATATTACATGCAACAGATTTTCCTGATGTAGTGCCAGTCAACAACAATTTATCATGCGGGCATCCTCCCTGACAGGCAGTTCTTGATTCACACTCCTTACATTCATCTGGGAGGTCTGGTTTTGTAACATCAAAATGAAAAATGTCAGATTGTATTTTACTTAAAGGATTTGTTTCAAATATATTTCCAGTTTTAAATGAATGGTCTCTAATACATGGCCCAATCGTTCCATCGGGATATACCTTAGCAATTCTTTTCCCACACGGATATGGAGAAGATTCAAGATCCCATAAAGGAATTAAAGTATCCAACAAGAAAGTAGTATGAACATCGTATCCCTTAACAATATAATTTTCCAATAAATCACATAATTCATGATATTTCTTCAACAATCTATTATTATAGTCAGTTTCCAAACCTCTATATAAATCCCCATTGTATCTTAAACGATATCCATTTTCTATTCCGAATCTTGTTATATCAAGAACTCTCTCTAAATTATAATTATCCAAAGTAGCTACTATTGTTTGACCAATAACATTTGATCTTTCACATATTATCTTCATTCTTCTCGATAGTTCTTCAATAGTAATATCTGTAATATTTGTTGTTATCCATTGGATATCCTCAAGATCATCCCAATTCACTGAATCCACTAAATCAGCATTTGTATTAAGCAATCCTTGCATACCATCAGTATTTTTATAGGCGGAATCCATAACTTTCTTAATTCTATCCGTTCTTAATAATGGTTCCCCACCAAGAAAACCAATGGCGTTTACTTTAACGTTATTAACTTTCCACACTTCTGGAATCCACTCTAATAATCTTGAAAATGTATTCTCATTCATTTCCATTTCATTTTCATCACCGACTTGATTATAAGAATAACAATAGTTACACCTTCTTGTGCACTTATATGATAGAAATAATTGGAACCAGAAGAAAGGAAGTTTTTCCCAAGCGCCTTCTCCCTTCAATCTTCCATCTTCCAGAGCATACATTCTTTTTAATTGTTTAACATGTTCTGTTATTTTTCTCACAATTTAATTACCTCAGCTTTCTATATTCTTTCTAATAGCGTCCAATGTAAATAGAACTGCCCGATGCACAAGAAGCTCGGTACCTGAGTGTGCTGGGCAGTTCTATACTGAGTCGCCGACATAAGATACAAATTTTGCGGAGGTAGAAATGGGTACCACCACTTTGATCCACCTCGCATATCAATCGTCCCCTACTCCGCCGGCGTTGACTCCAAAGAAGGTGAGGGAAACGTGAACGCTTTAACTAAAACGAAAGCCGCTTGCAGTGCCTCTGTCGGGCATAGCGGGAAGCATTCTTTGCAGTTCCAGCACTCCTTGGCAGATATCTCCGGAATGAAGCTGATCTCCCGAGTTTTTCCTTTGTCCACAAATACTATGGCGTTCTTCTTTTTGACTTCGGCACAGTATCTTACACATAGACCACAATGAACGCAAAATGAGGGATCTTTTTCAAAACGGTCTTTGTTTGCTCCATACTCCTTAGCCAAATCCTGCAATTCAAAGGCATCTGGAGCATGTGCCAGCAATAGCTCCAAGATCATTTTGCGAATTCTATCGACCTTCTCAGACCTGGTTCTCACGATCAAATCTTTGGCCACTGGATAAAGGCAGGCAGCAACGTAATTTGTCCAGCCGCGTACTTCTGCTTCGACTGTGCAAAAGCGGCAACCCCCATAAGGGTCTAATTGCTTGTGGTGGCAAAGTGTCGGAATCGATATTCCCGCTTGTTGTGCAGCCTCTAAAACGGTCATTCCTTCTCTTGCCGT
>LOEW01000293.1 GCA_001516045.1 Desulfosporosinus sp. BRH_c37
TCTGCGTCTTTGGGAATCGGGTAAAATGATCTGCATTTTTCACAAGTAGTCAATTCTAAACACCTTCTTTCAATTAATGTCTATCTAAATGTTATAAGCAAGTACGATACCGATTATTAGCTTAATTATTTTTAATAATATGTATTCAATAGTAAATAGTACATAATCTTTACATAAAAAGTAAGCAAATGGTTTAAAAGTGCTTTACTATCCTGTATGAAAAACATACAGTGATTGTTTTTCATACACATTTTTTCTTATTGTAAGAAGTCTGTCTACATTATGGTAAGATATCGCATTGACGAATGCTTGTTCAATTCATATAAGAAGGCATCAATAGTAATATTTATACTGTTGATGCCTTCTCTATCTTTCTCTTACAATAGTAATTTATCCAATCCCCAGAACACAGTCATACCAAAAATAATTCCCAAAAAAAGATTCGGAACAAATCGAGAAAAAAGAAACGTTAAGCACCCTGCCCACGCCAATCATCCAAACGGTAGCCCCTTGATGAATCATTTGGATCGCAATAAACTGTGCCGCACCTGCGTATACAAAGAAAGACATCAGCCCGGCTTCCCAAAAGGTTAAACCGAGCTAAGTCGCTAAAATCCCGAAAGTTACACCCACTGGCGCATATCCAATCACAATCGTTAACGATTGACGCAATCCATAAGCAAAACCTCGATTTAGTTCAGGGGATGTATCATAATTCATCGAGCTACCTTTTTAATCACGTCCAAAAAATTAGGATAGGATACATCCGCTGCTGCCATGTCTTCCACGCTGACGCCGTCCTTTGACAGCATCCCAGCGATTGCCCACGCCATGGCCAAGCGATGATCCCCTTGGCTACTCGCCTGCCCGCCGCGCAAGGAGCGCTGCCCTAGAATACGCAACCCGTCGGGAAGTTCTTCAACTTTCGCCCCCAAAGCGTTTAGTCCCTCAGCCACCGTACGGATGCGATCGGTTTCCTTGACCCTTAGTTCTGCGGCATCCCGAATGACAGTCTCTCCTTCAGCTAGGCTTGCGGCGACTGCCAAAATCGGGATTTCATCAATAAGTCGTGGAATCATCTCCCTACCGATTTCAATGCCTTGAAGCTTTGCCGAGCGGACACAGAGCGTTGCCCTAGGCTCACCACAGATTTCCGTGACATTAATCACTTCGATATCCGCGCCCATTGCTCTCAAAACGTCCAATATCCCAGTACGTGTTGGGTTGACACCCACATTGGGCAGAATAGTCTCTCCACGTCCAGCCAAACTTCCTAAAACGAGGAAGAAAGCTGCCGACGAAATATCACCTGGTACAGAAACCTCCTGACCAGTTAAGCGACCTCCCCCGTGCACTCTTACCACAGTCTTCTCGCTTAAAACCTCAACCCCGAACCCCCTGAGCATTCGTTCTGTATGATCCCTGGAAAGAGCCGGTTCCTCAACTATCGTTTCTCCACTCGCTCTCAAGCCCGCCAAGATAATAGCCGATTTGACTTGGGCCGAGGGGACAGCTGTTCGAAAAGTTTGTCCTTGCAACTGACCACCACTCATCGTCAGGGGAAACTGATTACCACCAAGACGTCCCATTATCTGGGCGCCCATTTGCTTAAGAGGTTCGGTGACGCGCCGCATTGGGCGAGAACGAAGGGACGCATCCCCAGTTAGGGTAACCGCAAATGGGCTCCCGGCCAAAACTCCAAGCATCAGCCGCGAAGTCGTTCCCGAATTACCTGCATCCAGTACATCTGTCGGCTCCGTCCAAGCTTCCATCCCTTCGCCGCGAATCCAAACCTCCGTCCCCTGTCTCTCTGAAGTGACTCCCAGTTGTTTTAAACAACGAAGCGTACTTAGACAGTCCTGGCCTAATAAGAAATTCGAAACATGGGTTTCTCCATGAGCCATCCCTCCCAAGAGCGCTGCCCTATGAGAAATGGATTTATCGCCAGGAACTAAGATTTCTCCTTCTACACCGGAAACCGGCTTTATAAACACTCCTCGCATAGTTATCCCCTCCTTTCCAAAGCGTTACTAGACTTAATTAATGTATCCCCGAACTTTATGAGCCTTTCGAAATGCTTCGGCAATAGCCTCTCCGTCTCCCAGCTGAAGACACTCCCGTAATTCCTTGATTCTTTGTTCCCAAAAGGTAAGCCCACTGAGTATTGCATCGGAATTCCTCACCATAATCTCCTTCCACATTTCAGGAGAACTATCTGCAATGCGCGTTAAATCTCGAAAACTCCGTCCAGCTAGTCCTAAGGCCGATCCCCCCTCTTGGGAGGCATCATGTGTAGCCAAAGCTAAAGCCACTGCTAACAAATGGGGGATATGACTGACCATTGCAACTTCTATATCATGATCCCTTGGCTCACGAAAAACAACTTTGGCCCCAAATCCTTGAACGACTTCTACTAGCTTTTGTACCACGCTGGGAGGACAATCGTCTGCAGGGGTTAAGACATAGGGATAATCTCGAAAAAGATTGGGATTTGCAGCGCCAAACCCAGACTGTTCCGAACCATTCATAGGGTGACCGCCTATAAAATAGAAGTGGCAAGATCCGTTCTGGACATTCACTTGGGATTTATTGCAAATCTCAGTCTTGATGCTTCCTACATCGGTAACTATTGTCCCCTTAGGAATCCTACCAACTAATTGATCATACCCCTTCGCCAAGGCCTGAAGGGGTAGAGCTAAAATAACCAAATCAACCTCAAGATACTGGGGCATTTCAGTCCAGCCAGCCCGAATCCAGCCCCTACATACAGCTTCATCGATACTGGCCTTCTCTGGATCAACCGCAAAAACTTCCCATCCGCTTCGATGCAAGGCACCTGCCCAAGAACCACCAATCATTCCTAAGCCGAGGATGCAAGCCTTTGGAATACGAAGGCCTGACCATCCCGGCGTCAAAATCCCAGCCGGACCTTCTAACACGAACTCACTTCCCCCAATTGACGATCGAGTGCGGCAGTGAGCCTAACCAAATCAGCCATCATAACTTGGAATTTTTCAGGCGTTAAGGACTGTTTACCGTCCGAAACCGCCTTTTCTGGATGGGGATGTACTTCAACGATCAAGCCATCTGCTCCGGCGGCCAGAGCCGCTTTGGCCATGGGGTGAACTAATTGCCATTTCCCAGTTCCGTGACTTGGGTCAACAATGACCGGTAAATGTGAAAGAGCGTGCAGAGCAGGGACCATACTTAGATCAAGCGTATTTCGTGTATAACTTTCAAAGGTGCGAATGCCCCGCTCGCAGAATATCACCTGGTAGTTTCCTCCATCCATGATATACTCTGCGGCCATCATCCATTCTTCTAAGGTTGCAGAGGGACCTCTCTTGAGCAGTACAGGTTTCCCGCACTTGGCGACTTCCTTGAGTAGAATAAAGTTCTGCATGTTCCGTGCGCCTATTTGGAGAACATCAGCATAATGAGCCACCAGAGAGACATCCTGCGCATCAATAACCTCTGTAATCACTAACAGCCCAGTTTCGTCACGCGCTTCTGCCAAATAACGCAATCCCTCTTCCTCTAACCCTTGGAAGGAATAGGGAGAAGTACGGGGTTTAAAGGCGCCCCCGCGCAAAAAGGTCGCACCAGCCTCTCGTACAGCATGCGCAGTTTCCAAGATCTGCCCTTTACTTTCGACAGCACACGGACCTGCCATCACATGAATCTTACTGCCGCCAATTTCTTGTCCCCCAACCCGAATAATGGTATCCGCTGCGTGTAACTCTCGGCTGACCAATTTATATGGTGCCAAAATAGGCACGACTTTTTCTACCCAAGGTATCGCTTCTAAATCGAGTGCTTTCATCCGCGTGCGATCCCCAATAGCCCCCATTATCGTTTTCTCCACTCCTTGGGAAAGATGTATTTTGAAGCCCTCATCAGTTAACCGCGTGGAAACCTCCTCAATCTGTTCAACCGTCACACCTGTTTTTAAAACAATAATCATTTTCTCCAGCCCCCTTCTACCATACTACATTATCTGTTTCCATGTTGGACTCTGCCTATACCCTTGGTCTCTCCCATTATCAGTATCATATTCAGTCGCTTATGTGGCCAAGGACTCGAACTATCCTACGCCTGAGTAGGTATCATTTAGGATCACGGCTTCGGCGATATTAATCCTACAGCGCTTAGTATTCGTTAAGAGTGGTGCGCTTTCGGCGATACTCTATCCTACGCCGGTATGTATTCCTTTGGGGATCACGGCTTCGGCGATACTAATCCTACAGCGCTTAGTATTCGTTAAGGGTGGTGCGCTTTCGGCGATACTCTCCACCGGAGACTATCGTACTGGAGACTATCGTCACTGGAGATTTACGTCACCAGAGCTATCGTGTTCGAGATTAGACCATCGCCAAGGATTGCAAGATGCCGTATGGTTAAGAAGGAACCTTCCAGAAAGGATAGGTATACTAAAAAGGCACCCTAAATAGAGGGTGCCTAGACTCTTAATTGCCCCCATCCTACAATCCTACTTAATCTTTGATGAGTCCTACGCGAAGCACCTACTGGAACCCCGCAGCTTACCATCCTACATATAGCTTTGCCATACAAAGCTAACTTTCTACCACTTATGCTGAACTAATATGAAACCTTGAACTAGAAATTGAAACTATCTTACCATAGAATAGGCTATCCTCACAACCCCTAAATTCAATCTTAGGCCGCAAAGGTTATTTCTTGATATCAAGCCTCACAAGATCCTTGCGTAATGCTATGGCATTGCGCAAAAAAACATGCTTTATTTCCGTTTGACAACGCGTTGTATTGACATGTATCAGCACACGGATGCAGCGGGAGAGACCACTGGGAACAGGGATTTCTGTTGCACAAAGAAGTGGCACCAACTCCCAACCAATCTCACGTGCACTGAACGCAGGAAAATCCGCATTCAAGTCCGGAGTAACAGTAAATATGGCGCTGACTAAGTCTTCTGTACAAAGCGCATTTTCTGTTAGGATCATTTGTAAAAGTTCCGCGGTCGCTTCCCTTATCTCTGCGGCATCATTACGATCAACCGTTGTTGCACCTCTAATTCCTCGAACCATGTGCTAACCCCCTACTTCTTTGGGAGCGACGCGATGCCCTAGTCCCACTGCAACCTCATCCAAATGTAAGAGCCCAATTCCAAAGAAGACCGCAACACTTAAATGATCATCTTGGCGTGCAATCCCGATCTTCCCACCAATATTCAAACCCATAGCTTTGTTAATAATTTGACTTAAGGCCTCGCGAGTTGCACCCGCTACAGCGCCTTCATCCCCATGTGTCTCTTGGATTGCTCCTTCGCGTTTGGCAGCTACAATCGCACGTTCTACAATCTTGCGGATCGAACTAACGTACTCTCCACCGTAATCAACCGCAGCTGTTTTGACCCCAAGGCGTAGATAAGACTCCTTTAAATGGGCCTCTTCTTCTCGGCTCTCTGTCATGGCCATTTTTAAGGCAGCGAGCGCAATTTTCTTGCTTTGTGCCATCATCGCGTCTTCTTTCCCCCTAATCATACCATTCAAAAGTAATTTTTATTGTTTAATTCTTACCTAATTGGTAAAAAGACACCTTTCGGGTGCCTTAGTTTAATAATGAACCAATTCCATGGATCTTATCCTATATTTACTTCCGTCCTACCGTACTTCCCTCCTTTTTTGGGATTCCTTTTGAAAAGTTATAGACGATTGAATTATAGTACGCCAACACGCTATTTGCAATACTACGGTCTGACTGTCAGGTTCTGAATATTCCCTTGTATCGCGACAATCTGATTCTTACGAGGTTCAACCAATTGGGTATCTTTCTTTACAACTTGAACCTGAATGATCTGGGACAAACCTCTCCCGTCCAACTGAATTTGACCGGATTCCACCGCCATTTGCTGTTCCCCATTTGCTAACGTAGATATGACTTTGCCATTTTGAAGAACTCGGATCGGAGCAGCCGGTGTCGCCTTCAATGTCAACAGCCAGGTCTTAGGCGATTCGGCAAGTGCAGGCAATTCCAAAGGAGGCGCTTCGACCTTTGCTGCAACCGCCATATAAAATTCAAGCGGGTCCCGTATCACACTTAACTGCATTAAGACAAGTATTACCGACGCCAAAACCATAACCCGAATGACCTTGCTTTCTCCCCGCTGAACTGTATTCCACATCCATTCTAATAAGCTTTCTCTTCGACGCACGTATTTCACCTCGAAAAGAGTTTATGCAGAAAGCGTATTTATCAGACCATCGAGAGCACAAAATCGCTCGCACAACGACCTGCCCTGTACCCCATTGCAAACGCAGCCTGGAGATTGTATCCTCCCGTAATGCCATCGACATCTACAACTTCTCCGGCCCAATATAGCCCTTCTACACGTTTAGAAGCCATTGTTTTGGGGTTGATCTCCTTAACATCAATTCCACCTGCCGTTACAATCGCTGTCTCTATAGAAAGGGTTTCAGTAATTGTAACAGGTAATCCTTGCAATAATCCAACTAACCGTTTCCGTTCTTCACGGTTGATTTGATGTACTACTCCTTCTGGGTTTATCCCGCTCAAGCGTATCATGACTGGAATCAAACTTTGTGGTAAGAGGTCATCCAAAGCATTTTTGAACTGCTTATTGCTATACTTTTGAAAATCCCGTTGCACTCGGGCATCTAACTGTTCTGAAGAAAGAGCCGGCTTTAAATTAATTCGCAACTCAACTTGTTGCCCTCCACGAAGTGCATCTCCAGCCTGACGACTAATCGTCAAAATGACGGGACCCGATACCCCAAAATGCGTAAACAACATTTCGCCAAACTCTGTAATCTTCTTCTTTCCACCTATCCACAAAGAGGCTTCTACATTTCTTAGAGCAAGCCCCTGTAACTCCTTTACCCACTCTTCAGAGGTTTTCAGTGGAACTAAAGCCGGCCGCGGTGTGATAACTCTGTGCCCCAATTTCCGAGCGAACCTAAACCCATCACCGTTTGAACCAGTAGCTGGGTAAGAGGCCCCTCCAGTACACACGATAACCGATGGAGCTAAAAATCGTTTTTGACCAGCCCCTCGCACCCCTTTGACATGCCCATTCTCAACTAAAATTTCTTCCACGGATATTCCCGATCGTACCTCTACTCCTTTTTCTGCCAGAAAAGCCCTAAGGGCTTCAACAACCTTTTCTGCATCATCGGAGACCGGGAAAACTCGACCTCCCCGCTCAACTTTCGTCTCTACCCCATAATCAGCAAAAAACTCTCGTAAAGCTACGTTATCAAAATCTCTCAATATCCCATGTAAGAACCGACCATTACCAGGATAGTGGCTAATAAAATCCGAAACATTTTCTTCATTGGTTAAGTTACATCGCCCTTTTCCTGAAATTGCTATCTTTCGACCCAAATGTTCCTTTTTCTCAAGTAGAAGAACCCTCGCCCCACTTTTCGCTGCTTGACCGGCGGCCATCATCCCCGCCGCTCCACCACCAACCACAATAACCTGATACTCGTTCATGAGATTATTCCTTTCAGTTAAGAATCAAATATTATATATAATGTCCACATATTACTACAAGACAACATTCTAAAGTGAATGCGCGCAGTAATAGAGCGTCTACGAATGGACAAAGACACTTCCTTCCAAGACTTGCCCAAGCATCGTTCTCCTTACCCGATACAAAAGAAATTATCTAATAAGCAACCAAAGCGCATTTGCGTCATAGACGCAAACAGCCCTCAGCACCCCAAAACGTCATGCCCAGACCCAGACAGGAGGAAGTTTCCCAGAGTAGCCTGCGTCGTTCTAAATCCTCGTCGACCCAAGCTAGAGGAAGTTTCTTAGCTTAGAGAGCACGGAGAGAGGAATCGCGTCAATGAGTGCAGACGCTAAGGCGTTAAGAAACGCGTTGGTTCACATGCAGAACAACCCATAGGTTACGCGTTTTAGCCGCAGCGACAAGCGAATAGCGATGTAACGTGTGCGAATGGGCTAAGACACTTCCTCCCACTGACTCTCCTTTTTGCCCTTGAAACTCTTCTATGCTAAAATTACAATTAATCTTAGTGAACAGATTAAAGTTTATTAAATCAGGAGGCATGTTTCATGAGTCTTGACCAACGCACAATCGTTGTGACCCAGATTTCGGCGGCAGTAGCTTGTAATGCTCTGGCTGCGCTCAGACTTGCTGTCACGGAAGCATTAACCTTGGGCATAAAACCTGAAGAAATCCGTGAAATCCTAGCCTTGGCTAAAGGTATTCAAGCACAGCCAATTTCTCATGTAACACATTTAGCCGATCAGCTATTACGCCAACCTACCAAATCAAAGCACGAACACAGCGCAAACTGTGCTTGCGGTAACCACCATGCCTGATCAAGGGAAGTCATAAACATATGCTAGCCGTCTATCAGGCAATTCAATACTTTCATAACCCGATTACCGATGCTTTTTTCATCCTACTGAGCTTTTTAGGAAGTGAACCGACTTACATACTTTTGATTGTGGTTATTTTTTGGAATGTGGACAAACGTTTCGGTTTCAGACTAGCAGTCTTATTCCTAACGTCCATGGCTTTCAATGGCTTACTTAAAGACATATTTCAAACCCGGCGGCCGATTGGCCAATCGGGTGTACGTTCCATTTATCTTTCTTCCGCAACAGGGAGTTCTTTTCCCAGTGGTCATAGTCAAGGGGCCGCTACTTTTTACCCCTATGTGTGGCAGCGTTGGCGACGACAGAAAGTTTGGCAGGCGATAGGAATTTTCATGATTTTAGGCATAGGCTTTTCGAGACTTTACCTAGGTGTTCACTGGCCAGGAGACATCCTAGGCGGGTATTTTATCGGCACTCTTATGGTTTTTGGATTTCAGCGACTTGATGAATCCCTATTTAAACTCCCAATTTCCTTATCGTTAAAAATCCTCCTATCCGTCTCGCTTCCCCTGCTTTTTTTACTTGTTTACCACACCCCAGCCGGATGGCAAGTGGTAGGTTTTGTCATCGGGTTTACAAGCGGATATTTCTTGGAGGATTCCTTTCTGGATTATCGAGAACGCACACAATTTGTTCCATCACTCTTTAAAACAATCGTCGGACTCACACTTCTGGGACTTTGGCTTTGGTTATGTAGCCCTCTAACTCAACACTATACCTGGGTCTATTTGCCTGTTTTAACTATAGGCGGCCTGTGGACTTCCTTCGGAGCCCCCTACATGTTTCGTCGATTCGGTTGGGAAGGCCAACTATAGACGATTGCTAGTCGAACAGACCAAGCATAAATCTGTATTATCAAAAATTCGTTTGCCACACCTGCTACAGTATCTTGGAATCCCCTCGTGAATTAATATTCTACCGGTTAGTAAACGATGAGACATCAATTTAAGACTAAATGTCAACGCTTGTGATCGACAAATTTCCACACAACGCCCACATTGAACACATTTCTGAGGTTCCAAAATTAAGCGCAGTAACGCTATTTTTTCCTCTTTCGCCGGATCTTCTGCACTCTGATCTAGGTTCCTTTCTTCCTGCTTTTGTAACGCGCCCTGTGGACAAATCGCCGCACAAACCCCACAATTTGTGCATGAAGCTGCTACGGACAAAGCGCGAAACGGTATTTTTCCATCCTTCTTTTTCTCCAAAACTTCTATAAGCCACTGACGGTATTTTGGCACAGTATACGTATCATCAGCTGCCAAGCTAGGTAGCCATTCTTCGATTTTATCCCGACTTTTTTGCCTCCAACCAGTCAAATTAACTTGGGGAACTACTGCAGACCCTCGCCCCTCTTTTGTCTTTGGCTCAACTGTTTCTTTATCCGGTCGAACTTGTATGCGGATAGCAGCATGGTCTGGCCAATCCACATGAACTTGTTTAAACGTCTGAACACTAGTTGCACACGCTTGACGATCTTCACACTCGGCACAAACTCCTGTCATAATCGTTACGGATTTTCCCTCAGCCAAGAGCATAAGGATCATCCACCCATCTCGGTCTAGCATCCCCAAACATGGAATCTCAAAGCCACGAGGGATTGCCAGTGGACAATTTAAGACGATATCTTGCCCCGTAAATAGATAATCATGGAGATTATCCATCGCCCGATCTACAAAGCCGTCACTCGGGCACACGGCCATACATGCCCCACATTCCGTACATTTTTTAGCATTCAACTGCCGATATTCCGAAATGGCATGATAGGGACAAATCTCTATACACATTTTACAAGCTCGGGCAAACGGCTTTTTCGTATTTAGACAATTCCCGTTGTGGTATACCATTTGGCATGTCATGATCTTATCCTCACTATCATTTAACTTCTTACTCTACTATTCTATCCTATAACTCCCTTCTTAAATAGAAGAGGCAAGAAACACCCAGAATTTGTGTTTCCGCCTCTTCTATTTATCGTCCGGAAGTAAGTACTTCGCCAATTGGGTTTCAACCCCGACTAAGTGATCCAACATAAGTTGCTGAGCCATTAACACATTGTGATTCTTGATTGCCTCAAAAAGGGAACAATGTTCTTGGTATAACCTCTCTGGTGAACTCTTGTCTTCATAAAGTCTGCTACGACTGGATTTTAAAGCCTTTTGCATAGTATCTGAGATAGTGTTCATCAAGCGAATCAGGATCTTATTATGTGTTGCCCTAGCAATGGCATAATGAAAGTAATGATCGGCTTCTTCTCCTAAGCGATCAATTTCGAGATCCATTCGCATGACTTCCAAGACTTCGGACATATCTCGCAGCTCATCTTCTTGTACTCTCTCCGCCGCTATCCCCACAGCCTGTACCTCCAGAATTTTACGAACTTCATAAAGTTCCAAATCCGTATCCTTTTCAATAAATAACATCCAAGCGAGGGGAGCAACCACAGAATCAATGTTAACTTGTCTGATGTACGTTCCTTCTCCTGCGCGCACTTCGATAAGGCCCATCATTTCAAGAGCACTGATAGCTTCACGAATAGATGCACGGCTAACCTGAAACCGTTCAACTAATTCACGCTCGGAAGGTAAACGATCGCCAGGTTTCAGCTGCCCTTCGGCAACCAATAGTCCTATTTGATCAACAATCTGTTCATAAATCTTCTTAGTTTTAATGGGTTTTAATATCACTCACTGTCACTCCTTTATTCTTCTTTAGTGTACCATGACCTTTGTAATAATGAAACATGGAAACACTTTTTAGAAAAAGGTGTTTCCATGCCATGGTCAGCGCCTGAATGCTGACAGAATGACTAATACGTGCGAAGACAGTGTCTGCAAGAGGGCTAATTCGTGCGAAGACAGTGTCTTCGCGGGGGCGCCAGCCAAGTTTTCTTTATCTCTTATCAGTTCTATATGACTCCGCCAAGATTTGAATCGTGTGCAATACTTCTTCGTCAACTCCGGCATTTTCAAGCCCGCTTTGCAATTGCAAGCGGCAAGCAGGACAACCGGTTGCCACCGTATCTGTAAGAGTCTGGGTAATGTCGGATGTTTTACGATCAGAAATTTGTGCTGAAAGATCTGGGTGTACAAGACTGAATGAGCCTGCCATACCACAACAGCGACCAGCTTCTTTCATTTCAATCATTTCCACACCAGGAATACTCTTAAGAATTTCTCGCGGTTCCTTACTAATCCCCTGTCCACGGTTTAAGTGGCAAGGATCATGATAAGTCACTTTACGCAATACTCGTCCCAAACCTTCTTTCTTAAAGGGAACCTGATGAATCAGGAACTCAGAAATATCATATGATTTTCTAGCCCACTTATCCGCCAAAAGTTTAAGTTCCGGATCACTCTCCAGCAACTCCCCAAAAACATGCTTCCAAGCTGTACCACAAGAAGAACAAGCTACTACCAAGGCCTCCGCCCCCATCCTCTCAAACGCCCGTAAATTGCGTTTAGCCAAAGTACGTGCAGAGCCCACATCCCCATTGACCGAGGCCGGGATACCACAGCAGGCCTGGGACTTTGGAATGACAACTTCAATGTCGTTTTCTATAAGCACCTCGACCACCGCTCTGCCAATGTCAGTGTAGAAATAGTTGATCATGCACCCGGTAAAAAAACCCACTCTCATCTTCGGATTCTTAACCGTAATCACTTCAGGAAACTCAGAACGCAAAGTCTTTCTTGACAACATAGGAAAGACTTTTTCCTTACCTATCCCGATATCAACGCGCATACGTGCTAATCTGCTGTGTCTATTCGGTATGTTCTTTAAAGCAACAGCCTGAAAGATACTTCCCGTCTTCATACCGAAATCAAACACTCGCTGCATCTTTAAAGCACTAAAGGCAATTTTCTTGACTGGATGTAGTCCCTTTTTACGGACGGCTTCTGCCCTTGCCGCAAGAATAATCTTATCAAACCGAACTCCACAGGGACAATTATTATTACAAGCCATACAAGTCGTACAAAGGGAAAAACGATCTGCCAGTCCCTTCGTCATCTCAATTTCTCCCAAGAGGAAAAATTCTAATAAACTAATCTTTCCCCTTGCAACTCCGACTTCTTTGCGTGATTCCTTATAAATCGGGCACACTGCCTGACAGTTTCCGCATTTCATACATTTACTGAGTTCTTCGGTAATCGAATCCAGAGAATCATATACGGACACGATTAGTTCCTCCTTACAATTTTGCCTGGATTCATCAAATAGTTGGGATCAAGAGCTTCTTTAATACGACGTAAAGCCGCTACCCCAGCTTCACCAAATTCCCAGTCCAGAAATTTCATTTTGGCGATTCCAATCCCGTGTTCACCTGAAAGAGTTCCTCCAAGTGCTATAGCTGTTTCGAAAATTTCCTCCACTGCTAGGTGAACCCGTTTCATTTCTTCCCCATCTCGATCATCTGTCAAAATCGTGGGGTGTAAGTTCCCGTCTCCGGCATGCCCAAACGTTGCAATTTCCAGCTTGTGTTTTGTCGCAATTCTACGGATTGCTTTAAGCATATCCGGAATTTTACTCCTTGGAACAGTCGCATCTTCAAGTACTGTCGTCGGCCGTTTTTGAGCGAGAGCCGGAAGTGCGCTGCGGCGAGCCAGCCACAAAAGGTCACGCTCTTGATCGTCTTTTGCAATTTTGACTTCAACGGCCCCTTCCTCTTTCAAAATTCGTTCCACCAAAAGAGCCTCTCGTTCGACAACTTCCTTGTAGCCATCCACTTCACATAAAAGGACCGCTTCAGCGTCCATCGGAAGTCCTGCATGCACAAAGTTTTCCACGGTTTGAATGGTCACATTATCCATAATCTCCAGGGTCGCCGGAATAACCTTATTACGAATAATAGCTGCGATGGCCTTCCCTGCCTTATCAACGTCATCGAAGACAGCCAAAATGCTTTTACGTGCCTCGGGTGCGGGTATTAGTTTCACAATAATTTCTGTAATAATCCCCAGTGTTCCTTCTGCCCCTGTATAAAGTGCCACTAGATCATATCCTGTGACATTTTTGACAGTTTTCCCTCCCCAGCGGATGACTTCTCCATTCGCTAAGACTATTTGTAAACCCATAATATAATGTTTGGTAACACCGTATTTCAGACCACGCAAACCGCCTGAACACTCCGAAACTGAACCACCCATTGTTGCAGTAGTGATAGTTCCGGGATCTGGAGGATACAGTAGACCATGCTTAATCACTTGATCATTAAGCGCCTGAATGATCACCCCTGGTTGCACAGTGGCTGTCAAATTATCCTGGTCTACTTCCAAGATTCTATTTAAGTTGAGCGTCGAGAGAACAATACCTCCCTCAGTGGGAATAGTTCCCCCGCTTAAGTTTGTTCCCGAGCCACGTGGATAAATCGGAACCTTATACCGAGAAGCAATTTTAACGATCTCCGCTACTTGTTCTGTGGAAAGGGGCGTAACCACAACTTCCGGCATACAATGCTTCATGGCCGCAGTTGCGTCATAGGCATAGGTTAGTAAGTCTTCCTGCTCTGTGAGGATATTTTCAGCACCAAGCACATCGAGAAGTTCGCGCAGTAATTCACGATCTAACATCCATTAACCCCCCTAAAAATCTGTCTGATGGTCAGACCACTATAGTTATATATTAATTGAACTTAACAGAAATTTCAATATGTAATTAGCGTTCTCTTTAGGAAATAATATGGGAGAATAGCTAAAAGTTTCTTACCTAAAATATAAATCTTCAAATATTATGAATTCCATTTCAAAAACATATAAAGGGCTGACCTAATTAGGTCAGCCCTTGTCCGTTTTTTACAATTATCTATTTCATTGCAGGTATCATCCATGGGAAGACATACGCTTGGAGGCAAACCAAAATGCCCATAAGGAACGCCAATACAACGCTATGCCAGAATACCTTCCGGAAAATAACTCCGATATTTCTAACTCCTTCGTCAGCGTCTGCATAGCAGGCGGCAGTTGCAACCGTAATACTCTGAGCATCAATCATTTTACCCATAACTCCACCAGTACTGTTTGCCGTAACCATTAAGAGTGGGTTTAGATTCAGCTGTTGGGCTGTTACTAGCTGAAGGTTACCAAACAGTGAATTGGAAGCTGTATCACTACCTGTAAGGAAAACCCCCAACCAACCAATCATTACAGCAAAGAAAGGGTAGAGTGAGCCGGTTTTGGCGAAAGCTAAAGCCAATACGACGTCAGTTCCTGCATATTTGGTCATGTAACTTAGTCCGATAACTAGAGAAATAACTGTAAGAGGTATTTTAAGACGAACAATCGTTGTAACGAGAATTTCTTTCCACTGGGCAGCCGTAACTTTAAGGAATAAAATCCCTGTGATGAAGGCTGCAATCAAAATCCCAGTCCCTGCCATAGTGAAAATATTAAAGGCAAAGACAGCTGCTTCTCCAGTTTTAGCTACCGCACCCGCAGATACTGGTGCGGTTTTGAAAGATAAAGCATGCAAATAAGGAATTTGAAAACTAGGATTGGCAAGACTAGTCAAGAAAGTCTTAATACTTGGAATACCCCACAATGCAACGAAGATAGCCAAGAAAACCCACGGCATCCAAGCTTGTAATAATTCAGGCCAAGAATGTTTTGGTACTACCTTTGGTTTTCCAGGATCTCTACCCTCTAATTTTGCATAGGCCATTTCATTAGTGATGATATTCTTTGGTATCCATACTTTCAAGAACAATGAGGTGATAATAATACTGGCCATTCCTGCTCCAATGTCAACAAGCATAGTTAAGCCTGCTTCAGCCATTAGGAACTGGGTAGCAGCAAAGGATGCTCCAGTTACGAGGATAGCAGGCCATACTTCCCAGACTTCCTTCCATTTTCCTTTTTCCATTAAAACCAAAGTAGCTACCAGCCAGAAAGGAATAATGAGGGAAAAGAACGGTAATTGTCTGCCTGCCATTTGGGTTATCAAACCGTCATTAATACCTGTGAGTTTACCAAGGGTCAAAATAGGTGTTCCAATTGCGCCCCAGGCAACAGGCGCTGTATTAGCAATCAAGCAGACAACTGCCGCGGTAAGTGGGCGGAAACCTAAACCTACCATGATAGCCCCTGCCACTGCTACTGGAGTACCAAACCCGGATGCGCCTTCAATAAAGGCTCCGAAGCTGAAAGATACTAGTAGTGCTTGTAAGCGACGATCTGCGGTAATTCCAGCAATGGAATCTTTAACGATTTCGAACTTACCTGTAACAACTGTCATGGTATATAGAAAAATTGCTCCAAAGACAATCCAACCGATTGGAAATAAACCACTCAAGACCCCATAACCAAAAGCCGCTGCAGTCATAGCGGCAGGCATCTTCATTATAAAAACGCATATGAGAAAAGCTACTGCTACAGCAATTGCCGCCGCATAAGGAGCATAAATACCTAATATTTTCTCGCCATTCTTAGCTTTATGGGGGTGAAGTGCTAAGAAATAGAGCAGGACAAAAATCGGTAAAGCCGACATTATGACAGATAACCAAAAGTTACCCATGGGATTATAGTTTTGTAAATACTTCAAATGCATGAACCTCCTTCAGTAAATTTAAATTAACTATGTTCATTTAGCAATTCTCAGCTCTCATCAATCACCCCCTTTATTAGGAAAAATACTACCTGACAATATCTTCATTTGTCCTTATAAACTTATAGTTTCTCTATAGAGCAAAAAATAATACAATAATTTTTGATTTGGATAAACTTAAAATATGAGTCCTCTAAAAAATACACTTGTTTGATTCATGTTTTACATAGTAAAACATGATTTCAAAATTTATGGATTAATATAATAATAATATATTGTTGAAGTAACATCAACAGATAAATTAAATATAATTTAAATAATTTTGAAAACATTGATTATATAGTATAGGTAATATCTTTATACTTGTCAGACCACTTAAAAATATATTAATCTAATATTTGAAAATTTTCAATATGTAAATACATTTGTGAAAAGAATAATATACTATTTTCAATTTTTAACCGTTACTAAGCTATAAATCCCTCTGCTTAATATTCTAACTCTCGTTCCCTAAATGCTAGAAAAATCTTTAACGTAAATATTTTTGTTCTAAAAGTTTTATTTCTTGTTGATATGATTGACTTATTCGAAAGAGTAATCGTTCTAAGTCCAGGCGGTGAAGCGTGATATTTTCGGGACTAAGAAAATCGATTTTCCGAAATTCTGGTTTTATCAGAAGGGGGAGCAAATCGTCAAGGTTTTCAATCCGAAGTGTTAGGATGATGGGCGCATAGGCAACCTCGTGTGTGCGCCTCCCGTCCCCTTCAGTCACAGCATAAATGTCAAGACTTAAATCGACATCTTCAATAAAAATTCCTTGAAGTGGAACATTGCGAAGTAAAGCAACCTGTTGTTCTCGGATTGTTTCTGCCATTTGTTCCTTACTCTTTCCTCCAAAGAAAAAGCGTCCATTCCGCGATTCACCGCGATAATCTACACGAATCTGTACACGAATATGTTCAGTAAGGAGCTCATTCCCTATCCGAATTTTCATCATCGTTCTCTCCGTTTCTCTAATTTATACAATATAGCTATTTATTTCGAAAATATTCTCCACGGGTTTGATTTTCTCCTGCATGTCTTGCTTTAGTGTTGCAATTAGTGGACATACTAAGTCAAACTCATGAAATTAATTTGTAATTACGCACACTGAAAAGGAGGATAAACTTACAATGAGAAAAACTGCTATTGCTATTTTTAAAGGCCCTCAACAAACGAAAGAGGCAATTGAAGAGATTCAAGGAGAATCCTTGGCTAATAGCAAAATATCGGTCATAGTTCGAAGTGAATTCATCCATCAAGGCGAATTCCGAGAAGAAATAGCCAATGAACTAGCTTATTACCCCAGTGAAATTAACTTAGACAAATTCAATGCTTGGTTGGTTCAAGTCGCTCCATTTAATGTCCTAAATCTTGGGGAAGTCGTTGTCGCCGGACCGCTAGCGCATCAACTCTTGCACCAACCTCAAGGTCGTGGGCTTGTTGAAGTACTCCTTATCTATGGCCTTTCTGAAATTCGTGCACGTCATTACGAACATGAAGTTCGCACAGGGCACTGGTTGGTATTGATCCAAACAAGCCACGAAAAGATTAATTCTGTCGCCAATGCCTTACGCTCCTTTGGCGGAAGAGACATAGAGAAATGGAATACGGAAATTGAGCACCCCCTTTACCCTATTGGTTAAGATTTCAGCCCTACTATCGAACGCAGATCCTTGACTTCTTCCATTGTCAATGCCCGATAAACACCAACTCGAAGGGAATTTCCCAGTCTTAACGGTCCAAAGCTAATCCGTTCAAGTTTAACCGCTGGATAGCCGATTGCTGCAAACATCCGGCGGATTTGGCGGTTTCGGCCTTCATGGATTGTCACCTCTAAGATTTCTAAATTATTACCTTTAGACTTAACAAATGTTTGTTTGGAAATACCGCTCACACGCTTAACTTTAGCCGGAGCGGTGTTTCCATCTTCTAGCATTACCCCCTGCCGTAAGGTTTCAAGAGCATTTATTCCCACTGGTCCTTGTACCCAGACACGGTACGTTTTCTCAACCCCATACATTGGATGCATCAAACGATGCGCTAATTCTCCATCGTTGGTAAGCATCAATAAACCCGATGTATCATAATCCAATCTACCGACAGGATAAACCCGTACTGGAACATCTTTCATTAAGTCGACAACGGTGGGGCGACCTTGTGGATCGCTAGCACTGGTAATCACACTAACTGGTTTATTGAGAAGAAAATAGTGTAGTTCTTCAGAACGGTATATAGAATGCCCATCCACTTGAATATGGTCTTGAATACTCACTTTAGTTCCTAAAACAGAAACCTTATTCCCATTTACCGTCACCCGACCGTCTACAATCAACTGTTCAGCATGTCGACGAGAGGCCACTCCGGCCTGTGCGAGCACTTTTTGTAAACGTTCTCCGTTTCCTAATTCTTGAGCCCTGTTCTCAATATCCACGAATCTCTAGTCTCCTCCCTATATCTGCCCTTATTACCACTATTATATTTTTGGCTGCTAGTTGACTACTTTTCTAAGGTTCCCTTAAGATCAAAAACACCCGGTCCAACTTCTGGATAACTATTCCGAACTTTTTCCCAAAATAATTCATTATGCACACTTTGAGGAAGATGCACAAAGAAATCACCCGGGAACTGGTGCAGAATAATAGATGGAATGTCTTCATCTTCTATTGCAGTTAAACGAAAACCCACACGGTTTGCATAATAGAAGGTCATCGGCGGTGGATCACTTAAGACAAGAACACTTGAAGCAGAAGTATGGTTCTTAATCCACTTTGCTTGGCTGAGAAATTCCTCATTCCAATGATACTTTAACGTTAAGAAGGCATATGAATCCCGATTGATCAATACCAAAAACAAGATTACAATCACCGAACTCGGTTGAAAATCAATCCCATCGAGGGCATAAGCACTCAGCAAAGCAACAAGGGGTAAGATGGGAACTAAGTAATAATCTAAGGGAATACGTACACAAACCACCACCATATAAAGAACGCCGATTCCGCCCCAAACTAAAAGGGCTATTCGCGCAGGAGAACGCGAAAATATCAGTCGGCATAGGCCGACAACAGAAAGAAGGAAAGCACTAAGCGTAAAACCTCTTTGAATGTTTCTACTCAACAAATTCCAGTCAAGATTACGCGTATCTGCCATATTTCCGGCCATTATTCCGGATACAAACTGACTTGAGGGTGAGACATTAAAATGTACCCATAAATAATATACCATAGGAGGAATAAGAACAATCAAACTAAAACGAACAAGCTGGCCTAACCGTTTATGATTCAATGGATAAAAGCCCAGCAAAAGGGCAACTGGAAACAACATCAGCTGAGGAAGTTTGGCTAATATTGCCCCTGCCATTAACAGCCCTATTTTCCAAAGTCCTCTATCCTTTGGCGAATTTCTCCATCGCCAGATCATGGCTAAAGCCCAAATGCTCCAGGCTTGTGCCATCGGTTCAGGCATTACAACTCGCCCATAATAAATTGATAAAGGCATTAAGGCATAAATTATTGCCGCCAAAAGACCAACACGGTCTGTAAACATTTTCCGTCCAAGGTAGTAGACTCCACCCACTGTAATCAGAGATAAGAGCACCGACCAGAGGCGTCCCCAAATATCTGCCCAACCGAATAATGTCCATGTCCAAGCCAAAAGATAAGGTAAAAATGGAAACTCAAGTTCAACTCTTTGAGGGGTAACCCCATCATAATTGAGCTGAGGTAAGAAGACATTTGGAATATCTGTTAAATGCCCAAGCATATGTAAAGACATACTCGCCGTATCTGCTTGGCGCCAGCCTTGATCATCCAACAATGGGTTCGTTATTCCCCTTAGACGAACTCCCAAAGCAAGGAGTAAAATAATAAATAAGAGTAGTCGTCTTACTCCTCCGCCCATTTTACCCTGTTCCACCTTTGGCGTTTTATCTGATATATAAGCAGGATGTATCCCCAGATTGTTGCCCTTATCCGCATTTTACTAACCCCTTTTTTCCGTTCATAATGGAGTTCTAAAGGGATTTCAGTTACAAGTTCTGCAAAAGGAGCAATTTTTAGCAACAATTCAACCATTCCTGAAAAATTGCGGCTTTTAATAATATTAGGACCATATCTCCGAGCTCCTTCAGTTAATATCGAAAGCCGATAAGCACGGAATCCGCAGGAATAATCTCGTACTCCTGGAATAGGGGCAAAATAATGCATGAATTTTCCGGCTCCCCAAGATAGTCCCCTCCGCCTTATAGAAAGTCCATGCTGTTCTCCACCTTGGACATAACGTGAGGCAATGACAAGGTCCGATCCTGAACAAATCTCCTTATACAGCAGAGGGATTCGATCTGCTGGCTGGGTATTATCTGCGTCCATCGTAACAACCATATCCGGGACTTGGTTCAACTGTCTATAGTTTTCAGGTTGGTAGCTAAGAAGTTTATTAATGTTCATGACATACTGAAAACCACTATTCAAGGCTGCCCCAAGTCCTTGGTTTTGATCGTGGTTAACATTGTGAATATTCTTATGGGTTTGGGCGTAATTTTGGACAACATCCGAAGTACTGTCTGTACTCCCATCATTGATGACAACGATCTGATGTGGGATTGGCGCACAGTTTTGTTCGATATCGTCAAGCAAAGCTGGAAGCGCTTCGGCCTCGTTATAAGCAGGTAATACAATATATAGCATACTAAACAATGCCCCCTTTCGGTTCATCGTTAGTATGTACAAAGTACGGTTCAATAAAACACTTTGGTGACAATCCAAACTGAGATAATTAAGCCTACGAGATCAGCTAATAATCCTAATTTTAGAGCGTAACGGTACTTTTTGATTCCAACCGATCCAAAGTATACGGTTAGGACAAAAAAAGTAGTGTCAGTACTACCCTGGAGGGTTGATGCTAAACGACCGATAAAGGAATCCGGTCCATGTTGATTAATTAGCTGGGTTGCCACTCCTAAGGCTCCCGAACCACTTAAAGGACGCATAATAGCCAAAGGAATAATCGATACAAAATTCGGATCTAAGCCTAATAGTACAAAGAAGGGCTGTAACCAGTGCGACAATATCTCAAGCGCTCCAGAATCCACGAAAACTCTAATAGCCACTAGCATTCCAATTAAAAAAGGGAGAATCCGAACCCCTGTTTTAAACCCTTCCTCCGCTCCAGCTACGAACGATTCGTAGACAGGGACTTTCCGTAGATAAGCAAGTACTGGGATAAGTAACAACAGTAATGGAATCGCCCAACGAGAAATTTCGGCAATTACCTTCATTTTCCCCTCCTGTGACGAATAAGGTAATCCGCGATGATCGCGACGGTCATAGCACATCCGGTAGCGACAATTGTTGTTCCAATGATTTCCGTCGGATTTACAGAATTCGCTTTAAGTCGCACTCCTATAATAGTAGCAGGGATTATAGTAATACAAGAAGTATTTAAAGCAAGAAAAGTAATCATGGCAGGGCTTGCCACGTCGGGGGTCGGGTTTTCCTTTTGGAGTTCTTGCATAGCCTTCAGCCCAAAAGGGGTAGCTGCATTTCCCAATCCCAAGATATTGGCACTTAGATTCATGATAATGGCTCCCATTGCCGGACTATCCGGCTTAAGGGATGGAAACAAGTGACGAACGGCTGGACCAAATAGACGTGCAATCCCCTTAACAAAACCTGCTTCCTCTGCCAAGCTCATGAGCCCTAACCATAAGCTCATCACTCCGATTAGTTCAATAGCAACCTCCACCCCCAGTTCAGCCGCTTTCATCGCCGAAGTTGTTACGCCTTCGATGTGCCCATTGAGCGCTGAGACAATTATTCCAGTTGCCAACATTAAAAGCCAGATGAGATTAACCATTTCCCACCCCCCTGCCTTAGGAACATTCAAAAAAGTGAACTCGTTCAACTAAAGTTGAACATCGAGTCTTCGGTGAAGTAAGTCATCCTACGCGCGAAGTATTCCTTGAGGACCGTGCGCTTCGGCGATAGTCTCCACTGGAGACTATCGTCACTGGAGACTATCGTCACCGAAGCAGAATAAGGTGTACTCACTCCCACTTGTAGAAGTGGGAGTCTTACGATTTGGATAACCAGTCAGTATGCCAGCCTATAAATCAGAAGTCAGAGGTCAGATGCCGGATGTGTCAGATCGTTGTATTCCTTTCTGATCTCTGGCCTCTGTTCTCCGACCTCTGGAGTTCATATGCCTAAAAGTATGAAAAAGACAAACAAAAAAGAACGAGATCTTCTCGTTCTTCTTGATTTATCCTAATTATCTTATACAAAATTACGTTCAGATCCGTTTAATCACGAGCTATGATAATCTCATCAGAAGTTCTTTTCTTCTTTTGAAACATCCCCGCAACCCTGTCTAGCAGATCAGGAACCGTATCGATCAACCGGTCAACTACTACATTACTGTCAACAGGTAAGAGTCGGATGCTCCCGTTACCTACGACCAAAAAAGCAACTGGTTGTACTGATACCCCTGCTCCTGCACCACCTCCAAATGGAAGTGCGGGCGCTTGTCCTCCCGTATTACCATTTTCTTTATTATCCTCCGCTGGTGCAAACTCGCTACCCCCTGCTGCAAAACCACAAGAAACCCTTGAAATCGGAATTATTATGGATCCATCATGAGTTTCTACCGGATCTCCAACAATCGTATTGACATCAACAATTTGTTGGATACTCTCCATGGCAGTTTTCATCAATGATTCAATCGGATGATTACCCATGTGTGTATCTACCCCCTTATTCCCCGCTTTAACGTTCGCAACACATTAAATCCTACAAAAATAATATGGCCGATTCTTAATTGGAATATGCATTGAATATCACATAAAAACCCTGCTTTCTTAAATTGTGGGATAACAACCAACCCTGGGCATCTGACCTCGACAGTCACCTGTTGATAAAGACGGGAAAGCGCAAAACCAAACATAGTCCAAAAGGTTCCTGCCGCAATCGCCGTATGCGCTGCATCTTGATAGCCAATTTCTATCCGCCAATTAATGGCCTTACAATGAATTCCCCTATAGAATTGCTGTTTCACCTGATTTATGTACCGCAACAAACGGGGAACCTTCAGCCAAAAACGGACCAACCATCCTCTTCGAATATATCGAACACGCGCTTCTTTAGTTGCTTGACGGGTTCCGCCTTTTGCCATGGCAAGCGCTTCTATTTCAACCTGAGGTCCTTTTTCCCACTCTAATTGAAGGGTTGGGATTTGATATTGAACATGCCATAATCCGAGAAAAGCACGAAAATCGATTTCAATATGATCTTCCTCTTCGATACGCCTGTATCGAAAATCTACTTCTGCTTTTAAAGCTAAGCTAATCAACAGTAGTATTATCATTGCGAGCAAGAACGCTAGAACCCGCACCTGCACCCCTCCGCACTTATATCGTCGTCTTCGTGACACTCCCTAAAAAGGTAAGATTCCCTATTGCGAAGATTTTTATGCAAGAAGTCTTTCCTTAAATTTCTTATGTGTAAAGATCATCCTAATTATGAAAGCAATATATCATGATCATACTAGACTAACCGAACTAGTTGGCATCTAGCATTCACAAAGCGTTATATACTTATTCTAGGCAAGTTCGTGAAATCAGACGACTTGTGGGGTAGTTAGGATGCAATCAATTTGCCTTCCTTTGTATATTGCATCGACACATTTATTGCATGAAATGCATTTTAATTTCTTATGTTTATTAGTTTTCCAATCATTTACAAGGCTAGGTTCACATATAAAAGGACGACACAATGATACACAATCTGCCTCATTATTTTGAATAATCTCTTCCATAAGAGCCAAGCTTCTTAACCCACCGACTATCATGATTGGTACGTCTAATTGGCTTTTGATTTCTCGACACCAGGCACGATAATATGCCTCTTTCTCGAGACTAGTAATATGGCTTTTATATTCAGTCCCTTCATATCGGTTACCTCTTAGTCCCAGGCTAATTTCCAAAGAGTCAAATCCTAATTTTGCAAGTAATATGGCTGACTCTTTTCCCTCATCAAATTGAAGACCACCGAAAAAACCATCCTCAACCCCAAGCTTGATAAATACAGGGTAATCCTCGCCGACTTTCTCCCGAATATTTTTATATATTTCGCAATGCAAACGAAGGCGATTTTGAAGACTTCCACCCCATTGATCCTGTCTTCGGTTTGTGAAAGGTGAGAGAAATTGACTTAAAAGATAAGCATGGGCACCGTGGACCTGTACAGCATCAAACCCCGCTTCTTTTGCCCTTTTTGCTCCGTCCCCAAATGCATTAATCACCTCCCAAATTTCGCTATCTGTAATTTCTCTATATTCACCTGAGTAATATGGATCATTGTTAATAATTGACGGCGCTAAAGGAAGGACATTTTTCGTCTTCAAATACTTACATTCTTTTCCACCATGAAAAAGTTGGATAGCAATTTTGGCACCACGCTGATGAACTACTTTTATTAGTTTTTGAAATTCTGGAATAGATTCATCATCAGCAATAGAGTTATGAAATGGTGATATCTGTCCTGTGTGATGAACGTACGTTATACCAGATATGATTAGGCCTACACCACCATCCGCCAGATCTGAGAAAAGCTTGATTTGGGAATCAGAAACACGACCATTCTCGTCAGCAATACCGTCATAAGTAGCTGATCTGACAAACCGATTTCTTAGCTCTAAATTTTGTATTTTGAAAGGATTAAATAAGATACTCATAGTTACCTCCTAGAAAGAACGATTTGGTTAAGCCTTCCCAGCGGAGCCATTCATTCGCGATTTTAAAGCATCCTCTAGCGCAGACTTCAAATTAGAAAAACGGAATTCGAAACCAGCATCGATAATTTTATTCGGTACAACTCGTTGTCCAAGTAATAACATTTCTGCCATTTGTCCTAATGCTATTTTTAGTATCCATGTCGGAACCGGAAACCAAGATGGCCTATTCATAACTTCACCTAATATATGGCTAAATTCCCTCATGGTTACCGAGTCCGGAGCAGTTGCATTAATTGGTCCATATAGTTTTTGATTTTCAATTACAAACTTTATCATACTTGTCAGGTCCTTTATATGTATCCATGAGAGCCATTGATTACCCGTACCCAGCGGGCCACCTATATAGAATTTAAAAGGGATCATCATTCTGTTAAGAGCCCCTTCTCTTCCCAGCACTACGCCAATCCGAATAGTCACGACTCTAGTCAAATCGCTTTGGGCCTTGTAAGCTTCATTTTCCCAATCTCGGCAAACTTGAGCCAAGAAATCCTGTCCCGCTTCTTCAATCTCAGTTATTTCCTCATTCCGACGAGATCCATAATATCCAACTGCTGAAGCGTTAAATAGGACTTGTGGCTGAATAGTACGGTCATTTATGGCAGAAACAATTGCACGAGTAGTTTTTATCCTACTAGTCAAAATCTCCTGTTTTACTGAATTTGACCATCTACGGCAGCCAATGGATTCCCCCGCAAGATTTATAACTACGTCAATATCCTGTAATTCGCTGATAGAAGAAAGTGGGGAATTATTGTCCCACTCAATTATCTTCACTTTACTTACAAGGTCGTTGGCGGCTTTTTCGCGATTCCTTGATACCACGAACACCTGATATCCATTAGAAAGCAATTCATCAGTTAGGCTTCTTCCGACAAAACCCGTCCCACCGAAAATTACAACCTTGATATTTTCCACCTCCGGAATAGCGAATAACATAACATTCCACACATTTCTTGTGAATTCCTCCTAAAGACCAAGATATCCTATAACGTTCTGGGGATTCCCGGCACGCGATACTACTTTCATCATGGCTTATTATCTGATGGGGCACCGTGGCTAGATCCTGGGCCACACCACCATTGGCCTGTATGCAGTTGTCCTGCCAGGACTTGACCTGTTTCAAGGATACTTTTCTTTAGTCCCTACGACAATTATCCTAACACAGGGGGTTCTCCAAAACATTCTATTTATTTTTAAAGGAGCAGGATAAGAATACTTGGTCAGAGCATTTCGGGTAACGTCCTGGGGATTCCCGACGCGACATATTACATTCATCTTGTCAAAGTGCCGAGAATCCCCCGTTGTACTAAACCGCTGCGCGGTGGCTTTTTGAGGCCCTAATTTATTTAGTTTCATGATATCATCTTTTCAGTTTAATTCTATTTAATTTGAAAGGATGATTTTTTATGTCTCAACATTCCCAAACTCTGTCATCTCATCTTCAAACTATGAAGTTCGAGATGGAACTTCGAGGCTATTCTCCACAAACTCAGAGCCATTATCTCTGTCATCTAAGGCAACTTGAAAAGTACTCTAATAAGCCTGCAACTCTAGTATCCACTGATGAACTCAAACAATTTCTATATCATCGTATTAAATCCGGTATTAGTTACAGTAACGTCAATATTTCTTGCAACGCGTTCAAACTCTTTTTCAATAAGGTTCTCAGCTATAACTGGTCCGACGACGTTATTATCCGTCCCAAACGGCCTAAAGCTCTTCCTCATGTTCTTTCTAAAGACGAGATTCTTTCCATTATCGATCAGGTTCTTAATCTCAAACATAAAACGATTCTCTTGACAACGTATTCTTCAGGC
>LOEW01000294.1 GCA_001516045.1 Desulfosporosinus sp. BRH_c37
TGTCACGCGATCGCCCTTGATTACCCCTAAAGACTTGAGCACATTTGCAAACTGAGATACCTCACGCTGAAGATCCTGATAGGTAAGCACCCTGCGATCTCCCAGTTCTCCTTCAAATATAAGGGCTGCTTTGTTCCGACGCGCTCCCTCTAAATGTCGATCTAAGCAATTATAAGCTGCATTTAATTTTCCACCGACATACCACTTGGCAAAGGGATGTTTCCATTCTAGAACTGTGTCCCATGGTTTAAACCAGTCCAACCGTTTCCCCTGTTCGTCCCAAAACTTCGTCCGGTTCTGCCCCAGTTCATGAATTTCAGGGTTTTGAATTATGGCCTTTGAACTAAACCCTGTAGGAGGGAAAAACAACCGTTTTTCCTCCAGTAATCCTTCACGGTGTTTCTCTTTCATATAGCACGCCTCCTATTTGTTATTTGTTATATAATACGGTACTTCTCTTAGAATGTTAAGACAACTTATTTTACAATTCTGGATGATTGCCCCAGTTAGTTCTTTCTCGTTAAAAAGAAGCTTACAGTTATTTTCTAGCTGTAAGCTTCTTCTTTTGGTTCATATTCGAACCTAACGAGATTATTTTGTCTGACCTAGGACTTCTTGATCTTAGAAATATGGTTTAATATTGCTTCCTTGTTTACCTCAACATAGGAACAACTTGGGGTATTTCCGCATTTTCTGCATGCTATATCATAAGCAGAGTTTAGTGTATGACACACTGAACACGAATAATGCTCAACCATCTCTTCAAACCATTGATCATATCCAGCTTCCTTTATCCTTTGTAGTGATTGCTATAAATCGATTCTATGTGGCTTAAGTTGTCCCTTGCCCTCTTATATTACTATCTAAATGGCAGTCTAAATCTATACCTCTACACCTTTATCGATTTCTAAGCCCTCCTCTTGGACTGACCTTGGGTAATCCCTATCTAAATATTTGTTGCATCTTTCTATAAAAACCTTTATACTTTTTTCCTCTTCTCGCTTTTTATCAAGAGTCATATCTCCTCTTCCTAACCTGTCACATAGCCCAAGCAATGCTACCTCGTTAATGGAGATTTCAGAAGACATCCTTCCAATATCTGCAAAAGGCAATCCCTTTGTAACAAAGAGTATTTGCATATGCCATCTTACCATTTTGGAAACTTGATTTATCAATTCATCATCACTAGTAAGCTCCTTGAGAAATTTAACGGAAAGCCTCTCTCCCCATTTATCATGGTCATATGAGGTTATTCTCCCCTTTGTTAACTTAGTTGTGGATGCTTTACCTAAATCATGGAGCAAAGCAGACCACATGAGCACCCTCGGATTTTGGCTAAGGTGTTTTCTTTCTCCAGCATTATCTATCACTAACATTGTGTGGTTCCAAACACTACCTTCCGGGTGATGTTTTGGAGATTGGGGTACTTTCATTAAGTCACCCAGTAATGTATAAGGATATTTTTGTTCAAATATTCCTGTTCTGCTTAATTTGGTAAAGTAGTTTGAAGGTTTATCGTCGCTCATTAAATGAGCATCAAATTCAAGAAATGTTTGCATGTAATTAACTCCAGTATTAGAAAATATTTAATTCTATGTTCACCCAAACTCCATAAATTAATGCACTCGTCTTCCTGCATCATTTCATTTTTCTGTTATCCAATTGAATTAAAACCTTAAAGCCCCAATTTGCCAAGGAAACTATGATTGATACAAGAAAGGCGACTCCAAACCCTGGCACGTAAAAGCCGGGTAATAGTCCACTTGTAAGCAGGATCATCCAAGTATTGATAACGAGGGTGAAAACCCCTAATGTTATAAGATTAAGTGGAATAGTCAAAATTATCAACACTGGACGAATTAACAAATTGACAAGACCGAGGACTATTCCGGCCCACAAGAAGTGAAGTGGGGTAGCCGACATAATAGGTAAAAATTGAGCCGCAATAAATAATGCAAGTGTACTAACTAAAACTCGGTAGATTTGTCTTTTCATCCTCTTCCCCCGTTCACTTTATACTTACTTTAACCTGAACCTCTCCAACTACCACATCGACAACATCCAGCCCTTGATACCTACTCAGATCTTTGATGATACTGTGCGTTGAGGCAATAATACCGCTCGGAGAAATTGCTCTAACTATACCTAGCTGCTTGCGGGCTTTTTCGTCTCGGGGAAGCGGAACACGCCTTATGACCATCTCCGCAACCCTAGCCAAATCCGAAAGGGCCACCAGGAATTCATCGACTACCCAGACAGGTACCGGAAACGCGAATCCCCTACGTTTTTGCACTTTGACCTTGACCATTAAACAGCCTAGCCGATTTATTCTACACACACTTCTACCTTGATTCTTCCCTCTTGAGGGTCCGCAACTTCCACGTCTACGATCTTGCCATCAAGAGTTTCTTCTAGGATTCTGGCGAGTCCCTCGACGTCCAACGCTTGCAAATCAAGACCCTTTTGCTCTAGCTCCGCACGCTTATCCGCAGGAACAAAGCTCATTGCATAAACTACCAGTTTAGAAGCGGAACGTATTAGACTCAAAGGAACATTCACATTCACCTTTAACGTTTTTTCACCGACCACACGAACTCGCAAGAAGCGCTCCCCAGTTGAGAGTTTCTCCTTTTTTACCAACCCATTTTCAGCAATCTGAACCCCCTCCTTAGGCGAGTTTCCTTCCTCAATCGCCTTCAACAGGTCCATCCCTTCAGCCGCTGTCAGTTTACCTTCTTGAATCATCTCAAGAATTTTCATTTTTTCACTGCTCATTTATTCGACTCCCTTTCTTTTTACTCAATCCTTACCTATCTGTTTCCTCATTTGAAATGTAGCTTCCTGTGCTGAAATTTCCCCACGTTCTAGAGCTTCCAGAATCCCCTGTCTGCGCAGACTTTCTTCCTGAGAATTCACCTTTTCATTTTCAGGAACTCTTTCCTTATCCATCCCATAGCCAAGCGCCTCAATGACACTATCTAAACGACTTCGAACCGTCGGATAAGAGATACCCAACTCTTTTTCTACCTCTTTGATATTCCCACGACATTTAACAAATGCCTCCATGAAGATTAGCTGTTCTGCTGGTAGGCGACAAAATTTACACGAGCTGAACTCACCTTCGATTTTCGTCGGACAGTAGGTACACGTTAACTTACTAATCTTCATTTCGTGATCGCACACCGGACACTGATGGGGCATCTTATAATCCAAGATCATCACCTCCACGTTTTGCTTAAAGCACTCCTATAATTAAGATTATAAGTCTACATATTAACAATGTCAATTTATTTATTAACATACTTAATATTTAAGTTAACATTATCAACAATGCCATATCTTACCTCTTTGCAGTATTATTGACTATCTCACTAGTTAAACCATAAGGCAGCCAGCCTCCGGAGAGACAGGCTGCCTTATGATCATAGAAAGAATACTCTAGAGGGATTTGCAATGGCCCCGAATAAAATGGAGTTGAATCGAAACAGAGATTGTCTTACACAATCTAGTAGTACCGTGGACGTCATCTGCAATAATGCTTCCGATAATACATTGGGAGACCAGTACCCACATTCTATTCATATCGAATCACCTTTTACTTTCTTGAATACGTATCGGCTGGTTCAAATGAGTCCCAATTTTTTCATAACCTCTAGCATCTTATTAGTATCAATTGGCTTAGCGGCATAGGCCTCACACCCAATTTCAAATGCCTGATTAACATAATCGGTTTCTGCTAAGGCAGTAGTCATAATAACCTTGACACGCTGTTCCTGGGCTACTGCTTGTTTTGCTTCGTACTCTCTGATAGCCTTTAATACTTTTACTCCATCAACTTTAGGCATCATGATATCCAGACAAAATAGGTCATAAGGGCTGTTTTCCTTTATAGAAATTAAGTACGCATCCAGTGCTTCTAATCCATCGACAACCATATCAACTTCTCCGTACTGGGAAAGGAATTTTGATAAGAACCTACGACTGGCCAGATCATCTTCAGCTATTAGAATTTTCATCCTTACTTCCTCCTTAATAGTTCATACTAACTTTTTGAATATCTCAAACTCGCGGTTGATAAGTTGGGCATTTCTTATGGCTTCGTCTATGTTTCCACGCCTTGCAGCCAGTTCAGTTTTGAATGCATGCGTCTTTACATCATCTGCTTCGAGAATGTTACAATTGCTCTTAATCTTATGAGCAATATCCTCAATGACACATACATCTCTGTAGTCTATCGAAACCATAAGTTCCCCTATATCTTCCGAAATCTCTTGGATAATGGACGTTTTATCACTATTTGCACAAGTATCGGGCTTAACGTTCAAAATCTTCCCGGTTTCACTAATGCTAATTTCAGGGCCGAATTCAGCTCTTCGATTATTTTCCTTTTCGCTTTTATCCACGACCTGATCTAGTATCAGGTAGAGTTCCTCCATTTTGATTGGTTTCGGGATATATTCATCCATCCCGTAGGCCAGAAATTTTTCCCGATCTCCTTGGAGCGCATACGCAGTTAACGCAATAATCGGAGTATGTCTACTTAATCCCTCCTTTTCTCTGATCCGCACTGTCGCTTCAATACCATCCATGATGGGCATTTGAATATCCATAAAAATTGCGTCATACTGCTTTTGACCATGGAGAAACATTACCTCAGAACCATTAGCAGCGGATTCTACAAGATGGCCTTTTTCCTTAAGCATTAGAGTAATTACAGTCAGATTAACTTTATCATCCTCTGCAACAAGGATTCTCAAGGGTTTCGTGGTTTTAGTCTGCTTGGGGTTCATGTGTATTTTGTTTCTCAACTCTCCATTTAACGTGAACTTAATTGTAAAGTTAAAGGAACTTCCATTTCCTTTTTTACTATCCACCCATAGGCTCCCACCCATTTTTTGAACGAGTTGCTTTGATATTACAAGACCCAAACCTGTACCGCCATATTTCCTGGTTATAGACCCATCGACTTGGCTAAACGTTCTAAATAGTCTGGATTGCTCTTCCTTTGATATTCCTATGCCTGAATCCTCAACTGAAAACTTTAATTCGATTTTTTTATCGCTTCTGGCTATTTCCTTAACTGAAAGTGTTACCTTCCCCTGTTCCGTAAACTTAAGAGCGTTATTCAAGAGGTTATTTAATACTTGCTTTAACCGATTGGGATCTCCATTCAAGACTGCTGGGATTGATGAAGATATCTCCCATTTTAGATTCAACCCTTTTTTCACAGCGTGAGAAGCATGTGTTTTCGTGGCTTCATCCACCAAGCCCCTGATACTAAAGGCGATGTCTTCGAAAACTAATTTACCTGCCTCCATTTTCGAGAAATCCAGAATATCATTAATAATCTTCAGTAACGAGTTAGCGCAGGTCTTAGCGATATCAAGATTTTCCTTCTGTTCAACGCTTAGATCCGTCAGTAAAGTCAAATCAATCATCCCTACAATTCCATTCATGGGGGTACGGATTTCATGACTCATATTTGCCAGAAACTCACTTTTGGATCTATTGGCTGTCTCCGCTGCTTCTTTGGCGCGTTTAAGCTCATTTTCTACAAGTTTACGTTCAGTCATATCCGTAATGATTAATACGAAATAGCCTGGTTCTGGGCTGTATAATCCTACAGAAAACCAACTATCACGCCACTCCGAATAATATAATGGGACAACCTTAATGTTCCCAGATAAGGAAACTTCACCATACTCAGCCATTCTTTGTTGATATTTTTCCGTATTTCCAGAAAACAGTTCCGAATACCGCTTACCGATAATCTCCTTTCTAGAAGTGTTGAAGATTTTTTCATATGTTTCATTGACCTCAATAATCTCGTAGTCGATGGGCTTTCCTGCCTCATTATATATAATTTTGTTATAAGCAAAGCTACTCGGCATATTCATGAAAAGAGACCGGTATTTTGTATATAAAATTCTATGCTTTTCTTCGCTTGCGCGAAGGGCTGTCTCGGCATCTCTAGACTTGATCATGGCAAGCTCTTTTTCCTTAGAATCGGTAATATCGACCAAGGCTATAACTACACAACGTTTCCTGCCAAGCATGATAGGATTTACGCTTGCACTAAACCAATGTTCTACTTCGTTCTCGTCCTCAATGAATATCTTATTGAACTCCATATTAGTAGTGGACTTTCCGATTTCGACCGCTAGATTAGCTGCTATATTAAGCTCACAAGAATGACAATCTAATCCGAATCCACCCCCTCGCTCATCTTCAAAACTACATTTACACAAAAAACTGTTGCCAAACCGCTTGCCCAGTACATCATCACTTTGTTTAGCAAAAAAGATTAGCCCAGCATCGTTGATTTTCTCTATTAATAAGTATTCATTCAGTACAAACATCCCGATTGGGCTAGAGTTGAATACAATTTCGAAATTATCGATCTCATTTTCACGACTATTAATCTCCATGATCCGTCAACCTGCCTTAAAAGTTAATCGGAAGAGTCTTCATAATAATTAATCCTGTCTGCACATCCATTTCTATGTTTCTAATTACAGTCCCGCCTGTTTGAGCTTCCAAGACTCTTAAGTTCATACTTACTAGAGTATCTCTAACAGCTGAACAATTTCTTGACCCTATTGTAAAATAATCAGCGTTTCTGATTGACAATGCACCACCAAAAATTTTTATTTGTAGATCTTCAACCCTACTACCATATTCTTTGCCCATTTTATTGATAAGGAGAGGTATCCCTGAAGTAGCGTAATATCCTGGTCTTCGCAGACCTTCTTCTCTATCTGAAGGAGACGGTAGAGCTATGTGGATCATCCCTGCTACCTTTAGCAATGGATTATACGCTGTTATAGCCACACACGAAGCCAGCGCAAAGGTCTTAATCAAATCACCTTCGAATTCTGATATAGCATATTCTCCAATTCCTACAATTTTTTCCATTTTTCACACCTAACTTAGCAAAATAGCATAAAACATTCATACAAAAAGTTTATAGAGTTCAGGAGAGCCCAACGGCTCTCCTCTAGTATCTAGCTAATATTTCCCAAACTCTTGATCACTTAAAGAAATCTTAGGCTTACTGCTTGTTGCTGAAGCCTCCGCATACCCTTGGTTAGAATAAGGGGTGTTATCGCGCTTCTTCTTTTTGGACATATCCTCCAGCATGCGTAAAACCTCTGGATTCATATCCTCAAACCCTCTATAAGAGGAGCCAGTTGTTTTCTTCAGCTTAAACCGACTAACTTGTTCTCTGAGCAGCTCTGCTTGACTCGATAATTCCTCACTTGCTGCAGCGCTTTCTTCTGAAGTAGCGGAATTCGTCTGAACAACATCGGATACTTGCAAAATGCCTTGATTCACCTGATTAATACCTAAAGCTTGCTCATTAGAGGCTGTAGCAATTTCCCCGACTAAATTGGTCGCTTTTGTAACTCCATCGACGATTTGGTTGAGTGCCACAGCCGTTTCGCTAGCAATTTTCGTACCGCCTTCGACCTTCTTAATTGAACCCTCGATCAGAGCAGTCGTTTCTTTAGCAGCGTTGGCACTTCTGGCCGCTAGATTGCGTACTTCCTCGGCAACAACCGCAAAACCTTTACCATGTTGACCTGCACGGGCAGCTTCAACCGCCGCATTCAAAGCTAAGATGTTTGTTTGAAAGGCTATTTCGTCAATGACTTTAATGATCTTGAAAATGTTTCCGGATGATTCGTTAATATCATCCATAGCTTTGAGCATACCTTGCATATGCTCGTTCCCTTTTATAGCGCCTTCTTTGGCTGCCAGGGCCAACTCATTAGCCTGAGTAGCATTAGAAGCATTCAGTTTAGTCTGCGTCGAAATTTCCTCCATCGAGGCGGTAAGTTGTTCAACTGAACTCGCTTGTTCAGTTGACCCTTGGGAAAGCGCTTGGGCAGAGTCGGAGACCTGTCTTGATCCTGCAGCAACCTGAGCCGAAGCATTATTTATTTCACCCATTACTTCATTTAACGATATAATTACATTATTTAACGAATTCATTAAAATTCCTATTTCATCCTTGGTAGTAATATCAATGTGTATGTCAAGATCGCCTTCTGCAAGTCTGCCTGCGACTCCCACCAGTTGCTTAATCGGTTTGCTGATAATTGAGCTGAGGAACACGCCTAAACCTATAGCAATGATTCCACCTGCAAGTATAACAATAATCATAATTACTGTCGCGCTATCGGCCGTCTTGGTATTAGCATCGGCCTTAATTTTTCCATTGTCTACGTTAACTTTGATAATATTTGCAATTGCATCTTGTAATTCCCTCGAAGCGATGCCAGAGGAACCCGTTTCACTCATTAGTGCTATAGCCTCTGCAGTTTTATTTTGTTTTGCAAGCTCAGTTACCTTAACAATCTCCTGATCAAAGGCAGTATCTTTCTTAACCAGATCTGTATATAACCCTCTCATACTGTCTGATACTATAGTTTTATTATAAGCCTCTAAATCCTTGTCAATATCAGCTTGTCTCTGAGCTAGATTGTCCGTCGACTTTTTTTTATCGAGTGGATCATTTGCTAAGATTATGTCACGTACATTGACCCTCATCCTTTGGAATTGAGTAGATAAATCCGCTAAATCGGAGATCGGTACCGTCACGTTCTCATATAGCACCGTATCTGCTTGGTTTAAATCTTTAATATTTACGATGCCTACAACGCCTACTATACCCGCAATAATTGCAACAAGAATAAACCCGGTTATTAACTTAGCAGCAATTTTCATATCCATAAACCATCTCATTCCTCAACACCTCCACATTATTCTTAATAATTACATTAAATTTTCCAAATCCGTTTCATTGAGCAGCTTATCCGAATCCAAGAGAAGCTTGACTTCACTTCCCACTTTACCGATCCCTTTAATGTATCTATTTCCTTCCTTCGCCATGTTCGGAGGAGCTACAATTTCTTCATCAGGTATAGATATCACTTCAGAAACACTATCGACTATCAGCCCAATCGAGACCTCTCTGATATCAATGACTACGATGCACGTTCTATCATTGTACTCTCTAAAGGGCTTTCTAAATCGCAACCGTACATCCATGACCGGAATAATTTTACCCCGCAAATTTATGATTCCCTTCACATATTCGGGCATTTCAGGAATTTCAGTAATGGGCTGCATTCCAATGATTTCAGTGACGTATTTGATTTCAATCCCATAAAACTCATTGCCCATGCAAAAGGTGAGAAACTTGCCTTTCTGTGTATCTTCGATTATGTCTGACGTATCTTGCTCAACGATATCCGCCATCTAATTTCCCCTTTCCCTGAAATTTACGCTGATTGCCTAATCATAAGCCCCCCAATATCTAGTATTAGACTTATACTTCCATCCCCCAATAAGGTACACCCAGCCAGACCACTTACTTTTTTCGTGTTTCGTATATATGTTGGAAGCGCTTTTACGACGACCTGCTGCTGTCCAATCAACTCATCTGCAAAGATACAAAGGGTTTTGTTGTCCTGCTCCACCATAATAATGATCCCTTCTGTAAACTCAGTCACATCAGTCTGAACATGATAAATATTGTGCAAACGCAGGACGGGAAAACATTGTCCTCGAACCATCATCATTTCGTTATTATCCGGATCAACAATCACCTCTGTCATTTTGGGCCTGAAGGACTCTTTTATTGCGGTTGTCGGTATGGTATAGCGTGAATCCCCCACCTTAATGTTCATACCGTCTATGATCGCCAGGGTTAGAGGAATTTTTAGAGTAATGGTCGTACCCTTTCCAGGTACACTATCCGCCGTGATTGTTCCTCCAACGGCTTCAATATTTTTCACAACGACATCCATCCCGACGCCCCGCCCAGAAAATTCCGTAACCTCCTCGTTCGTCGAAAACCCAGGTAGAAAGACCATGTTATAGATTTCCTTATCCGTGATTTCATCTTCTGTTCCTTGAATTAATCCTTTTTCACGAGCTTTGGCTAAGATCCTATCTTTGTTAAAACCTTCACCATCATCCCGAATAATAATTAAGACATCTCCACCTGCATTTTTAGCTTCTAAGGTAATTGTTCCCAAACGGGGTTTCCCCTTGGTTTCTCGTTCAGAAGGCATTTCTATGCCATGATCCATCGAATTGCGAATGAGATGCATTAAGGGATCCGAAATATGTTCAATGATATTTTTATCAACCTCAGTTTCCTGACCCATTAACTGAAGCTGAACTTCCTTGTTGAGTTTTTTACACATATCACGTAATGTCCGGTTCATCTTTTGGAACGTACCCGCTAAGGGTACCATGCGTACGGACATGACAGTATCTTGGAGTTCACTGGTGATTTTTCTGAGTTGTCGAGCAGCCTTGGCAAAGTTATTCAGCTCCAAGCCTTTAAGGTCTGGATTTTGGGTCACCATCGCCTCAGCTATCACCATTTCTCCCACTAAATCCATAAGCTGGTCTAACTTTGCTACACTGACACTAATAATGCTTTGCAGATTTGCCGAAGCATGAATTTCTCTTTCTTCATGTTTGTTGGCTAAATGGTCTGGATCCGTAGCACTCGGAACCTTTATGGTGCTACCCTCTAGCAAAATTCTCCTTTCTTTGTGGAGATCATTGAATAGTTTACTATTTTCCACCTGCGCCAATTGAAGATCCTTTAATGAGAACGTTTGCATCAAAACTCTGTGAATTTCTTCCAAGGAACGATCTGTCTTCAAAAACAGGGTAAACCCCTGCTCAGCAATAACCCCAGCACTATCCTCGTGATCGAGATCTTCTGGAATATGGTAAAACTCTTCGACAAGCTCTCCTAAATCGTTTACTACCCCAAAGGCGCGCAAGTTTTCCATACCACAATCTGGTTCAAAACGAAGGGTGGCCTGAAATTTACTCATCATGGACGACGTTTCCGTTCTTACTTTGCTTATGTAATATTGCTGCTTCTCTGGGGCACGATTTTCATGACAAACTGATCCAGTTACGTGCAGATTGTCAGCACTTAAATTTTGATCTTTGATAGTGTCGTGGAAGTCTCGTAAATGCTTAATTAAAGCTGAAGCATCGCCATCTGCTTCATCACCATTCCTGATCTTATGGATTTCTACCTTTATAAAATCAAGACCCTCAAACACTAAATCTGACAACTGCGAATAGTCAACCTTCTGGGGCTTATCCTCGCGTAGAACAAAAAATAGGTCTTCCATTGAATGGGCCAGTGTTGAAATATTATTAAAAAGCATCATTGCCGAGGAGCCTTTGATCGTATGCATAATTCGAAAAATCTCGTTGATGGCCTCGGAAGCATAGGAGCTAGACTTTTCATTAGATATAATCAAGAGCTCCATTTGCTCAATTAGTTGCATCGACTCGAAAATGAAGAGATCCAGCATCGGTTCATTGACATACTGGTTAGACAATTCCATTCACCCCCTTCTGACTTGGAGTTCCCTTTAAATACCTAACACTTTAGAAATTGTTTTATATAGAAATTCTTCCTTAAATGGTTTAACGATAAAGGTTTTTGCTCCACTAATTATGGCTTCTTTCACCATGCTCTCCTGTCCCATGGCAGAGACCATGATCACTTTAGCCTGAGGGTCAAAAGCCTTGATAGCTTTGAGAGCTTCAATCCCAGTCATCTCTGGCATCGTTATATCCATCGTCACAACATCGGGACGTAATTCTTTATACATTGAAACACCTATCTCCCCATTAGCTGCTTCTCCGATAATTTCTATTTCGTAATTCATCAGCATATTTCGAATGGAAAGTCGCATGAAAGCGGCATCATCCACAATAAGTAATTTCTTCATCTAACTCCACTCCTCACTAACTTGTACTTTTTGTCTTACACCTTATTCTGAAAACATCTAACAACATCTTTAAAGCTGTCAAAGTATGTTTCTTCAAAGAAAAATTATAATTGTCAAGACGCCATCTTAGGATAATAACTCTTTCTAAGCCTATAATAAGATCAGCCAAACTTTCAGTATCGACATCCTTGGAGATTTCTTTCTGGCGTTTAGCATCCTCAATTAAGGATCGAATAGCCTTGACCCGTTTTGCGAAAATTCTTTGGACCACATCACCGAGCTCTATTTCATGCATTAATCCCTCATAGGACAGGGTAATGGCTGTTATTTCTGGGTAATTTTCATAATATGTGACATAGGCTTCTACAAAATAAATAATTGCTTCGATAGGTGTAAACTCTTTCAATCCTAATGATTCAATAATTGCTTCATCATATTGAGCGAAATATTCGAGTACCGCCAAAATGAGTTCGTTCTTGGTTTTATAATGCTTAAAAATTGTTGATTCGGAGATGCCCTGCCTTTTTGCCACTTCCCTAGTCGTTAGCCCCTGCAGACCATGTTCACTGATAACCTCGATCGTCGATAAAATTAAACTTTCTTTAGTGTGCAATAATTTGGACAAAATTTTTTCCTCCAATGGCGAGTAATCATTCACTTTCCCTCTCATAATATCTGTTTAGCAAAAAATTGTCAATTATTTTTTCCACCCTTTTTTTCATTTAACCTGCCGATTCACAGGGGAAACTTGTTCATTAAATGCAAAGAAACGGACGAAAGGCATTAAACTTTTAGTCCGTTTCAATAAATTTCAGTTATCCAAATCGTAAGACTCCCACTTCTACAAGTGGGAGTGATACACCTTTTTCTGCTTCGGTGGGGGTAGAGTCCCCCACCGAAGACTCGATGTTCAACTTTAGTTGAACGAGTTCACTGAATAAATAAGCTACCATTTACATACCACCGACCGGAGGAGAGAAAGCAACGATATCCTGGTTCTGCACCTCTTGACCAAATTCAACTACTCGACTGTTGACCATACAGATGGCAACTTCTTCTAGCGGTAGGTTGTGCTTGTTAATGATATCAATTACACGGCTGTTTTCCTCCAATTGAGTCTTTTCTTCTTTAAACCGACCTTCACGAAGGTCTCCAAAGAGCTTTACCTTGACTTCCATTTATAAGCCTCCTCGTATAACATCCTTTGTACCATCCAGCTTAATTTTCATTTGTATTTATGCGACAACCTAATAATTATAAACCTGTTCTAGCTCTTCACCGGAAAAATCCCAAATAGCATTATGGGGAGGTACAGGTTCACTGAAGAATTCCGGCAAACGGTCATCCTTATTTGTAAATCCAGCAGCTTCATTGAAAGCCCTTTCCGTCTTAAGTACCCGGCGTCCGAGATTGAACCAATCGTCCACGGACCAGTTCGTGCCATATTGAGCGTTAATCATGGCAATTAGAGCATGAGAGACTGGATCGGAGTCCAGGATCGCAAAGGCAGTGAAAATGCATAGACCTGCACTGTCAATGGCTGCTGTGGCAATTTGCAAATTCCTCGAAAGTTCAATCTGACCCTCTTTTGCCAAGGGATCTGTATGACCACCCACATTTAAGATATTCGCAGTAACTGAGTACCCAGCAGTATGGTCGGCACCCATCGTAGTCGTAGCGTAGGTTACGCCGATACCCTTAACTGACCGTGGATCATAGGCCGGCATGCTCTGACATTTAACCGTCGGAACCCGGGTTACTCCAAAAGCTTTACCTGTGAAATCAGCTCCATTGCCAAGGATACGTCCAAGTGAAGTACCTTTTTTAATCTCGTCTTTAAATAATTTTAGGATTCCGTTACCATCCCCCCAGGGGAGGATACCTGCTTCCATTGCCACCATCATGGTCCCGGCAGTTTCAATCGTATCTATGCCAATGTCATCGCATAACTGGTCGATATGAGCGATAATATCTAAATCGTCAACTGTGCAGCCTGCCCCGAACCCCCAAATTGTCTCATATTCAAAACCAGAGGTAAGGTATTTACTGTCTTTATCGTTATAAGTTTGGGAGCAACGAATAACACAACCAACATGGCAACCATGGGTAGGATCGCCCTTTCTACTCATGATAGTATCATACATGGTCTCGCCGCTAATCTTTTCGGCTCCATCGAATTGACCCATCCTGAAATTTTTGGTAGGTAGTCCGCCAGCCTCGTTGAGAATATTAATTAGGACGTTGGTTCCATATTTGGGCAGGGCGTTACCGCTCACAGGGTGACTAAGTAATCCCTTATTAAAGATTGAAGCAGCTTTTTTGAATTTTTCCTTGTCGTTAATCTCAATTCCATCCCCGTCGTTATCGTCCAAGGTTATGAACTTGATCCGTTTAGAACTCATGACAGCTCCGAGCCCACCTCGCCCTAAGCTACGAATATGGCCTTTGGGGTCTTTAACAGAAATATTGGCTGCGGACATTTTAAATTCCCCGGCTTGTCCGATGGTTATTACTCCTGTATTTTCTCCATATCTTGAGGTTAAAGTATGGATTACTTCATAATTGCCTTTTCCCAAGAGCTCGGTTTCTTCTTTGATTTCCACGCCATCTTTATGAACATGGAGACAATACCATTTATCTCCTTCTGGAATGTCCTCAATAATTAAGGCTTTTACACCTAGCTTCGCAAGTCTTTGGGCCGCAGTTCCTCCGGAGTTGCTTTCTTTTATACCACCGGTTAAGGGACTCTTAGCACCCGCCGATAAACGTCCCGCGTTAGCCGCCATAGTACCCGTAAGCAACCCCGGCGCAAAAACTAATTTGTTTTTACTGCCAAGTGGGTGACTGGTAGGGTCAACCTCTTTGGCTACTATGCTCGAAGTTAGCCCTCGGCCCCCAAGCAACTTCCACTCCTCAGGTACTTCCTCTGCAACAAACGAAAGCGTTGACATGTTGACACGATATATTTTCACTTAAGCACCCTCCAAGAACCTCAATTTTGTGAACTATCCAGCTGCACATATAGGTATTTTCCACTTAAACATTTTATTTTATTCCATATTATTATTCTTAAATTGCCATTTTCAGCAAGGCCCAATAATTTATTACTCAAACGGGTGCAGGTGCTCCAAAGCTACTTGTTCATGATTCGTTAATAACTTACGTAATTTTTTTACATTTTTGGAGAGTATAATTTTAACTACAAATTATAAGGAAGGAGATGTTAAATTTGAGTCTAAGCTTTGCTGGCGATGCAAGTGAACTCGTTCAGCTTAAGCTGAACATCGAGTCTTCGGTGACGAAAGTCTCCAGTGGAGGGTTTCGCCGAAGCCGCACGTCCCAAAAAGGACTCTTAGCGGCGAAGTCGGACTCTACCACCGAAGCGGAGAACGTGGACCCACTCCCACTTATAGAAGTGGGAGTCTTACGATTGGATAAAAGTGAAATTCAAAAAGCAACTAAAAGTATTTCGAGTAGACTTCCATTTCTAGACCAAACCCGTGGTCTAATTATGATTTTTATGGCGTTAGATCACGCCTTGTTTTTTTGGAGTAATGGCCGAATTAATAATGAAGGGTTACCTCTTTTGATTAACGGTACCGTAACCTTCAATCCACTTGGCAACTCAAGTGCGTTAGCATTAACTGTTATGTTTTTGTCTAGTATCTGCGCACCAGGTTTTCTTTTTATTGCCAGTTATGTATTAGCCTTATCCATAAAAAAGCGTGAATCAAAAGGTTATTCGAGTTCCAGCATCAACCATCATATCTGGCGCAGAGGAATGCTCCTTATGGCGTTTCAAGTGTTTATTGCTTCTCCCGCCTTTAATCTCCCTCTGGTTATTCAGGCTAAATCACTTTCCATCGTTACATGGGGGACTTTTTTTTCGTTGAGCGTACTATCTACGATAGGGACTGGTTTCTTTTTCCTTTCGCTTGGACGCCATATTTCTCCTTGGAAGCTTTTCCGAATATCTGGGCTCCTCTATTTATATAGCCAATTGTTTCTTCCCGGTTTCACCTGGAGCTTTCCATTCAATATAGCCCTAGAACAGGCCTGGCAAGCCATTCTAATTCTACCTGTCCCCTTTTCACCGACATCCTTAGTGAATAATAATTTTCCCATCATCCCTTGGCTTTTACCGATGGCCCTAGGTTGGTTGTACGGACACACTTATGTAGAAAAACGGGGAATTGCCTACGAAGCCAGAAGGTTTGCTGTCTCAGGTTTTAGTAGTTTAGCCCTTTTTTTTATCTTCCGTTTCGCTGGAATTGGGGATTACCTTCATCCAGATGGCACGTTTCCGGGCTTTTTCGATCTTTCTAAATACCCCCCAAGCCCAGACTATTTTTTGTTTTATCTAGGTCTTGTCTTTATACTGCTATTCATATTTTACGAGCTTCCACAAACTTCGAGAGTAGCTAAAATATTAGAAAACTTTGGTCGAGTTCCACTTCTCTTTTATAATACTCATCTTTGGCTTTACGCTGCGGTACCTGCACTACTCTCAAATTTTAATGGCTATTCTCTAACATTTGGAGTTGCAATCTGGTTATTAGGTTTGTTAATCCTTTATCCTATCTGTCATGGATACTTAGTATGGCGTACTTCCACTAATATTTTCACTCCTGAATCATAACTTGTTCATGGATTAAGGCTCATACGTTTTGATGAAAGATGTAGTCTCTTAATCTTTCCCCCTAGTTTATTCGAATAATTCAGCTGTCAATTTATGTGGATTATATTTATAATGAACATATGTGTGTACTACTTCTTTTGAGGTTTAGTTTAGTTTATCATTTCTGACTGGTACCAGTCTGTTTACTTTCTAACTAGTGTAATTTGGGAGCTTTGTATAGGTTATCATCTGATAAATGTTCTAATAGAGGAGATTATATGCAGCAAAGCGCAGTCTTGGAACTCAACAACTTAAGAAAAACCATTAAAGGCAAAGAAATTATCAAGGGAATAGACCTAACTCTTTATTCATCTCAGATTTTTGGTTTTTTAGGCCCTAATGGTGCGGGCAAAACTACGACGATTCGCATGATTGTCGGATTAATAAAACCGTCAAAAGGGTCAGTTAGCATCTGTGGCTATTCCGTAGCCCATGATTTTGGGAAAGCCCTGTCGAATGTCGGCTGCATTATTGAGAGCCCCGATATGTACAAATACTTGACCGGGATGGAAAACTTGTTACAATTTGCTGCCATGGATAAGCAGATAAGTCAGCAACGAATCAAAGACGTCGTGGACATGGTTGGTCTCCAGCATCGGGTCAATGACAAAGTAAGCACCTATTCTTTGGGCATGCGTCAACGCTTAGGAATCGCCCAAGCCATCATGTCTCGACCCAAGCTTTTAATTCTTGACGAACCAACAAATGGCCTCGACCCTGCTGGGATAACAGAGTTCAGGAACCTGATTAGAAAGCTGGCCTATGAGGAAGGTATGACGGTCTTCGTATCGAGCCATTTACTGGTGGAAATTCAGCAAATGTGTGATGTCGTCTCCATCATCAAACAAGGGAGTGTCATTAAAACCGCCAATGTCCAAGAGATCATCCATAATGATCAGATAGAATGGCAATTAAATAACCCTGAGAAAGCAATCGCGATTCTCAGAGAACATTGGAATATTGAAGCTGTTCAGTTGAAAAAGAATACCATTAGCGCTGACATAAGCCAGCAGCCACTTGATAGAATTAATGAATTATTTATTAGAGAAGGCCTAGCACTTACCTATTGCTCGACAAAGCAAAACACTTTAGAAGATTTATTTCTAGACCTGACTGAAGGTGATGAAATTGTATAGCCTGATTAAAAATGAAGTCATAAAAATGATTTCCAAGAAACGACTCATGTTTGTTTTGGCAATTCTGGTTGTACTGATCTCGGTCTTTGCTTATGGTCAAAACCAAACCCTCGCTAGAACCAAGGCCCAACTCTCTCAACGAATGGGAATTACAGCCACTGATGACTGGCGCAAGCTGGCTGGGCAGCAGTTAATCGATCTGAAGAACAGGCTTGACAGCCCTTATATGGACGAGAAAAATAAATCGTCAACTCGGGTAAGAATGGAACAACTACAATACAACGTTGATAATAATATCAACCCGCTGGAACAGTCTGCCGCGAAATTTACGACCAAATTTATGGAACAAGCTATTTTCTTGTTCTTACCTCTTTTGATTATTATGTTGTCAGCCGATATGGTGTCAGGGGAATCCTCGAGCGGAACGATCAAACTGCTTCTCGTGAGGAACGTTCCTCGATGGAAGATTCTGCTCAGTAAATATTTAACACTAGTAATCTTGGAGGTTCTGGTTGTCTTCTTTGCTTTTGTGCTCTCAGCGATTATTTCAGGAGCTTTCTTTGGTTACGGAGGATGGTTAGCCCCGGTAGCGACAGGTTTCAAAGTTCTAGCGGGAAAATTAGACTCCACTAGTGTCCTTAACGTCCCCCAGTGGCGATATTCTCTCATGGTTTATTCTTTGGCTTTTTTTGTTGCCGTTGTAGTAGGCAGTATCTCCTTTATGATCTCTATCCTCGTAAAAAGCACGGCCGCTTCGATTGGCATTATTATGTCCACCCTAGTAGCGGGTAATTTCATCAGCTTCTTTCTCACAGATTGGAAGATCACACGCTACATGTTCATGGTTAACCTACGCCTCACGGATTATTTATCAGGCTCGTTCCAACCGATCGAAGGGATGAATATGCTTTTCTCAATCACTGTTCTTTTAGGATGGGCTATTGCTTCAATCATTATTAGCTTTGTCTATTTTACAAGACAAGATATCTTGGTCTAAGGAGAAATGAACGTGTTAAAAAAAAGCATGTGGTACTCTATTCTTACGATTGCCTGCGTGGGCTTTATCGTTTTAGCAATTGGTTTCTATCAGGCGATCATTATCACGACAGCGGCCAATCCTCAGCCATCGGCTAAAGCCGAAACTCCACAAACTTCACCGGTTTCAACAAAGCTTTCTTCCCAGAATGCCAATTCGTTTAAATTGCTCATCCTGGGAGACTCTATTGCCAAAGGAACAGGCGATGAAAAGGGCAAGGGGTTTTCAGGCTATCTAACAGAGTCTTTCAAAAACGTCACATCTAAAGAGATCATCGTAAATAACGCTGGAATCGACGGACTGGAAAGTTTAGGCCTTCTAGAACAGCTTCAAAACAAAAGTCTAGATAAGACAATCTCAGAATCGGATATTATCTTAGTCTCTATTGGTGGAAATGATATCAGAAGCATCCTATCTTTAAACGATCTCGCTAAAGAAGATCAATTCAAAGTAAGAATGGCCAGCTATCTCGGCAATCTAAAACAAACGATGAAAGTGCTAAGAACCACTAACCCGAATTCCATCGTCATTATTCTAGGGCTTTATAATCCTTATGAAAAAGTAAGTAGTGCCGAAGATACCAAGCTTCTGAATACATGGAACTACAATACCCAGCTGCTCGTTGAACAAGATGGGAAGGGGATCTTCATCCCAACCCACGACCTTCTGAAATTCAATCTAGGCCGCTATATCGCCAAGGACGGCATGCACCCCAATTCTGCAGGATATCAAGCCCTTTCCAATAGAATCAGTAAATCGGTGGAACCAATCATCTCGGGATTATAGATGCATATAAATTTCAAACCCTTGTTCAAGATTATGGAAATTCCTGGTTACTTCCTCTTGGCTTTCCCGTCTAGCAGCTAGTTCAATTTTAAATGCTAAAGCTTTTAGTTCATCCGCTTCAATAAAGCTACAGTTATTTTTGGTTTTATGAGCAATTCCTTCAATAAGGTTCATATCCCCATTGATCAACGCAAGTCTGAGTTCCTTAATATCTCGGGAAATCTCTTGAAGAATGGAGTGTTTATCACGTCCCAGCGGCACCTCAAGCTTGATATTTAATACTTTCCCCGTTTCACTAATCCTGACCTCAAACTCAGACTCAGCGCTACGTTTATCTTCTGAGCTACTTCGGTTCATTACTTCTTCTAAGATCCGGAATAATTCATCCATCTTGATTGGTTTGGGTATATACTCATCCAAGCCATAAGACAGGAATTTCTCTCGATCTCCAACAAGCGCATAAGCTGTTAAGGCTATGATTGGCGTATGACGACTATCACCCTCTCGCTCACGAATTTTGAGGGTTGCTTCAATCCCGTCCATAATCGGCATCTGAATATCCATAAAAATTACATCGTACTGTTTTTCCGCATGTAATAACAAAGCTTCAAAGCCGTTCGAAGCCGATTCGATAAAATGACCTTTTTCTTTGAGCATTAAGGCTAAGACCTTTAAATTGATCTTATCATCTTCGACAATGAGAATTCTTAAGGGTTTTATAGTATGGATAGGGGTGAAGGGATCTGGAGTTGGAGAGTTCAATTCTCCAGCTAGCCTGAACTTGAGACTAAAGCTAAACGTACTCCCTTTTCCCTTTTGGCTTTCCACCGTTATACCCCCACCCATCATCTCAACCAATTGCTTGGAAATCACCAACCCCAAACCCGTTCCACCGTATTTTCTCGTGATTGAACCATCTACTTGACTAAAGTTTCTAAAAAGTGTAGCTTGTTCTCGTTCCGATATACCAATACCCATATCAGTAATCGTGAACTTCACCTCAACTGTTTCGTCTGTCCTAACCAGTTCCTGTGCCGAAAGAGTAACCCCCCCATGTTCCGTGAATTTTAGAGCGTTATTTAACAGATTATTTAGAATCTGCTTTAACCTGTTGGGATCCCCTTTCAAGGCTTGAGGTATGGAAGTGGAACAGTCGCAATTCAATTTCAAGTTCTTTTTCATTGCTAAAGGTAAATGTGCTTTGATAGTTAAATCTAAAAGTTTCCGAAGGTTAAACCCTATTGTTTCGATCACTAATTTTCCAGCTTCTATTTTTGAAAAATCTAAAATATCATTGATGATTTTCAGCAAGGAATCCGCGCAAGCTTTAGCAATTTCTAAGTTTCCCCGCTGTTCTCGGCTTATATCCGTTAAAAGAGTTAAATCAATCATCCCAACCATTCCATTAAGAGGGGTTCGGATTTCATGACTCATATTCGCTAGAAATTCACTTTTTGCTCGATTTGCAGCCTCTGCCTTATCCTTAGCAAGATTGAGTTCATCCTCCACATGTATGCGCTCAGTCACATCCGTAATAATTGAGACGAAATAACCGAACTCGGGACAATAGAGTTTAACTGAAAACCAGCGCTCACTCCATTCCGAATAGTAGATAGGCAAAACGAGCTCAACACTTGTCGGCACCATCTCTCCGTATTCAGCGATTCCTTGTTTGCAGATTTGGGGAGCTTTGCCGAAAAATAGATCTGAATATTTTTTACCAATAATTTCTTCACGAGACACGTCGAATATTTTTTCAAAGACACCATTAACCTCAAGGATTTCATAATCTACTGGGATTCCTGCTTCATCATAGATGACTTTATTGTAAGCAAAGCTATCCGGCATATTTGTAATCAACGAGAGATATCGTTCATACATACGTCTTTGCTGTTCCTCATTTTGTTCCATAAGAACCTGATACTTTTTTGCCGAATCCTCCACTAATTTACTATCCGTAATATTGTCTAACGCTAGGACTATATTATTTTTTCCGTTAATCGACAAAGGCGTTAGGCTTGCCCTAAACCAATATTTTTTACTCTTATCGCTATACAGTATTATTTTGCTATATTCCAACCCAGTTATAGCTTGCCCTGTTTCTAAGGTAACCCCTGTGGCCAATCTAAGCTTACAGGATTTACATTGCCTACCGAATCCACATCCGCGACTATCTTCAGTGCTCCCTTGACAATGAAGTCCGTTACCAATACGCTTTCCTAAAGCATCCTCTCGGTCAATTTGAAAAAGTTCCAAAGCTTCATCATTAATCTTCTCGATCAAAGCATCATCATTCAAGACGAACATACCTATCGGAGTGGTGTTGAATAATATATCTAAATTACATTCTTCATGATCTCGTTTGCCCATAGTCATATCAAGCACCTACCTTGAAATTAATAGGAAGTTCCTCTCCTTAATAAGGTTACAAGGGTTTGAGCTATAATTTCAAGGGGAATCTGTTTTTCCACCGCACCGATTTCAAAAGCAACTTTGGGCATGCCATAAACGATAGACGATTTCTCATCCTGTCCTAAAGTTCGAGCGCCCTTTCTTCTCATAGCGAGTAGCCCTTTTGCCCCATCATACCCCATCCCCGTAAGTATCACCCCTATCGCACCCTCACCTACTTCTTTAGCCACAGACTCAAAGAGGATATCAATTGACGGGCAGTGTCCATTCACCTTCTCCCCCTCATAGCATTCCACTCTAAATCGTTCCCCGACCTTCTTAATCCGCATATGCTGTCCACCTGGGGCAATCAGTACACTTCCTTGTTCTACGAAGTCTCCATTCTGAGCTTCTTTAGCTCGCAACTGTGTTGTATCGTTTAGTCGATCAGCAAACATCTTGGAAAATATCGGTGGAATGTGTTGAGCAACTACAATACCCGGGATTTGAGGATGCAGTGTTTTAAGTATATTGAAAATTGCCTCCGTTCCTCCAGTAGAAGCCCCGATGGCAATGATCTTACCTTCAATAAGAGTTCCTTTATCAACAACGTTTGTCGAGCTTTGACCAATTAGATTAGGAACCTTCGCTTTAGAAGCTATCTTAATTTTAGCGATCAATTCATTGATAAAAGCTTCAACATCTCTAGCAGATTGGACATTAGGCTTGATTACAAAATCGACTGCTCCAGCATTTAACGCATCAAAAACCGCGTCACTTACTGAGCTGACCACAACGACGGGCAAAGGATACTGGGGTATAAGCCTCCGTATAAATTCAATGCCATTCATTTTAGGCATTTCTATATCACAAGTCATCACATCAGGGTAATATTCTAAAATTTTATCTCGAGCATCAAAGGGGTCAATCGCTTTGGCTATAACTTCAATCAAAGGATCTGTGGAGATCCCTCGCGATAGCACTTCCCTAAATATCAGCGAGTCATCAACAATAAGTACCTTTATTTTTCTCATAATTAGGTTTCCTTTCGATAAACGGCTGGCATGATGTATTTAAACTCAGTATCGTTGCGATTGAGGGATTCTGAGTGTCCAATAAACAGGTATCCTCCAGGCTCAGTTAAAGCATAGAACTTTTTTACCAACTTCATTTTTGTCTCATTATCAAAATATATCATGACATTCCTACAAAAAATCGTATGGAACTTCCTTTTAAAGGGAAAGGCCTCCATCATTAGATTGAACTTCCTGAATATTACTTCATTCCTAATCTTATTAGTTAGGACGGATTTTCCATCATTTAATTTCTCAAAATAATTGACTTTCCATGAAGCAGGTATAATGGCTATCCCCTCATTGTTATAAACTCCTTTGAGAGCAATGTCTAGAACTTTGCTTGAAATATCTGTAGCCAAAATTTTGGCATCCCACCATTTTTTATCCAAACCGAGAAATTCATCGATAATCATTGCCAAAGTATAAGGTTCTTCCCCACTCGAACACCCGGCACTCCAGATTCGCAGGTCTTTATCCTTCGATGTGGTTGCTAGATAGGGAAGTACTTTATCTCTAAAGAAGTTAAAATGATCCGCTTCTCGCATAAAGAAAGTATGATTTGTGGTTATTTTATCAATTAGAGTTATGACTGCATCCCCTGTTTTATCTGTAATAATATAGTTAAAGTAATCAGTAAAACTCATAAAATTCTTTTCAGTTAATACATTATGTAATCTTCCAGTTAGCAAGGCCTTTTTTTCATCTTTGAGATAGATTCCATAATTTACTTTAATATAATCAGTCAATTGTTTGAACTCTTTATCAGATATCGTTAGCATTATTCTATTTCACCTCTCATTTATACCTTCTGACTTGGAGTCCTCTTTATATTGCCTAAATTCTTCTTAAATGGTTTAGACTAACTTCTATTTCGCATTCAATAGCATGATTTAACTTACACCTCTATAAACTTAGGGCTATAGTCTTGTCTTATTCTTTAGTTTGGTGAGTAATCATTCACTGCCATTATATAAAATTATGATACTAGTTCTGTAATATCTTGTCAAATGATTTTAAGTAAACCACGCAAATGATTACTTTCACTCCACTTGATTCTTAGCGTTGATGGCTACTCTATCCAGTTTCCCCGACTATTGGAATATTCTATGAAGCATATATATATCTAGTTCTAGATAAGAATGTTATAATATTCTGAGAACTTCTACGCACAATTATAACTTTACCTAACAATCTAAGAACATTGAAAGGGGAATTTCCTGTGATAAAATATTTTGAACAAGTAGTTCCTTTACTTCACGCTACTGCATTTGGAAAAGGAACAACATCACTATTTGACCGAGAAAAATATCTATATGTATTACAAGGAACAAAGATAGCTATGCCCGTTAAAGCCGGTGACAAATTAGGGCCACAGAGTAGTTCCTCCAAAGTGATTCAGTCTGGTAAATCGATTACCGGAGAGGTAATGTCTAAAATTTTGGGTATTCCTTATTTTGTTGCTACCTTTCCCATCATTATTGATGGTGAAGTTATTGGTGGTATGATTATTGCGGTTCCAACGGAAATGAACCAGATTAGCAACGAGCTGCGAGATACCTCCAGTACACTAACCAGTTCTTTAGAGCAAATTTCATCTGCAATTCAACACATTGCCGCCTCTGCCCAGATTCTGGCTAATGCTGGACAAACAGTAGCGGAATCTTCCCAGAATGTTCATCAGAAAGCCGAAGAAACCGAGAAGGTTGTTCAGTATATTGATTCAGTAGCTACAAATACCAAACTCTTAGGACTTAATGCATCTATCGAAGCAGCCCGGGCCGGGGAAGCCGGACGTGGTTTTGGTGTGGTTGCTAATGAAATTCAAAAGATGGCGGTTTCCAGCGCAGGTTCGGCAAAGGATATTCGCACAATCATTCTTGGAATTCGCAATTTAATCAGTGGAATGGTCAATGAATTAGGCAAATTTAGCGGTCATACTCAAGAAGTATCTGCATCGATCGAGGAAATTGGGGCTTCAATCTCCTCACTGTTGGAAGTTTCCCAACATCTTAATGATTTGGCTAACAAACTTTAACTTTACCAAGAAGCTTACTCAAATCTACTTCAACTTCTCCAACCGCTCGTATAAATCCGTTCTTTTGCCCCGATTCCAAGAACTATATATTTTAGATGAAAGTTCGGGGGGAAGTGGAAGGGATTTTAAATTATTTTCCAGATAAAGCTTATGAATCTTTTTTGAGCAGCTTTCGCAGAGATGACAGTCTCCACCCCAGGGGAAGAAGCCGCGCATTTTTTGATAAATATTCTCGAAGTTATCCACCGCGATATTGCCAAAAGAAATATTTAGAAACTCACAGGGCTGTAAATCGCCATTGGCATTAATATAGAATCGGTCTGTTCCACCAGCCGTACAGCCGAAAACAGTTTTGTCTTCTTCAATAATTTGAGCCGAGATTGCTGGATACCTAGAGAACTCTTCCTGTAAATTGTATTGGTTAACCTTGGCCTTTATATTAGCAAGGTCTTCTAGGGTAAATTCAATATCACTCTTTTCCAGCCAGCCTCCAGCTGGTTTAGGCTTAATTATCTGGATCAAACAGGCCTTGAAGTCCCTGACCAGCTCCATAATTCGTTCGAAAGTACTGTTATAAAAGTCGTCTTTCATCAAACAGGTATTAAAAGCTACAGCCAGTCCTACATCATGACACAGCTTAACCCCGGCCACCATAGTATCCCAGGCCAAATTATTCCCCATAAACCGGTTGAAAGCATCGGCATCGGGGCTATGCAGGGAAAACATAATGGCTGTAACATTCATTTCTTTAAGTTCAACAAGCCTTTCCCTTGTCATACCAGCTCCTGTAGTATTTATCCAGATTTCCGACCTAGCGTCAATAACTGAGCAAACTCTCTTCAACCGGCCATAGACTAAAAAGGGCTCTCCACCCTCAATATTAAAAAAGGCAATCCCCATCTCTTGCAGCTTTTTTACAATCTTGATCAGAGTCTCTATATCCACATCCTTACCCTTATCAAGTTTCTGGTAACAGTAATTGCACTTATAGGGGCATGTGGACGTAATCGATAACAAGACTGTGGTAGAGGGCATCTTTTCTGAGAATTGACTAAATTTCTGACAGGCAGTGTGAAAAGCCTGAGATGGAAAGCCCGGTACATACAATCCTAACCTGGTCTTACCGTTGATTTTGACAAATTTATTATGCTGCATCCTGGAAACAAAAAGTAACAGTCTTTGTAAGAGTAGAATAAACCGCTTAAAGGAAATATCCCCTTTCCAAAGAACTGGGATATACTGAAAAAAGATGCTTATCTTCAGTTTCAGATTAAAAATTGTTTTTTGTCTACCAGTAAGATTACTTACCTTAATTAAGGTCACCCTCTTTCAAATCAGACCTTGCTCTTTATACCATAAGACTGTTCTTTTAATACCCGCCTCTAGGCTGAGGGAGTTTTTGAACCCGAGAATCCGCCTAGCCTTCTCCACGGAAAATTCCAGATTGTCATAGAACATGTTCACCCTTCCCCTGGTCAGAAGCGGAGGGCTCTGAGAATTTGCCAGAGTGTAAAAAAACTCCATGAGCAAAGCAGCAGGATAGGTCAGGGCCTTGGGGAGATCCCTCGGCTTTTTAAATCCTGCCTCCGAACAAAATAGCCCATAAATCCTCGCCATGTTTTCAGCCTGTTGATTACCGACAAGGATACAATTTAGGCCTACCAGCTGTTTTGTATAGGCTAAGAAATAAGCCCTAGCCAAGTCTCCGGCATAAATAACATGGAATTTGTTATGCTTTGCTCCCGGCATAAAGGGAATTCCCGCTTTAGTTGTCTTAAGATATTCATAAAATACCCCATTCAATTCCCTCTCTCCATAGACCCAAACAGGCTCTAATATGGTCAAGTTCAAATCATGGGTTGCTGCAAAAGTCAGGGCCTCTCTTTTGGCCAGGGCTTTGGTATCACGATAGTAATTCAACTTGCAAGGTAAAAGTCTATCCCCGAAGTACTGGTAATGAGAATTATAGGGAGAATCCTCATCCTTTATGACCGTGCTATGCTCTTCTCCGTAAACGGAATTCGACCCTGTGATCAAGATATTTTTTATCCCAGCCTGAACACAGGCAGTCAGGACATTGACAGTGCCTGTTACATTCGTTTGATAAAACTCTTCATAATCCCCCCAATCGGATACTTTGGCAGCATTATGAATAACCCAGTCATTTCCCGTAAAAGCCCCGGTTAAATCCTCGGTGTTCCTAATATCACCGGTCCTGAACTCTACCGACAGACCTTCAAGGTTGGAAACATTGCTACCTTCTCGGACAAGACAACTAACCCTGACCTGTTTTTCGCAGAAAGCCTTGGTAATGTGACTGCCAATAAATCCTGTCGCTCCCGTAATCATGACCTTATTCATTATTATCATACCTCTTGAGAAGGATTAGGGCATTATGCCCCCCAAAGCCATAGGAAGTGGATAAAGCATAGTCAATTGGGGTTGCAAAGGTCTTCATGGCAAGATTTAGATTATCTATAGGGTTTGAGGTTAGGTTCCCATGGATTCTGGACTCTTTGATGGATAGGGCAGATATTGCCACCTCGAGGGCTCCGCAGGCTCCGATGCTGTGGCCAAGGACGCCTTTGGTGGAATTAATATGTGGTTGAGAGCTTTTAGCTCCAAAGATCCTTTGGATGACTTTGGCCTCAATGTCATCATTTGCCAAGGTAGCCGTACCATGGGCATTTAGATAGTCAACCTTTACTCCCCTGGTAATCTTCTCAAAAAGCTTGGTGATGCTGTCCCCAGTGGGATCCATCTGGACAATGCTGTAAGCGTCACTGCAGGATTCATAATCAACAATTTCTGCATAAATGTCAGCCCCTCTTTTCCAAGCCCTTTCCAGCTCCTCCAGGACTAACACACAGCCAGCCCCTTCATTAAATAAAAACCCACTTCTCAGCTGAGAGAAGGGCTGGGGTCTTCCATCCTTAGCTCTGGTAAGAGTTGACAGCATGTCAAACCCTCTCATAATAGCGCCACTCTTTTCTGCCAGGGCTTCAACACCACCCGCTAGGATCGTATCACATCTGCCAGATAATATTGTTCTGTAGGCCTCACCAAGGGCATAACTTCCCGAGGCACAGGCAGCATTGAGAGTATAACTGAACCCTTTAAGGCCAAAGAGTATCGATATCCAGGCAGCAGGCGAATTTGTCATCAGCATGGGAATTACCATTCTGTTAAAACGAGGTTTGTTAGGATTAGATCCAGAACCTGATCCTGATCCAGACTCAGACTCAGACTCGTCCGTCCCAGCAATATGGGCTGAGTAGGATTCTAAAGCTGTCTGGAGGCTACTCATGCCAGTACCGATTATGATGCCGCAGTTTTCAAGACCTTCAACCTGCATGTGTTTTTCAGCCTCACTAATCTGAAATCCCGCGTCCTCCAAAGCAAGCTTAGTGCATAGCACCGAGAGTCTCGAGGCTTCTTCCATCATCCCTTCAACTGATTTATGGATTCCTAAGTCGGTCATAGCAAATTCCGGCTTAGGGACGAAATAGCGGGATTTGAACGTATAGTTCCGTTCATAACTGCTCGGTATCTCCGTTATGCATGTCTTTAAACCATAAATGCCTGCGGAGAAATCCTTTTTACCAATTCCTATGGCCGTGGCCGGTCCTATCCCGGTAATAACAACTCTTCGTTTCACATTGCCCTCCCCTTAATCGAGGTTCGAAGTTCGAGATTCGAAGTACGAGTGAATGAAGTCTCTCTGGCCTCCGGTAAACTCGTTCAGGCTAAAAACTGAACATCGATGTTCGGTGACGAAAGCCTCCAATACAGGTCATTTCATCACTGTTTGAGCCGTTAAAGCGGCATGGATCTCTGATTTAAAAAATTCGCTACGGCTCTCAAATAGTCTTTGGGGGTTGAGTAGTTCCTAGCACTTAAATCGTAGACTGTTAAATCAAGTTCCCTGCCTCTCTCCTGAAGCGATTTACTTCCCTCTTCTCTCACTTCACCTAGTTTATAAAACTTCATTTTCTTCTCCTGGGCTTCGTTTTGAAACCCTTTTTCGGCCTCTTTACTCAGGGTGAAAAGCAATTCATACTCCCCGCATTCGCCTAAAAACAGCATTTCTTTAGGTACGTTTTGGGCTTTGGCCAGTAATAACCCGCTTTTCACATAGGGCAAATTACCCACGCCAAAGCCTGTCCTGCTCATCTCTGAAATAGTGTTGAGAGCATTAAAGACTCCATCGCTGGTATCTATACAGCAGCGGCTATATTGCTTTATCACCTCTGCCTCTTTGTTTCTCAGCCGGAAAGAGTTTTTCCAGCTTCCCGTCAAATGTTTAAGTAATTGGTTTTCGGCGTATAGGACTAGGGCTGCTTCAACATTGCCTCTGCCGATTGGGCCGGTAATAAAAATCCCATCTCCAACCTTTGCCCCGCTCCTTAACAGGGGCGGACCCACCAGCTCCCCAATGACCGAACCTGTATAGCGCCAGGTTTTAGAAATCCCAAAATCCCCACCGATAAAAGCTGCCCCCACTTCCTTTAGTACCGCTGCAATTCCCTGTGATAATTTGCTGACATAGTCTTTGGACCAGGAATTTTGAATAACTAGGCTGTGGGCATAATACCTAGGTCTTCCCCCTGAGGCCAAGATATCGCTAATACTGCCTATGGCCATATTCCAGCCTAGCACATAGGGGTCCTCCTCCCGAAATAGGTCTTCTCCCGAAAACTCGTCAATATTGTAGAGAAGATTCTTGCCATGAAAATCGACTATTTCCGAGTCGGCCTCAAAGAGCTTATTAAGCTGACTGATACTTCTGGGCATATGCCTATCTATAACTTCTATCATATCTTTTTCTTTACTCATCACGAACCTCACAAATCAGGTCTAAGAGGTCAGGGGCAGTTTCAATCACACAAGGCAGAAACCCTCTGGGATCACCGTCAAACTCTAATTCCGGATTTCTACTGTTGCCGTAGACTTCTATTGATGAGGCGTATTGCAAGGACATCGTATTATTATTAGCAAACTTCTTCCCGCTGTATATTTTTCTAAGGACACTGATCCAATCAGCAAACCCAATATCCCTGATAATTAGGGTATAAAAGCGGCGGTCTTTGTTGGTTAACTGGTTTTTCACCTTAATTCCCGAAGCTATGTAAGTTGTCTTTCCCACTGCGATATTATAAACATTTTCGAGAACCTGAATATTTCCGTCAAAACTAACTGAGAAGTTAACGGGTTGATACTTAAACAGGGTTTTAATCAGGGAGACAAACGTCCCCGCGAAATCCCCAATATAGTTTCTGATCCCGCTATTAGCACCTCTGGCTACGGAAGCCCCTAGGCCGATATTGGCACAGCAAGCAAAATAGTTAGTTTGTACATGTTCGTTTTCCTTACTTAGAGGCAGCCCCTCCATCTCCTTGGCGTAAACAGAGGTATAGGTTATTTTACCTAAGGAAATTTGCTTACTCTTCCCCTCAAAGGCCGTGTTAAGGGCCTGTTCAATTTCCAGCGGTATATTATAGCTTTTGCAAAAATCAGGGCTGCTGCCGGTATGGATTACGGCCAGCTTGGAACCGGAAATTCTTCTGCCCACAAGATCATAAAAGCCGTTAATGACCCTGTTAATCGTTCCGTCTCCCCCTACTGCAACAATGATATCAAAGTCCTTTTTATTCCCCTCGACGGATAGGGTATAGGCATCTTCCAGGGTGTCTGTTAACTTGTAGTCAAACCTAAGCCCGTTTTTATAAAAGCTAGCCAGGATTTTCTCAACCTTTTCCCTACTTCCCCCTCCGGAACCTGGATTGATTATTAAGAAATATTTCATAGATCTCCTATCCTTCTGATAATTCCCGTGGCTTCTGCTATTGTATCTCGGGTGAGATTTGCACCGGCAATCAACCTAACCCTTCCTTCATTGATTGGGACAGAGGGCTCGATAAAAGGTGTGGAAATAATCCCCCTCTCATAAAGCTTTTTGGCAAGGATTAGCGTAGCCTCTTTGCTTCCTGATTGAATCGAGTTCAGAGGAGCCTTTCCCTGCAGCACTGCAAATCCCCCCTCAACAAGGCTTTCATATATCTTCTGCTGATAGGTTACCATCCTATTCTTGATCACCCCGAATTCAGATCGAATAATGTCCAGAACTGCCTCGGTACCCGCCAGAACTGCAGGCGTCAGAGCAGTAGAATAAACCAGGTGAGGGCAGTAATATTTAAGGTGGTCTATCAATTTCTTTTTACCACTGATTATTCCACCTGAGTTAGCCAATGATTTTCCTAAGGACGCCGTATAAACCCCTTGGTATCCTTCGATTCCCTGCTCCTCAAGGATTCCTTGGCCCGATTTCCCTAACACTCCTATTCCGTGAGAATCATCGATCACCGGCATGGCGTGATAGTTCTCACACAATTGTACGATTTCCTTAAAAGGAGCTATACTTCCCTCAGTAGAAAACACTGACTCTGTCACGACAAAGACCTGTCGGTACCCTGTGGAACGCTGCAAGATCCCTTCCAGATGCTCCAGATTATTATGCAGAAAGGGCCTGATTTTACATCCGGCGGATTTAATCCCCTGGATCAAGGAAGAATGGGCAAATCGGTCAACTACAATCAGGTCTTGCGAGCTGGTAATGCAACTAAATAAGCCATTATTAGCTTGGTAACACGAAGGGAGGATGAGTGTCTCCTCCAACCCAACAAAGCTTGATAACCTTTCTTCCAATCTTTGGTACAAATCGATGTAGCCTGTGGCGATGGGCGTGCCGCAAAGAGACACCCCGTACTTTTGGATAGCCTCCACAGCAGCTTGTTTGACCCTGGCGTCTGTAGCTAGGCCCAGATAGTTGTTAGAGGCAAGATCAATCATCTCCTGTCCGTTCACCAGTATTTTTTCATCCAATCCGGAGTCGATTCTCAGGTAATAAGGGTTATGGCCCACGACCTCGGCAAGGCTCTTATCCAGACTAAACCGGTTATAATAATCTCTCAGGTACATGTTTCTCTCCTCATAAACCCCTAGCTCTCAGTTTAACGACAATATCATTGACGGTAACCACATTTAAAAAATCGTCTTCAGCAATGGTTATATTGAATTCATCCTCCAGGTCCGAAAGAATCATCAACAAGTCTAATGAATCTAGCTTCAAGTCTTCAATCAAACGGCTTTCTAGGGTTATCGTAGATCCTCTTTTTAAAAGATGCTTTATTGTAAATATTACCCTGTCTTCCATTTTCACTACACCTTCCTTCTTTAAAATAAAATCATCTTTTGTAACACCGTGTTGGTTGCCCTGAATCACACATAATAGCACAAATATTACAATTGACGCATTTGGCAGAATAGTTCCCGTCTTGCTCCAGCTTTTGTACTAGATTTGGTTCACAAATAAAGGGTCTGCACAGGCTGATAAAATCAACTAAGCCATTTTCTAAACACCCCCTCATTTCCGCTCCCTTCCGGAAACCACCTACACTTATGATAGGAATACCCGTTAATGCTTTGGCAATTTTGGCATACTCAAGATTATAAGTAGGGAGAAAAGGCTTTAGTTTTATCCTCATCAAGCTGTAAACAAGAGCATTATGGAGCATTTCTCCAATCCCGTGGTTGGTTTTGAAGATAGGGTTATACTTTAAAACCACTTTAAGGGGTACAGCTCCGCGAAAAATATTCAGAGCATTATCCATTGTCCCATAACTGATCTCTATGCCGTCCACTTTTTGGTCATCAAGGAATTGTATGAGGCTAACAAACTGCGCGGAGGTAAATCTGGTAAAAAAGTCATCACTCCCGCTTACTTTGACTAACAAGGCAAAATCATCACCACACTTCTTCCTGATCTCCTCGATAACCATACTCAGGAACTTCGTACCTATGCTGCTTTGAGCATCAATACCAAATTCATCGTTTCTATTGTTAATAGTAGGCAACAGAAACTGGTGAATAAGGTAGCCATGGGCAGCATGAATCTGGACACCGTCAAATCCGGCGGCTTTAGCATACTCCGCTGCTTCTCCAAACCGTTTGACCAGTAAATACACCTGTCGTGTCGACAACTCCCGAGGAAAACCCCTAAAATATAAAGACTTTTTATTGGATGCTCCCCAGACATCAAGTCCGGTTTCCTGTTTCCTGGTCTGTCTTCCAGTGTGGGCCAACTGCATAAAGATTTTACAGTCGAATTGGTGTACCTCATCAGTAATTGGCAAAAAGTATTCAACCATTTCCTGACGATCTATTCCGACCTGACCCGGCTGCATCGCTTTTCCTTCGGGCGAGATATACGCAAAGCCCGTAATTATCCCTCCCACACCTCCAGAAGCCAATTTTGAATATAATTGACGGTATTCCGGTAGCGGATGGCCCTGGTAATCAGCCATTCCTTCAAAGGTCCCCGAACGGATAATCCTGTTTTTTAATTGGTAGGCACCAAGCGTTGCTGATTCAAATAAATTCATAACATCCCCCCGAATCGGTGTTCGTGGTTCGGATATCGAAAACCGAATTAGACCCTGGTTAAGTTCCTCTAAACTTCAGATAGAGTTGCACGATATTTGAAGTAGGTTTCCTTTATGATTTAGGATCGGTGTGTAAGTCAAATAAGAAGCCTACAAACATATATGAAACTAAAAAAAGGAGCATGGCCAGTTCGGTATTGAATAAAGCAATGAGGGTTGCCTGGCCGCAGATACAAGCCCGAAAATTAGCCACCAGAGAATAATAAGTTCTATCACCCTCTGGATTTTTAAAATAAAGATATCCGGTCCACAGTTCCAGAAAAAGCGTTAATCCAGCCAGAACGATAAACATATTATTGACCCTGGCTTCGATAAAATGATTAAAATAGAATAATGTAAAGATACCTGCAGGAAGAAAAGCAGAGATTGCGGCAAGATACCTGGACTTTTCGATTCCCAACAATACGATTATTGTCCGTTTATCTGCGGCCTTATCCCCTTCATAATCTTTGAAATAGGTATAAAAGGTCATCAAACCGTTCATTACTGCTACCAGGATCAGCACGGAAACTCGGCTGGATGTAAAATAGGGAGACGCAGTTGGACCAGCTGACAGAAACCCAAAGGCTGTACACGTGGAAATCATCAAGCCAAAGACAATATTACCGAAAATACCGTGACCCTTAGCGTATTCATAAACTACGTTTAATACTATTCCCAAAATTGCAGGAATAAGGGCAATTGGTTCCAAATAAGTGTATGTAATTAATAAAGTCGAGGTCAGCAGAGCTCCCGTTAAAGCTAGTGCTTTTCCAGGATCCAGTTCACCTGTGACCATGGGACGGTGCGGCGCATTGACCCTATCTTCTTTTAAGCCCAGGTAGTCATTGATTATCTGGTTAATGCCCCAACTTAGAAAAAGCATGATCAGCACTACCGCCTTCTTTTCTGTTGTCGGAACCAGTTCAACTGTCTGAAAAGGAGATTGGGCGATATATTCGTAAAAAGCCATCCCAATCCAACCCGTTATCCCGGTCACAAAAGCGTAATATAGCCTCATTGATTTGATATAAGCCCTGAGAAATTTCAACACTTTCATCAAACCCCACAATTCTCTGAAATCTCCTGTAGCCTCTTTTTGATATACTCATAATCAAAGGAAGAACAAATTCTTCGTTCCTGACTATCTAAAATTCTATAGTGCTCGGAAATTATATTTTGCTGGATTCGGAATTCATCAGTTAACTTAATATTAACCCACCATACTTTTCCCCCCAGAGTTTTTTTGTTACTTTCATAACCAGTGAAGGCTAAAGAAAGAATAACATCTTGAGTATCCCCCCCAAAGGTCATCTCCAAAACTTCACTATTTCTAAAAATGGTACACAAGGATATTGCACCAGACCAGCTAAGAGAGGAACGGCCTTTTTCAATCTGAACCAGGGTTTTTTTGGATATACCTAGTATTTCGGCCATTTTATCCTGGGTATATCCGCTTTCAATGCGAATAAGTTTTAACTTTTGAGAGGCTATGTTTATGAAATCAAGTCTCGTCATAGGAAATCACCCCTTTAGGGTAATATTACACTATTTGTGTTATATGTAAATAGCAAATAATTTCTAATTGCTGTTTCATTAAGGAACAAGGCTAGAAGTTAATACTTCCAGCCTTGTGGGAAAGGTGCAAATGATGATGCTAGTTCACTAATGAGTTCGTAAGTCGAGGGTGCTTTTTCTTTTAATTTCTCTTTTAATTCACAATTATAAAAGTACATAACAAACGATTCAGCAAAATACTCGTCTGCGTATTTATTCACATAATCAAAGATACTGGCATCAGAGAATAAATTGAATACTTCCTCCCTCCATATTTTATGGAAAGAATCATTCTTTGACATGTAATTAAATACACAATCTACCGCATGACCCGTTTCATGTAATTCTAAATTAATGGTTCCCTCTGTTTGCTCGCTATAGCCTATCTTGACTACCACATTTGGATATCCTCCAAGCCCAGATAGATCATCCCACGTCATACCCGTACCTTCATACCCTCTAGGTATAACTCCTTTCAAATAAGCGTATTCCGGCTCATCGGTAAGTATCCCTTTAATCAGTTTGATTTTCTCACCGGAAATCAATAATTTATCTAAAATACAATCCGGAATTTTAGATAAATTATTGATCATCCTACTAGCAGCATCCTTATCATATTCTCCACTAGGTAACACTACCAACTTCAGTAAAATCTTAGAGTTGATTAATTGTGCTAATGGGGCAGCAGCTAAAGTATCAAGAAAGTTATCTTCATGAGCCCAGATTTCATAATCAGAATATGAGCATTCCGCTCTGATTTCTGAAGTGGTTTTAATATATTTCTTATATCCGTCTTTGCCAGAAGTTAGAGGAGGAAAGCTTAATTGACTACTAAAAACTAATATAGAAAATATGATCACAATTAGGGTTCCTGTTTTTAATTGTTTAGCTCCAATTTCCAGAAGATATTCATCATTCACTAAGATCACAAGCTTCCTTATAATATTCTTAGTACAGATATCTTTGGGGATGAAGTCTATTAAAATGAGGGGTCATCATCATAAATATGCTAAGGAATTGAAACGTGCTCCTAAATCATGATTATTCGACTAATACCATTATATGTGATGTTATTATGACCTTCAAGCTAATATTTCGACGGATCAATTACACTTCCTATAAAATCCTACAAATTATGAAGACCTTTCGTCATTACGTACAACTAGGCAAGAAAATATCAAGTGAACTCGTTCAACTAAAGTTGAACATCGAGTCTTCGGTGGGGGAGTCTACCCCCACCTAAGCAGAGTACGGGGTACCACTCCCACTTGAAGAAGTGGGAGTTTACGATTGGATAAATGAAGTTTTAGAATTACAAAAATAATTATTGACGGATTTAGGCGGAAGGCATATAGTGACATACATCGAGTCAATCAAAAGACGATTATTAGTTCACTCGGCTTGTTTTATGAGAAAATGCGACAGAATGATTATATGATATTTCAATGGGGGTGCATTTATTATGCGCGTCGTTATTGTGGGAGCAGGCAAATTAGGTTTTAGCCTCGCTGAGCGCTTAGCCAAAGAGGAGCACGAAGTGATCGTAATCGAACAAGATGAAGAACGCCGTTTGATCGTGCAAAATGGTTTAGATGTCCTGGCTATAGGCGGAAATGGGACAAACCCACAATTTCTAACCAACTCTGTGGCCAAAGATGCCGATCTACTAGTCGCAGTAACTGATAGCGATGAAGTTAACATGATTGCTTGCATGGCTGCCAAAAAAATTGGAATACCTCAGACAATTGCGAGGGTGCGAAACCAGGAATATGCTGCCGTCGCGGATCAATTTAACTTTAATGAATCCTTGGGTATCGATTTGGCGATTAATCCGGAAATGACAACTGCTATTGAAATCAGCCGAATCCTTCTCACACCGGCTGCTTTAGCTGTAGAGGACTTTGCCGATGGAAAGGTTCGCTTATTGGAGGTAAAGATTAATCCGGAATCAGAGCTTGTAAACATTCCTTTACAAAAACTGACCCTCCCGCCTCATATTTTGGTCGCTGGTATTTTACGCCAAAACATAATGATCATTCCTCACGGCGAAGATTTTCTGCTCCCCTTGGATAATGTGTTCTTCGTTGGTGGGGCTGTCGCCATAGAAAAATTCGGTAAACAATTCGCCGATAAGAAATCCAAAATAGAGCGGGTCATGATCATCGGAGCTGGCCGAATAGGACGTCATCTGGCCAAAATTCTGGTTAATGCGGGCTTGTCTGTAAAAGTCATTGACAAGAACCGAGAACGTTGTCGGGATTTAGCCGACCGTTTGGGTAAGGGTCTGGTCCTCTGCGGCGAAGGTACTGATATTGATCTTTTAGTTGAAGAAGGAGTAGGAGAGGCAGATGCCGTTGTCTGTCTCACTGATGATGATAAACTCAATTTGCTCTTGGCCCTTTTAGCCAAGAATCTAGGTGCTCAGAAAACAATTGTCCGAGTGGGACGCTCAGACTATATGTCTTTAATGGGCAAAGTCGGGGTTGATGTCGTCTTATCTCCAAGACTCTTAACCGCAGGCGTCATTTTGCGCCAAGTGCGCCGCGGTAACATTGTGGCGGTCACTCTTCTGGAAGGTGCTAAAGCGGAGGCCATGGAAATTCTTGTTTCTGCGAACTGCCAAATTGCCGGTAAAAAACTTAAGAACCTAAAATTTCCTCGTAACTCCTTGGTTGGCGCCTTAATTCATGGAGAAGAGGTCTGTGTTCCTAATGGCGAAACCAGCCTCCATGGAGGCGACAGGGTCGTCGTCTTTACGCTCCCAGACATTGTCAAGAAAGTCGGAAAATACTTTGAAAGTAGGATCTGAAAATGAACTTTCGGTTGATAGAGAGCGTATTAGGCTGGCTGTTATTGGTTTACGCGGCAATAATGGGTATTCCTTTCTTTTGCGCACTTCTAGAAAAAGAGTCCAGCAGTGTGCCTTTTCTTATAACGATTGCTCTTACAGGTGTTGTCGGTTTTGTTCTTACCAAGCATGGACATAAAGAAGGCCGGATGGGGATTCGAGAAGGTTTTGCTATTGTATCTGGGGCTTGGATTTTGACTTCGCTTTCCGGTGCGCTTCCTTTTTACCTCTCCACTGCCGTCCCTTCTTATCTAGACGGGGTATTCGAAACCGTTTCCGGCCTGACCACCACAGGCGCAAGTGTCATAGACAATGTCGAAGTCCTCTCCAAGAGCATATTGCTATGGCGCAGTTTAACCCATTGGCTTGGAGGCATGGGCATCATTGTTCTGTTTATCGTTTTTTTGCCCAAAATCGGGGCAGGTGCTGTACATCTCTTCAATGCCGAAGTCCCTGGTCCAATGGCGGAAAGAGTATTACCACGGATTAGGGATAACGCCACAAGGCTTTGGCAGATTTATGTCGGATTAACCGTATTAGAAATAGTCTTGTTAATGCTTGCAGGAATGTCATGGTTTGATTCCGTTAATCATTCCTTCGCCACAATGGCGACAGGCGGATTCTCCACTAAGAATTCAAGTATTATGTATTACAACAATTCCCTAATTGAATTAATTATTATAGTCTTTATGATTATCGCCGGAGGAAACTTTGGGCTATATTTCCTAGCTTGGAGCCGAGGCTTGAAACATATCTGGCGGGATACGGAATTTCGCATATACCTGTCAATTATTGCAATCGCCACCCTAGCCATCTCGCTGAGTTTATGGCTTGTCGAGAATAAGGAGATCGTTTCCTCGTTACGACTAGCTCTGTTTCAGGTGGCCTCAATTATGACAACTACAGGGTTTGCTTCAGACGATTTTAACAAGTGGCCTTCACTGGCAAAAATTGTCCTGATATTATTAATGTTTATTGGCGGGAGCGCCGGATCAACTGCTGGCGGCATTAAAGTAGCACGGATGATCTTGTTGATGAAACTGGGTTGGGCCGAACTAAGGCGGGCCGTTCACCCCCGCGCTGTAACAAGTATTAATTATGGTGGAAAGCATGTCGATTCGCTCAGGCTTAATACTGTGGCGGTCTTTTTCTTCCTCTTTATGACCATTTTTGCTTTAGCAGCTATTTTACTTTCTGCCACTGGTTTAGAGCCCTTTGACGCAATGAGTGCCGCTGCGGCTACCCTTGGTAATGTCGGTCCAGGATTTGGGGTGGTCGGACCGACAACCACTTATTCCTCAATCAATGCTTTTGGAGAGGTGGTCTTGATCTTCTGTATGCTACTTGGCCGCTTGGAACTTTTTACGCTATTGGTTGTGCTCCAACCGGAGTTCTGGCGTTCACGTAAAAGTTGGTAGAAAAACTTTTATCAGTGGCGCCGCGCAGCGGCATGGAGGTCTGATAAGTATAAAAAGAGCCTTACACCAATAGCGGTGGAAGGCTCTTTCTAAAATGATTGCCGAGGTATAAAAGTATAAAGGCATACAGCTCATCAATTTACAAATTCGGTTCAAATTCCTTGAGCCGAATTTTTTCTTGTTAAATTCATTCGTTGAATGTGACAGCTATAGGAATTTCTCGATTTTGTCAAGATATCTATCCATTCTTCGTTAGAAAACAAGGTTGTCATCTGGGTTCGGTCCCCTAATAATAAAAAATATTGACTAGGATAATCCGCCTCAATCACATCCAAAATGCCTTCTGGAAAATCCTGAACATAATTGTTTTTATGACGTTTTCGTTTATAATTAGCTAAATCATTCATAAAATTCCTCACCAATTGGTTGTATTTTAATCGTAGCAACCAATTTCTCATGATAGACGGTTTTTAAAATCTCCATAACCGAATTGTCTGATGATCTTAATGCCTTCTTTTTCGTTGAAAAGTGCAATGGAAGGGAGATTCACACCATTGAACATATTGTTCTTCACCATAGTATAGTGGGCCATGTCACAAAATACAAGCCTGTCACCCGGTTTTAATGGCTGTCTGAAAGAATAGTCACCGATTATATCTCCGGCAAGACAAGTTTGACCACCCAGTCTATAGTTATTAGGATATTCTCCAAGTATTCCTGCCTGGATTATATTTGGTCTGTAAGGCATTTCAAGCACATCAGGCATATGACAAGCTGCAGAAGTATCCAAAATAGCAATTTTCATACCATTATCCACAATGTCAAGAACCCTGGCAACCAAAAATCCAGTGTTCAAAGCCACAGCCTCACCCGGTTCTAGATAGATATCCACTCCATATTTGTCCTGCAAAAACGTTATTGAACGAATCAAAGTTTCAAGTTCATAATCAGCTCTGGTAATATGATGCCCTCCACCTAAATTGAGCCATTTCATTGTTTTAATATATTTCCCAAACTTTTGATCGACCACTTGAATCGTACGTTCCAAGGTATCCGAATTTTGCTCGCACATGGTATGAAAATGTAGACCTTCAAGGCCTTCCAACTCTTCAGGTCGGAAATTGACCAACGTCACACCTAGTCTTGAATACTGAAAGCAGGGATCATAAATAGGCGTCTCTATCTCCGAATATTCCGGATTGATCCGAATACCACAGCTTATGGTTTTTGTTTTAATACTTTTTACTTTGCCTTTGAATCGATTCCATTGGTCAAAAGAATTGAAGGTAACATGGTCACAATTGGCGAGGATTTCATCAAATTCCTCCTCAATGTAAGCCGGTGCATAAATATGAACTTCTTTTCCCATTTCTTCATAACCTAGTCTAGCCTCAAACAATGAGCTGGCAGTTACACCCTTAAGATATTTGCCCACTAGAGGAAATGCCGAATACATAGAAAATCCCTTTAAAGCGAGCAGAATTTTGCACCCTGTACGTTGTTGTATGGAATGCAATATTTCCAAATTTCTTAATAAAAGCCTTTCATCAACAACATAGCAAGGTGATGGCAGGGCACTGATGTCAATATCCATTATACACCTCAATCAAGGAGCGTTGGAGAAAAATTTTCCTGCCACGGTAGACCACATTTATTTAAAGCTTCCATGAACGGATCGGGATCAAATTCTTCAACGTTAAATACACCCGGTTTTTTCCAAATACCTTTGAGCATTAACATAGCGCCAATCATAGCTGGAACCCCTGTTGTATACGAAATGGCCTGCGACCCCACCTC
>LOEW01000295.1 GCA_001516045.1 Desulfosporosinus sp. BRH_c37
TAATGCACGGTATGTCTCAGCCGTAAATGAGAGATTTAATGCACGGTATGTCTCAGCCGTAAATGAGAGATTTAATGCACGGTATGTCTCAGCCGTAAATGAGAGATTTAATGCGGAGGAGCGAAGGAAACTTCGCTTTCTCTATTTGTCGAATGAGGAATTACATGCTTAAGTTTTATGATATTGATGAGGATTATGTAAAGCACTTACAAAGTATAGATAGACAAATACCGAACATTGGTTATAGTGCCAATAACAAATTTATTTGTGGTGTAGTTTTAAATATCAATGGATTTAATTACTACGCTCCAATATCATCGAATCCTCAAATACAGAGAACCAATCTTCCTATATACGATAAATATAATAAAGTCATCGCAACGATTCGTTTTTGTTTTATGTTCCCTGCTCCACTTTCCGTCCTAACAGAAAAGAACTTTAAATTAATTGATAGTATAGATCGCAAATATGCTGACTTGTTAGCGGTTGAATACAATTATTGTATATCAAATGAATCCAAGATATTAACCAAAGCTAAATCAGTTTATGAAATTGGATGTAATAAAAATCACAAGTTCAATTATACTTGTTGTAATTATAAATCATTAGAACAAAAATACATCGAAGACATGGTAAATACTCAAATGTCAGAAGGTAAAAAGCTGATAGCGTCAACTCAACAAGAAAAGAATACCTAAGACCGCCCAATCACTAGGGGGTCTTTTCTCATTCTTTACATTCCTTCCGAAACATTCATATCCACATTCAAACCGTTCCAAAATGATGCAGGATTAGAATGCGTGGGTAAGGACATTTCGGGTACGGTTTTTTTACGAACTTCGTTAATTATCAGTCTAATTGAGTTATAGACATCAGTGCACTTCGAATAAGGAGATAAGAAGAAACAACTTCACATTTCTCTACGCAGAGACGGTTTTTTAAGCCCTCAGATAATTCACCTTTTAACCTTCCACTTTTTTCCTTGATTTCCTGCTTAGATCGAGTAAATAATCCAAGAAAAAACAAAAAAGCCAGACCGTCCATGATCTGACAGAACTAATATATATTTCCCTTTGAAGCATAACACTTTAAATACCTTTCCAAGGCGCTGATATCATGACTTTCATCAACCCCAATATGACACTACTTGGTGCTCTTGTAACACACGTGTAGCTAACCGACTAATAAAGTCAAGAAAGTCGCCATAAGCTAACGAGAGCTTTTTGACTTTACTATAATCCATTTCCGATCTATAGTTATTATCTACAGTCCTATTCTTTGCTGCAATTCGTGCCGTTCCTTAACACAAAATGCGTTGGCGTGAGAAGTCCTATCTTCTCAACCAACGCATTAATATTTCTTCAGCATATTCTTCCAGCAGTGAATCCCTACTGCTTATCTTATAGCCTCTAGGATTTCGTCAAACCTTCGTACAACTCAACCTTTTAACCAAAACTGTACCGACAGGTTCCTACCTATGGATCCTTTGCAGAATAAAGTCTATTCTGCAAAGGATCCATTTAGAAGGCTCGATTCGAATCTGCATCATTGTCCAAAAACTTTAGTAACAAGTGATTTTGGAACTACTGCTTCTCCTCCAAGAATATATTTCATCTTCATGATACCTTTATTCTCTCGAAGGATATCAATTATCTTTTGACTGGTATTACTAGAGACGAGGAGTATCGGGTTCCCATTTGCACCAGCCAAGGCAGAACCAGCCAAGGCATCCGGGAAGCTTTCTCCTGTTGCAACGAAGGTCTCACTATAGTCGAAAACAAATTTCTGAAACACTGCTAAATTAGTTTCATAGCGATCTCTGCCAGCAATTCGTTCGGAAGGGCAGATCAAATTATTGCCAATGTCCGCAGAAATGACTGCTTCACCTCCGATAATATACGTTTTCGTAATCCGATTATGCGTCATATAATCTTTCACCACAGCAGGTAAGCTGTCGTGAGTTGTTAGAAGGATAGGAATTTGTTTCTGAGCAGCGTAGGAAGCGATGGAAAGAGCATCGGGAAAACTGTCCCCGGAGACAATAAAGATCTGGGAAACTGGGCCAAGGTAATTGGCAATCGCTACAGAGGTGGCATAACAATCGATGCCTGACAATCTTACGGTTTCAATTCCTTTGGCATGAAGTTTCTCTTCAATTGCTGACGAAACTACTGCATACCCTCCAACAATAAATACACGTTGGACATGCAGACGATCAAGCTCACCTTCAATTTGGGCAGGAAGTTGATTGGGGGTGGTCAGCAATATCGGAGCGTCCATTTTCCTTGCCAAAGGAGCAGCGCTTAAGGCATCTGGGAAGTTATTGCCCGTGGCCAGTACCACATTGTTCGCTTTTTGCCAGCCTTCTTGACTTATTTTAACCGCCGTGTCATACCGATCTTGTCCACTTAAACGGTTGAACTCCTGGCCGGTTTTGAAATTTAACAAATAAGCTAGTGGACTAAATCCTTGACCATTCGAATCAACCCCAGCACTTCTAGGAATCGTGACGGTATAGCTTGAGTCATATTGGAGGTCTTGATCGAATTTTACTAAGAGGAGATTATTGATGGCCTCCAAGCTGGAGATGGTTTTAACAATCTGTCCATTGGCATCTTTGAGCAGGATGTTCTTGGGATCCCCAATAAAAACTTGGTCACTAAAGCTGAGAACCAATGGTAAATTTATGGAAGATGCTTTGGAACCTTCATCAGGAAACACGTTCCGAACAGACAAGACACCATCGTTGGGGTCATGTTGTAAAAAAAAGAATTCTATCCAGGAGGGGTTCGTCATCACCTCACGATGTTCGTTGGTTGAAACCGCAATTAGTTGATCATCCCTCAAAAAAGTCGCTTCGGGTTGGCCTAATGTTGTCAAAGCCCCAATTTCCGTGAAAACGTTGTGTCCGTCTTTTTCTTCATAGATATGAAGGAGCGGTCCCTCATGATCAGCGGCGTAAATTCGCTTGGAATCGGGGCTGAAGGAAAAGTCATTGAACGTATGGTCTAACGATGCCACATGATTCAAATCCTGATCAAAGACCTCGCCACTACCATTGAAGACAAGTTTCCCATCGGGGGAAATACGGAAGTTCTTATCAGTATCATGCTTAGAATAGAATAAATTAGGCCAGGTTTTGGGGTCTCCAAGTTTTCCATTTTCAAGGCTGAAATAATGCATGTCATGTGGGGTGATGTTGGGGTCGGTGCTGACCGTATAAACTCGGGGCAAGGTTGGACCTAATTGAGCGAAGTTGGACCCCAAAATACCCGATCCGGTTGAAATAATCTGTTTCGTTTGTAGAGAATAGCACCTAATTCTAGCATTTGAGTTGGTAGTCGGAATAACAATAAGATTATCTCCTTTGACGACGAGATCGGAAGGGGCGAACTCGAGGTCGATACGGTCAACTGGATGCAAGGTGTCTGCCTTGAGAATCTGAATGCTCCCAGGTACCTCAGGTAAATATTGAATATTTCCTGCTTTGCGGAGAGTCACATAAAGCTCCCCATTTTCGTAGGCCATTCTTTCTGGAGAAAAATCCAACTGAACACTCTTGATCTCCTGGCTTAGATAATTGACAGCATAAACTTTGTTATTGGCTGCATCGGTCATAAAAAGGACAGGATTTTTTGGATCAAGGATGGTTTGTGTCGGGATAAAATTTAGGGGAATAATTTGTTTTTGATAAGAATTGCTCGTATAAGCCTTTCGCGCAGGAACAGGAATCGTTTCAACCAAGAATTCACCGACCGAGTTTTTCGAAACGGCAATCAGTTGGGAAGCTTGATAGAATAGATAAGCCACCTGACCAGAGCTTTGATAACTTTCCAGTGGTTGAAGCCTGTCAAGCCCTTCTGAGTTCTGATTATTGAAGGTGTATTCCTGAATCGCATTGTCAGTCTTGGAAGATGTATAAAAATCTCTGCTTACTGGGTCAAACGCGATATCCGAGAAGGGACTAATAAAGGTCACATAGTGAAAGTATTGATCTAACACCTCACCGCTGCCATTAAAAAGAAATTGTCCGTCCGGAGAAAAGCGCATGGGTGTAGAGATGTGATCGTCTACAGCCAGGTAATTTTGTTCTTGCTGTATCTGATTACTGACAAGACGATAGACCCCTAGAGTCTTAATCATATCTTCAGGATGATACGTTTTTGGATTAACCGTATCTGGTGGAAAACTTGCAGTACTTGTCGTATATAGTTTATCCGTACCAGGCTGAAGCATAGCAAGACTCCAAGCCTCGAACATTTCGCTGGATTTTGAAATTTGCTCTTTTCCATACCGGTAATAAACAAGCATCGGTGACCATTGGTTAGACCCAGGTGTGATATAGATAAATCCCTCTTTGTTGACAGCAATGCTATAGGGATCGGTCTGAATTTCAATTTGATCCGTCAGAGACAAAGTCTGTGGATTTACAATGGCAACCGCTCCTGTCATTGGGGTATCAGTAGACCACAAATGACCGCTTCTCAATAAAGTCACATAGAGTTCACCATTGGCAAAGGTTAAATGTTCGGGCTTTAGGCTAAATGATAAAGTTGTTTGGGTACCATTCCAGTAATTTACTGCAACGACACGATTGTGTGTCCCATCTGTTAAATAAATCACCGGTTGGGTTGGATCCATAATTGCATCGGAGGGTGTGAAATCGAGCAATATGCTTGGCTTTGTGGAATTAGCATTGGAATCTGAAGCCATTGCTGGTATTGCTGAAATGGCCAAAGAAAATGCAAGGAAAATCGCAAACCCTATCCTCCCACACTTTTTCAATTGATATATTGAAAAACACAGCCAATTTTTAATAGTCAGAACAACCTCTCCTTTATCTTTCACAAATAAATCTCAAGAGTTTATTCGATAATTAATGGCGTTTCCCTTATGGTAGTTTATGGTTAACTGGCAAACGGTTTGTAGTATTGTTGTAGCCATTAGTCCGTTTCACCTTAAGAGTCGCCTCACTTCTACAGGTAATCTTATAATTAATTGAAATATAAATAATGTACATAATAATGATAAAATCGCAATGAGGAGCAATCAATGAGCAGAAATAAAATCATATTATCAATGATCATGACCGTTATTATTGCTACAACAGGATTTGTTCTGATATTCAACTTAATTTCTCATCCTATTAAGAATAAAATTACGCTAGAACAAGCTGGGGAATTGAAAAAGGGGCAATACGCAGAGAACACCGAGATTACGCATTCTCTGGAAAAGCCTGCTCAATCTAAGGTTAATCCTAAATATGCATCGGAAGATACACTGACACCAGCAGATGTCTCCAACCGTGTTGTTGTAAAACTAAGTCCAGGAACTAACCCCGAAAAAGTAGCCCAGATGGTTAACGCTGAGATTGTACGAATTGGTCCACTTCAATTCACAACCTTTGCCCTACCGGCAAATCAAATGGACACATTAGTGAATAAGCTGAGGAAAAGCCCAGGGGTTTTAAGTGTCAAACCAGTTCGCAGATTTAAAACAACAGTCGTAAAAACTATGAGTGTCAAACCAACTGACTCATTATATCCCCAACAATGGGGACTTTCTAAAGCCGATGTCCAAAAAGCATGGGATCTAGGAGCTACCGGTAAAGGAATAATAATTGCAGTTGTAGATACTGGAGTTGACCTAGTTCATCCTGATCTAAAGGATAATATCTTGTCCGGCTATAATGCCATAACTGGAAATGAGGGAAGTAATTCAGTCCAGGATAGAAACGGGCATGGTACACATGTCTCTGGCATAATCGCTGCCGAATTAAATGGTATTGGAATTGTCGGAGTCGCTTATCAAGCAAAAATTTTACCCATTAAATCTTTGACTAGAGCTGGTGAAGGTTCAGATGACTGTATTGCTGATGGTATTGTTTGGGCAACTGATCACGAAGCGAAAATAATTAACCTAAGTCTAGGCTCAAGTAGTGAATCGGACGTTCTAAAGGAAGCTCTTCAATACTCTTCCGATAAGGGATGTTTGATTGTTGCAGCAGGGGGAAATAAGGAAGCTGATTCAACCCAAACTACTATATCTTTTCCTGCAGCCGATCCACACGTTTTAGCCATTACTGCCACTAATTCGAACGATCAAATTGCCGTATTTTCTCTTCCTGGTCCTCAAGCAGCCTTAGCTGCACCTGGGGAAACTATTGCCAGTGATTATTGGAATGGTTCTTCAGGTTATGCCTCCTTAGACGGAACCTCAATGGCCTCTCCCTTTGTAGCTGGAGTCGCAGCGCTTGTTTGGAGTGTTCACCCTGAACTAAATGCCCAGCAAATTAGAATCGATCTAGAAAACTCAGCTCTTGACTTAGACTCCATAGGAAGAGATAATTCTTACGGTTTCGGTCGTGTCAATGCCTATTGGGCTATTAGGTTTGCCGATAAATCTAAGCCATATCCTTCACCAGCTAATCTTGATTGGTCAGGTGGAATTGTGCAAGGGGGAACTGCCAATACCTCTGTATCCCTAAATGTTCCAGCACGATCCTTCGGGCTTGATCCTAACTTAGGAGTGACTCTGTCAGTTGAGGGAACATCGGGTAGCTCAGATCTGCCAACGGGAATTCTACCAATTGGTGATGCTATATCCATCCAATGGAGTGGCAGTATTAATAAATTATTAGGGTTGGCCTTAACCACATTAGGTGACCATCCTGCTTCTGATCGTGTGGGTTATATCTTTCATTGGTCGGGATCACGCTGGATATTGATTGGCGGTGGCATCAACGCTCCAACGATAAATGCTGGTATTACAGAACCCGGAATATATCGTGTAGGATACACGTTACTTTCGAAGAACCAGCGCATTGCAGGAAATGATAGAACTCAGACTTCTATCATGATTTCTCAACATCAGTTTTCCAACGGCACCGATACTGTGATTTTGGCAAGATCGGATGATTATTCCGATGCTCTTACAGGGGTACCACTTGCTTATAAAGTTCATGCGCCAATTCTTTTAACACCCAGCAGTAGACTTCCTGTCGATGTATTCACTGAAATCCAGCGGTTAGCTCCTAAAAAAATTATTTTATTAGGGGGAACTGTAGCGCTTTCCCCAACCATAGAACAACAACTTCAAGGATCTTTTTCTTTAGAACGCCTTGGTGGAGTCACCCGTTATGAAACCGCTGCTTTAATCGCCTCTGCGCTGGGAACCATAGGTCAGGCTATCATCGTAAATGGAAATAACTTTCCAGACGCTATTTCAATAGCCTCGACTGCTGCTCAACATGGAATGCCCATTCTTATAACTGATACCAAGACTATGCCCGAGGAAACTGATACAATTATACGTCAACTCCTCATAAGTGAAACGATTGTGGGCGGCGGGGAAGCCGTTGTAGCACAAACAATCTATAACAGTTTGCCTAACCCCACGCGTTTATTCGGCAATGACCGCTACGATACCGCCGTCGCTATCCTTAAAGCATATCCTCCTCAAGGAAGTTTACTTTTCATTGCAACAGGAGATAATTTTCCAGATGCCTTAAGTGGTGGGGTTATAGCAGCTATTAATCAAACGGGTCTTGTTCTTGTCCCTCCCTTTGGCCCTACTCTTTCAGAAATATCTGTGTTCAAGACATGGCATGGTAAAAGTATTTACGTTTTTGGAGGCATCGTTGCAGTACCTCAAGCTGTAGTCCAGCAAATACAGGGAATTATCTAAATATTATTAAACTACCTCGCAAGGCACTAAACAAGTATATAATAACGCTAAGCACTAATCTGTCAAAAAGCTTACGATTCCCAGAACAACAATATTAAACATAGATTTCATCCTCCAGAGTTCTATATGTGAACAATAAGAAAACTCCCTCTCATAACTCTAGTCAATGACAGGGAGAACAACAAAATAGTTAGTCACGTATATTTAATTTCTTGTGCCAAATGGGATGTCGACTTTTTACATATTCCAAGTCAACCTTTCCTGTTAACATCCCATTAAGTAGTGGGCGATTTTCGCGAATGTAAAAAGCAAGAAGGTGTGCAGCAATTCCAATTATCAATGCTGCTGTTGCTACATTGTGAAGTTCGCCTATACCTTTCAACGATTTTGCAAGGTCATTAGTTGAAGAGAATTCCTTTAGCAGTTTTACAAATCCAGTAAAAATTAGCACAGATATGCAGATAAATATGTAGGTATATGCAACCCGTTGCTCTACCAGGTACTTATCATGTTGAGGCTCAGCTTTTCCGTGCAACATTGCCTTGATGATCTTGAATGATTGTTTGATGTCACCCTTACGCTGTAATAAGCCAAACTCTTTGCGGATAAAGTGACTAATTACGTGTAAACAGGACACTAGGATTAGGACAAAGGCTGCTACGTAGTGTATAACTTTGATTTCACCCATCGCACTTATGATGAGCAAAATAGTTGACAATGCAATTAACCAATGCTCAATCCGGACCGTCCTACTATGTCGTACCACCATTTTACTTTCGGGGATTAACATCTCTTTTACCACCATTTACCCTTCCTCTCAATAAATCATACTGGACGTGGACATGTCATCATTAACAACTGTCTTCATAAGGCTGATTTTGTAGTTTCTAACATTTTATTTAATTGACTTTATTCTATCCTTCCATTTGAAAAAGTTGGCGAGTTCTTGAACAAAGTCTTGATAATTGAAACTGTCGGACTTTGTCTTGTTGTACCATTTCCTTACGGTTTCGATAATCCAGTGTGGAAGGGCTTTTCCATCAATTAAATGATAGTGTTCATTGTATCCTTCTTTCAAGTGTTCCCACCTGTTATCGTTTCCTTGTTTCATATATTCAGAGACATCAAGAATTTTGGCTCTGCCTTCATGCAGAAGTATGTTTTTTAAATGAATATCTCTTGGGTTCAGTCCTCTGTTAAAGGCATAATTCCTCGCATTTTCTACATCCTGTATAACCTGTTTTGGTATATGAATGCCTTTTAACAAACAATCGTACAGAGTTATTCCCTCTTCAAAACTTATTACAAGGAAATTCAATCCACTACCATAACAGACAGGAAAATACCCTGAATGACCAAGTTTTAAATAAACCTCTTTCTCTATTTCTATTTTTCCAAGCATGTCATCACTAAACACCTTAAAAGCATAGCGCGGTTCACAAACAAAACGAAATACTGCAGCATCTGTACCCACACCTATACACTGGAATTTATCAGAGTTCCCCTTTACGATAACAACATCATTTTCTTCATTAGATGTAACTTTTACTTTACTTAATTCTTCCGTTGCAATATCCCACGTCATTGGATCACACCCTTTGATTGATTAAAGGTTATAACTGCCGCACATAAATCCAACGTTAAATGCAACGCCTCGGATAAAATGCCTAGGCTACCAGTAAAAATGCCCACTACAATTTTCATTGATGTGAGGAAGATTGCTGCAAAAACGGAACTCAACGCTGCCTTTTGTTTGTCAATAGCCATGATTTTCCCCACTCCTACTAGTATTTAAGCACACAAAAAACACTCTATGATTTTTCTTTAGTTACGCACAACGAAATGTCTAACTTTAGACACCCATTAATAGTAACAAATCAGAGTGATTCATATTGTGCTTGTATTTAGTCCCATAGAAGTAGAAACAGAGGAAATGGAATAAGTGAAGGATAGACACTTTAGAAAAACGCATAAATCGCATATTGAATAAAGCTAAGAGAATAGTTGCTAAAACAACCCTATTCAATAGTATTTTTGGCAATCTAAATAGTATGATAACAAATGACTTCAATTTATTGAGTAATTTCTTCAGATTTGTGACTGGTTTGTTATTATTTATAATATATTTAAATGAACTTTCATCATTATGGTGCTCGGAGCTCTCAACTAAACTATGAGGCATATACACAGACATCAATGAAAATAGTAAGAGGAACGTTATGCAAAACAATTTATTTTTATGTATGATGCAAATATGAAATGAATTCAAGAATAACACCTCCATTTAACAAAAATACCTGTGGGCTATAACTTTATTAGAATTATAGTCCCACAGGTATTTTATCCTGCTGCCAGCTCTTGCGCCAGCCCAGCCCCACACACTTTAAAGAAGTGTATCGCCTACTCTATTTATAGAAAATATTCATTTTCACTTTAGTAAAAATAGTATATTTAATACAAATGAATTTGTCAATAGTGTTTTTGAACTCACGACCGCATCTCTGACATCACCACATTTCACTCACGCTCCTTGTTATTGTGTCGCTGATACCTATTTGATACGCACCCATCGGTGACTTATCAATAGCAAAGCGACAAGTAATAATGCCAATAAATATATTACGAATATCTCGGGCACAATTCCTCCTCCGTCGGAATTGTGCCGAGGTCATTTCATTGACTTCAAGTTCCTCATACTTCTCACAGACTTCCCTTGCGCCATCAAACCGTTTTTCAGGTATAACTCACGGTAACATGAAAACCTGCATTTTCCGTAATTTCATCCACAAAAGGGGCGAAAGCAGCATACTCCAAAATCTATACCTGATTCTTTGATGTCTTGAAATAAGCACTGCTCCTTTGCAGCTAAATTAATTCAAGCATATTTCTGAATCGCTCCACTATATTTCTACCCGACTTTTTATCCTGTGGCCCTTTGATTTAATCATCCTCACCCCTGCGCTCCGTGCAGATATCGTCAAGCCATCCCTCATCATAGTTTGAACCTCTGCCCTTATATGGAACGTTGCGGGGCTTCCCCATTTTATAAACTTTACAGGATTTGGGTCCGTAACAAAAACTTTCGAAACGATGCTTCTGGGATTTGCCCCATTCATACTCAATGGTGACGTTCGCCATATTAGCCCATATACATTGAAAGCACTTACCTTTCCAACAACTAAGACTCAACATCCTCGCGCCGCGCCATTCGTATGTTTGCATATCAGGCGGAGCGGTTCTCCACGGTGGAGCTGACGTATCTTCGGTTGTTTCCTCGCCCTCACTTATTCGTTTCAATGCACCCGCTCGATAGTAGTCGGCGTACTCCCATCCGGGATACTTCTTTGTCCACGCTGTGCCTTTAACAAAATCGCCAATACGGAAACCGCCGCACTGTTGCTGCTTTTCGGAGATTGCCACGGCAAACTGAGCATTAATGCCGTTTACTGAGCCGTCAAGGAACAGGTTGTAACCGATGTGGGAATGAGTTCGATTATCGAGAACATAACGCCATACATTGGTACGCGGCTGAATCGATAATATTTTGCCTAGCCATTGAACTTTTTCTTGATTATCCATAAACGCTCCTTCATAACCAGCATGGGCTCGAAAAGGGTCTCCCATTCGGTCAACCTCCCCAACGGGGTCCCATAATTCTCTGGTATCTCCTTGTCCGCATCTGCTGAATAATATATTTTTCCAGCTGCAGTCTGTCCATGTGCTGCCCAATGCCAAACAGATGACATTTTCTGCCCGATTATAGCCCATTATTGGCTCCAAAACTACTACTTATAGTGATTAACCTGCCTTATTTGCCCTTAGAACCACTATTCGTCATCAGAATTATACACTCAACGTGCCTTGATGATACAAAAAAGATACCGCTTGAACCTGGTTGGGCCTTGGCGGCAGGATTCAATGTGGGGGAAGCATAGGCCTATCCACTTCCTTCGATTATCAGCTTAGTCTTGCAAGCGTACGCATTGTTCCACCAAAAGTCAGCCAGCCATATGTTGCGTAAATAAGAATTTTGTGCATATAATCTCTCCTTAATTATTCATCAAACCACCTGCTGTGTTTTTTTATTAGATTCTACTGCCATACTTATATAGTTAGAGTTGAAATCGCCCAGCAAGTTTAAGCATTTTACTCAAACCCGGTAGAATTTCAAATTTATCTCTCTTTATACTGCCAATCGCAACAGTAACCACTTTTGGAACATCCATTGTTGGCATACTATTATTCTTTTCATTGGATATGTTTCCGAGCAACAAAAAAGCGGCGAGGCTAATTTTCAAACCAACCTTGCCGCTTCATCACGGGTTTCCCCTCTGGAAAAAAATTATATGTCGTTTTCCTGCCGTCACCTACTACAGTATATTGCCGGACGCAGCCCTTTAAGACGAAATAGCACTTTCCCGCAATATCTCCCTGTTTTAGTAGCACGGTTCCTTTTTTATAAGAAGTAACAAGAATATGAGCTATCACTTCCAGCAATTTCTGTTCATTAAGAGTAATGCGGGTTAAATCTTTGCGTCAATAACGCAAACAGCGTCACAGACCCCAAACCTTACCTATCCCCTTAGACCAGGCCAGAGGAAGTTTCTTAGCTTAGCGAGCTTCCTCCCAACTGGAACGTGTGCGACCGGGCCAAGAAACTTCCCTCACGTGAACATTCTCTGAAGCACTTCCATGATCCCTTCAGGTTCACACACCTCAACAATCTTCGCTGGCTTTTTATCTAACCCTTGTAATCCCGAAGGTATTTTCCACCCAGTCAATTTACTTAGGTCACCGAGAGCAACCCATTCGTCCCTCAAACTCTCCTGTTTCCCCCCTTCTAAAGCTGTCAAAACATTCGTGGAGAATTTATAGGGACTTGCCGTTGAGGCAATAACAGTAAATGTTTGATCATTTGTCACGGAAAGATAATCCTCGTACACTTTCATTGCAACTGCTGTGTGAGGGTCAAAAACATACTCATAGGCTTTATAACTTCTAGAAATCGTCTCTAGAGTCTCCTCTTCGTTCGCCCATCCAGCAAAAACAGTAGCTTGGCAAAGTTTCAATGTGCCTGGATCGACTGTAAATGTCCCCTGATTCGAGGAATCATACCAGGTTTGAACTTGCTTCGAATTTCGCCCACTCATCTCAAATAGAAAACGTTCGAAATTACTCGATACCAAAATATCCATAGATGGTGAGATCGTTTGAAAAAAGGCTCGCTTGCTTTGATATACCCCAGTTGAGAAAAAATCGAATAAGACATTATTACTATTTGAAGCACTAATAATTCTGTCAATAGGAAGTCCCATGCGTTTAGCATAATACGCTGCCAGTAAATTACCGAAATTCCCAGTAGGAATAACCACATTCATATTGTTCCCAGAATTAACTTTTCCCTGCTCTACCGCTTGCAGGTAAGCCCAATAATAATAAACGATTTGAGGCAAAAGCCTTCCCCAGTTGATGGAATTAGCCGAGGAAAAGATCAAATGTTTTTCCTCTAACTGCGCCTTCAAAGTGTCCATTGCAAACATACGCTTTACAGCTGCTTGACACTGGTCAAAGTTTCCCTTAACCGCAACTACGTGGGTATTTATCCCTTCTGTAGTTGTCATCTGACGTTCTTGAACAGCGCTCACACCGCCCTCCGGGTAAAAGACAACAATATGCATACCTGCTCTGTTTTTAAACCCTTCCAACGCGGCCTTTCCAGTATCACCGGATGTTGCCACGAGAATTAAGACGTCTGTATCCAGATCCAAGTGATTTTGGCTAACTTTCAATAAGTCTGGCAATACTTGCAATGCCATATCTTTAAACGCTGCCGTAGGCCCGTGCCAAAGCTCCAGTACTCCAAAATTCCCCACAGAAATCAATGGCGCTGGGTTAAGACCATCAAACGTTCCATCTGCATAGACGTCTACAATGTCGGAGAGGACATCCTGAGAGAATTCAGGTAAATAAGGGGTCATGACACGTTGGGCGACGTCACGATATGTTAACCCCTGCAGGTCCTGCCAATTCAAGACGGGAAAGGTTGAAGGAACAAAGAGCCCCCCATTTGGTACCATGCCAAATGTGATTGCTTGCGATGCGCTTTGGCCAGAAAGATTACCCCGTGTGCTTTCGTACAAGACTATTCCCTCCCTTGATATTAGATAAATAACTTATTGAATCTATTCGCAGTATATTCGACATAATAGACATATTTCCTTCCTATAGGACGACTCAAATAGATGATTTGCGGATTCCGCTTAAATCCTATTCATATTTAGAGGAAATTATAAGGTTTTTGTTGAATAACTTGTAAACAACAAATAATTGAAAGGGGACCAAGAATGTCAGATTACGAAAACCGCAGATATCGACAAAGTCTGATTCTCGGACTGATCGGTGTCGTTAAAGAACTGTATCCTGGTGAACAACTTAAAATTTCTCATTCAATTCTCGACGGAGTCTATTGTGAACTTGCGGATTCAGTTCTTTCGTCGCGAGAAGTTCAGAATACTGAGGATCATTTACGAAACTGGGTTCTAGCCGATCAGCCCATCCCCTATGAGACTGGGAAAGATCATTTATTTCATTGCAGTATCGACCAGCAGAAGATTACCACTATCTATCCCCCTCTAGATCGATCGGGATCCTTGAAACACTTTAAACTGATCCATTTCCTACCCGGATTTATCCTACTCTTTCCCAATGTCAATCACCCAGAATCGATTTCTCCATTCATTCCTCCGGAAAAACTCTCTTCAACATTTTCTGAAACCCAGCGTTGGTTAGAAAACTTACATCTTTCTACTGTGCAAGATGTTAATGCCATTATAACCGCAAAATCTTCTCAAGACTTAATTTGTTTGGCTGAAGCCTTACATGAGAAGAAAATATCCTCGATCGCTGATCAGATTTTTGAAAAGCGACGCAACGTCCGTGTTATCCTAATATCTGGGCCTACTTCATCTGGTAAAACGACGTTCGCCCAACGACTGTCAACCCAATTACGTGTTAATGGTCTACGTCCGGTTGCCCTATCTCTCGATAATTACTTCCTACCACGAGAAGAGACACCCCTAGATTCCAGTGGACAATACGATTTTGAGTGCCTGGAAGCCCTTGATTTACCTCTCCTCGCGACCCATTTAAAAAGCCTGAGTGGAGGGTGCGAGGTTGAAACTCCGATCTTTGATTTTGTCTGCGGCGGGCGCGGCCCCACCTGTAAACCCATGAAATTGTGTTCTGATGAGATTCTTGTCGTGGAGGGGATACATGCCCTAAATCCTTGTTTACTTCCTACACTTGATCGTAACCAAATGTTCAAGATTTATGTTAGCGACCTTTTCCAACTCAATATTGATACCTATACTCGGGTCCCTACCACCGAGGTGCGGCTCATCCGTCGGCTTGTTCGAGATAATAAATTTCGGGGGAGTGAGCCTGAACGAACCCTATCCCAATGGGGAAGTGTCCGTCGTGGAGAAAATAACAATATCTTTCCTTTTCAAGAAGAGGCAGATGTAATGTTTAACTCCAGCCTATTGTATGAACTCAATGCACTCCGTCCCTTAGCCGAACAATTACTGATCTCCGTCACACCGGAGTCCCCTTATTATAAAACGGCCATTCATCTCTTAACCCTTTTGTCTTTCTTTAATCCGATGGAAAGCTCCACCGTTCCCCTAAACTCAATTTTACGAGAATTTTTGGGCGGGAGTTCCTATGAAAAATAGGCTCTCTTTAGTAATGACTCTGAAGCGCGAAGAAGGATTCGATTCCTCTTCGCGCTTTACCTTTATCCAATCGTAAGACTCCCACTTCTTCAAGTGGGAGTGGGCCCCCGTACTCTGCTTCGGTGACGATAGTCTCCAGTACGATAGTCTCCGGTGGAGACTATCGCCGAAGCCGTGATCCCAAGAGAAATACTTACCGGCGTAGGATAGAGTATCGCCGAGCCGCCTTCTCAATAGAAACACTTGGCGGCGAAGGAGGTAGAGTCCATCCTACGGCGCGAAAGTATTCTTCAGGGGTTCAGCGCCTTCGGCGTAAGTCTCCACTGGAGACTTACGCCACCGAAGACTCGATGTTCAGCTTTAGCTGAAAGAGTTCACTTTGAACCAAATTATTTGTCACAGGCAAGTTTCCCTGCTTTGGAGAAATTTTCGGAAGGCATATCCCGAATGATAATACTCACATTCTCTGCGGGAGCACCAATAGAGTCCACAATAGCCTGAGTGACTTTCTCCACCAGTAATCTTTTCTGCTCGAGGGTGCGACCTTCTAATAACTCAACTTGTACGATTGGCATTGTTTTCACCCCCTTCCAGGCAATGTTTCAACTGCCCCTCCGTCTGGTTCAGTAAATCTTGAGAAGTCTCAGTTATGGAGAAGGTCAGATTTCGTCGTTCGGCGATTAAATATATCCGTTCTGGTTCCTTAATCAATAGATCCTTTTCTGGTCGTAGACATTTTTTTATGGCATGTTCCAAACGAAGGGCATCACTCCATGAGCCTACCTCCCAGGCTTGGGCCAAAGAAACTGGAAGATGTGAAGCTGTATACTTTGCCCTGTTCCCTTTTGAAGACCCACTGTTATGTTCTCGCGCCCTCCGGAAGAGATCCGTCGTTGCACCCGTATAGATTGTATTATTGCCACACCTTGCAAGGTACACCCAATATCCCATACTTTACTCCTCCGGCCAAAACTCTAACAAAGGACGACTTGCCAACAGCTTCTGCTCAAAACATAAATCCAAGTATTTCTTTAGTCCTGTAATAGTTGTTTGATCTAAACCATAATTAAACTGGATAAAATAGTCCCCCCAGAATTTTAGCGATCCCCCAAGCATGGTTTGGCAAGTCTTAAATATATCCTCCATGTTGCACAATGCCTTAGCTTTAGCGTCGATGAGCATCTGATAAACGGTGAATACTTCCTCTTCTCGTTCGGAAATCAGCCTTTTAGGGAATGCCCAAACAGCATAAGTCATGGAGAATCCTGTGTAATTAAACCATTCTTCACCCAGATCATAGATATAACATTCCGGTTGATTAAGGGCTGCTTGAATGGCAGCATCTGCTATCAGAAGTGCAGCATCAGCCTTAGCAAACATCCCCTGAAGATTAGAACGCATCGTCAAATAACGGGGAACCACACCGTAGTAATGATGGAGCAAAATCTTGGTTAGATTTACTGAAGTAGCAGACGTGTCAGTCAAAGCAACAGTCAAGCCATTTAGATCTTTCAAAGGGACTTTTGAGAATAAGAGAATCGACCCTACCCGTCCTTTAGTGGAAACTGAAAGGTTTGGCAAAATCAAATATTCCTTCCAATGTTCTCCATAGGAAAAGGCACTAATTGGGGCCATATCAATCCTACCATCTGACAACATTGCATTATGCCCTGTAGGTTCTGCAGTGATAGACTCCAGCAAAGGATGTCTCTTTGGTAAAAAATGGAACATAGGCAACATATTGGTATTTGGGTTATGTCCAATGCGAATCATACGTGACCCCCAAACGTTTAGATTCAATTTCCTTTTACTTTAACGTATTGCGTAATTGCCCAATAGTTTGAATCTTGACGATGACCTCGTCCCCCGGCTGCATTGGGCCAACCCCTTCCGGCGTACCTGTCAGAACTACATCCCCGGGGACGAGCGTCATGACTTGGGAGATAAAACTGACGAGTTTTGGCACTGAAGTAATGAAATTTCGGGTATTGGAAGACTGTTTAACAACCCCATTGAGCAGAAGCTGAACGTCCAACTGGCTTGGATCAATATCGGTAACTATCCACGGACCGATAGGGCAAAAAGTATCAAATGATTTCCCACGAGTCCATTGACCATCTTTTTTTTGCAAATCCCTAGCCGTAACGTCGTTAGCGCACGTATACCCGAAAATCCCCTTTGTTGCTTCCACTTCTGTAACGTCTTTGATGGTTGTCCCGATGACCACGGCAAGTTCTGCTTCATAGTCAACGTGCTGACTGATTTTTGGGTAGATGATCTCCTTATCTGGACCGATAACACAGGATGGCGGCTTCATGAAAATAACAGGGTCTTCAGGTAATGAATGCTTCATCTCTTTGATATGCAGAGCATAATTAAGACCGACACAGATCACTTTACTCGGTTGTACAGGGGCTAACAAAGTCACCTCGCCTAAGGATAAGGATGAATTGGTTGGTTTACTTAAAGGATCAAGGAAATTCCTGTCTAGCTGCTGGATCTTTTCCCCATGGATAAATCCATATCCAAGCTCGTTTTTACAATTTATGAAGCGAACGTATTTCATCAGGATCAACCCCTTCTATTGTCTGATTGTATTGCTTAACCTATACTCTTTCAGCTTGGAATGTCTTACAATCACTTGCGACCGGGCATTCTTCACAATGTGGTTTCCGCGCTAGACAGACTCGCCTTCCCAAAAAAATTAAGAGATGATGGACTAGCGACCAACTTTCGCGGGCAAAAATCTCCATGAGTTCTTCTTCGACCATTTCAGGTGTTTTTCCATGAGCAATACCTAAACGATGAGCGACTCGAAAAACGTGCGTATCAACTGCAATTGCAGGAATACCAAATGCATTACTGACTACTACATTGGCTGTTTTTCGTCCCACACCCGGAAGTTGTCTCAACAACTCTAGTTCTTCTGGTACCTGCCCTTCGAAATCCTCTACGAGAACCCGACAAGCCGCAATAATATTTTTTGCTTTATTATGGAATAAACCGAGGGAGCGAATTTTATTTTCCAATTCTATTTGCCCTAAAGCAATAATATCTTCAGGGGTATTTGCTTCTCTAAAAAGGGATGACGTGACAATATTGACTCTCTCATCGGTGCATTGAGCAGATAATATTGTGGCAATCAAAAGTTCAAACGGCGTGTGAAACACTAGCTCACAGCGCGCCTCGGGAAACTTCTTCTGTAAGGCATTTAAGATATCGCTATAGTGGGGTTCAACAAAATTAATTTGTGGCATAATCTTAAACCCTCCGTTGCGGTTAACCTAACACTTCTTGTATAAAAATAGTTCGTTTTTGTACCATATCATATTCTTTAATTGTATTTTGACCAAATGCCGATTCATCAAAAACTCGAACAACTGGTCGTACCGGCATACTTAAATTTTGATCAACAACAACCCCGATTTCCCCGGTATTGAGTCGCACAGTTACCCCTGTGGGATAGGCAGCAATGTTTTTAAGGAATTGACGAACCATTTCTAACGGGTAGAATGTTCCAGCAAGACCCATTAGAATTTCGCATGCCTCATGGGGCATAATGCGTTTTTCGGCACTGTGGTCTGATGTAAACTTATCATAGAAGTCCGCGATCGCTACAATCTGGGCCAAAGGGTGGATTTCCCCTTCTTTGAGGTACCGAGGATAACCTGTGCCATTCAAATGCTCATGATGCTGAAAAGCAATGTGGGCAATGATCAAGTTAAGTTCTTTTCGTTTCTTGAGATCCTCAAAGCCGAGAGTCGTATGCGTTTTGAGAAGTTCTTGTTCTGCAGGAGTAAAATCATGGTCTAAATTAAATAGCTTAGGATGAAGTCGCACCTTACCAATATCGTGCAATATCGCGCCGATGGCTAAGGTCTCTAGCTTTTCTCGATCAAAAAAAAGTGCCTTCCCTAAAACCGTTGAAAGAACACAGACATTTACGGAATGAGCAAACATCTGGTTGTCTTTGCTACGCATATCCATCATATCTACTAAGATTTCTTTCTTGAATAAAATTTCTTCAACAATATTATTGATAACCCTTTTTAACTCAAAGCCATCAAAATTTTTTCCAAGCCGAACAGAATGCGTACTCTTCTCTAGTATTGCCATAGCGTCGCGACGATGTTCTTCACTGATAACATCTTCAACAATAACATCATTAAAACGGTCATCTTCAATATAAAGAATGGAAATTCCCATGTCCCGTAATTTCGCAATAAATAGTGAGGTGAGTTTAACTCCTTTTCCCAATAGGATTCTGCCAGAACTAGAAAAAATGGTTTTACCTAAAATATCCCCAATCTTTAAGGAATTAACACTTACTTGCCGCACTAAAGGTTGCTCCTTCCTGTTGAAGCGCAATTTCACTTTCAGATATAATATCACAGATATAATATCATATTTGATTTAATCCTAAATCCAAAACTTTTTTTGTTTTTTCTCACCCCATTACCAGTATGATGACGGATTCGTTGTTAGGGAGTATACTTAAATATAGCAAGTTTTATAAGTTAGGGGTTACCATTTTGCTCGATCTTTTAATTATCTGTACTTTTGGTTTTCTGGCTGCTGCTGTCGACGCAATTGCCGGTGGAGGAGGACTCATTAGTCTACCTGCCTTACTGATGGTCGGTGTGCCTCCCCATCTTGCCCTTGGAACTAATAAATTTGCAGCATCCTTGGCCTCTTTAAACAGTTCCATAACATTTGCCCGTTCTGGGAAAGTTCATTTTCCACTGGTAAGGTGGCAAATTCCCTTTACTTTAAGCGGTGCATTCCTTGGTGTTTGGGCAGTTCTCAGTGTCAGCTCTGCCTTTTTAAACAAAGCAGTCTTAGTATTAATTCTATTAGTTGGAATCTATACTATGGTACATAAAACCTTAGGGATGGAAAATAAATTCAAGGGACTGGATTCTAGTAATATTGTTTTAGGGTGTCTGTTTGCTCTTGCCTTAGGATTTTATGACGGATTTTTCGGTCCAGGAACTGGATCTTTCCTCATCTTTTCATTCATTGCTCTCTTCGGCTTCGACTTTGTTGTTGCATCAGCGAATTCTAAAGTATTAAATTTTACAAGCAATTTTGCCTCACTCCTCCTCTTTGCCTGGAATGGAAAGATTCTCTTGTCCTATGGAATCCCGATGGCAATATTCATGATTTTAGGCTCCTACATTGGAACAAGGCTTGCCATTCGACGTGGAGCGGAACTCGTCAAGCCCATCTTTATCATCATGTCGTTATTAGTGGCGGCAAAACTAATTTATCATTATTTATGATCCTATTCATATGCATAACTGGACAAACAGAAACTTAATAATATTACACCCTGTAAATCACAGCAAATAGATTAACTCCCTAAAAGGAGGTTACTAAGCCTCCTTTTAGGGAGTCTTCATAAGGCGCCCTAAAAACTTTCCTTACTCAATTACTGTGAGTGTACCTTTGATTACTTAAGAATTCTATTTAGGGTCATCGCTCCAGTCATCAGGATGATTCGGATAACCATTTGGTTTCAACAGTACAGGGTGGAAATCATCTGCTAAACCAAATAGTTGTATTCTTAGCCAATTCGATCCAGTACGTGCACTGATAAACAGGTATCCTTGGGTATCATTCTGAAAGCGAAAATCGAGTATACCATAGGACACTGTCGCATCTTGCCTCTTTAATACATAGGATACGGGCAAGGAATGAGTATGTCTCTCTACAATAGGTAATCGAGCCTGTTGTGCGGCTTGAAAGAGCGTACTGGAGTCTTGGCATATCCCTCCTCCATCCCCTTTGATCACGGTCTGATCCACAAAAATAGATGCTGGCAAATATCCGGCAGCCTCTGTACGTTCCCCGACAACATCATTAAACGAAAACACTTGACCTGGTGGAATTAAATGATTATCCAAAGCCATGGCAGCTAATCGTAAATTTCTTGTTCTTGGCACATCCTGAGAACTAAAATACGTCGTGTAATCTCCAATAATATCCTTAATTTTCGCCAAGTCAACTTTATCTGGCTGAACAGGAACATCTTTTACAACAAGTTCAATTCTTTTCTGTTCATGCTCACTCAAGATTTTTTGCCAAGAAGCCTCAGTATCCAACTCTTTGCCAACTTGACCATCATTCTTAACTAATCGGCCCTTCGAATAAGTAATTGTGGCCGAAATCATAGGCTTATTAATATGTGTACTTAACGCTTGCAACTGGTAAAATATATCCTCTTTATTTAGTCCAAACTCGCTAAACGTAATGACTTTGGAGGAATGTGTTAGACTCTGAAGTATATCGGTAAACCAAAAACCAGTTGGTACCTGAAACTCTTGATCTAACAATTTTTCGATTTCCTCATATGAACGATCCATTTTTAAAGGATAATCTTGATCTTCAAAGGATACCGAGTTCGGAATTCTTGCTTTTAATTGAGAGAATACCTGAATTCTACTCATTCCGGAATAGTCTTGTCCCCAAATAATCAAACCTGAGGGCGCGCAATCGTAAGCTTTACCATATGCGACGGCACTCCCTAACCCTAGAGTAACGCAAAATTGCAATAGTAATGCACCAATAAGTAGCCTTGTCTTTATCATATAATATACTCAAAACTCCTAATTTTTCTGTAAATGAGAAGTTACTTCCATCAAGGTACTCCTAGTCGTTATGTGAGTCACAATATCTGGCGTAATGTGTTCTCCTGCGTGTAATACTTCTGCATTATCTAAAACAATATCTTTTTCCACCTTTTTACCGATAAAAAATTGCAGTTGTCGCTGTTCAAAAAGGTTAAAGCCTGATTCAGTTTCGTCAAGTGAAACTACTTCTTTGATAGAGTCTACTTCTAATGTAAAGTCTGCATCTTCAGTTAAAACCGATACTTCCGGCGTCTGAAGCTGATTTTCACTATCGGGTTCCATAATTTGGTGTTTTGGCACTGTGGGTAAGCCCTCAATAATCAGTAATTCTTTGCCTAAAGTAATGATTTGCTCTGCCTCAACTTGATGCATTTGACCCTGAGATTCAAAAAGACATGCAGCGATTAGACCTGTTTCCTCATCAATGAGTATTTCTGTCACCTCTCCGATGAGTTGTCCCTTTTTGGTTAAAACCTTTGTTTCTAGAACACGTGTGTCTTGCTTCAATAAATTCTGTGCATCAATATTTTGACCTACATCTTGAATCACTCCAGGGTGAGGGATCGTGATCGCAAACTCCCCAACACCTAGAATATCCTTGAAGGAGATAACTTTTGCTCCCAAATAATCAGTGGGTTGATCAACGATCATAAAATCCAATGTTTTCTCCTGCGGATTTAGAACGAGATCCTTTACTACTCCTACTTGAGTTCCGTCCGAAATACTGATAATACGCAATCCGATAATTTCCCTTGTTGGCTTCATTAGCGAACTAGCCCCCCTATTATTCAAACATTTTATGAAGATCTTCTTTTGTCATCCAAACATCAAACTGATTACGAAGTTGGCTATTGAATTTTGGTAAGTACTTTTGGACATATACTTTCAACTGAGTTAGCGCATAATCATACTCCCCCAGATTGTTCCAAAGCCAATAACAGTCAATAATTAAATAGAACGCCAAATCAGGCATCGGATCAAGTGATAATGCCCGAGAAAAATAGGATGCCGCCTGTTCAAAGTTCTCTGAATATTTTTCTTTGAACCCCAAATCAATAAGTTCATCGATCGACATTACGCTAAGAATTTCCACTGTCTCAACTGTTTCCACTGTCTCAACTGATTCCACTGCTTCAACTGCTTCCACTGCCTCAACTGTTTCCACTGCCTCAACTGTTTCCACTGCCTCAACTGTTTCCACTGCCTCAACTGTTTCCACTGCCTCAACTGTTTCCACTGCCTCAACTGTTTCCACTGCCTCAACTGTTTCCACTGCCTCAACTGTTTCCACTGCCTCAACTGTTTCCACTGCCTCAACTGTTTCCACTGCCTCAACTGTTTCCACTGCCTCAACTGTTTCCACTGCCTCAACTGTTTCCACTGCCTCAACTGTTTCCACTGCCTCAACTGTTTCCACTGCCTCAACTGTTTCCACTGCCTCAACTGTTTCCACTGCCTCAACTGTTTCCACTGCCTCAACTGTTTCCACTGCCTCAACTGTTTCCACTGCCTCAACTGTTTCCACTGCCTCAACTGTTTCCACTGCCTCAACTGTTTCCACTGCCTCAACTGTTTCCACTGCCTCAACTGTTTCCACTGCCTCAACTGTTTCCACTGCCTCAACTGTTTCCACTGCCTCAACTGTTTCCACTGCCTCAACTGTTTCCACTGCCTCAACTGTTTCCACTGC
>LOEW01000296.1 GCA_001516045.1 Desulfosporosinus sp. BRH_c37
GGTTGGGGTGCTCCATGACCACGTTGGGCTCCACAGGCTGGTAAATTAGTATAAACTCTATGCAAGTCCCATTTGTAATTCTCAAATTCATAAGTCAGGGTCAGGAGTGCACCAGCATAGTAAGCGCTGGCGATCCCTAGACTCGTGTAAGCTCCACCGTCCATAACAAATTTGGCATACACGCCCAGAATTTTACCTTCTTTATCAACCCCGGTGGTCATTTCCATATACTCCCTGTGGCGACCGCGATTATGGGCAAACATTTCATGCCTGTCATAGAAGGTTCTGACCGGGCGACCGGTTAGCTTAGAAAGCACGGACCCGGCAAACTCCAAGCCTGTTGGTTCTAGTTTACCGCCGAAACCGCCACCAACATAAGTTTTGATAATCCGGACGTCACCCATTTTCAGCCCAAACTCCCGGGCAATGTAATGTTGGAAGTAATGAGGCGACTGAGTGCTCGAATAGATCGTCAGCTTGTCGTCTTTCCAAATGGAAACAGCTGAATGCGGTTCAATCGGTGATTGGTAAGTCCGCTGGCCCACAAAATAATCCGTTCGGACATAGTAGGCGTCAGCAAGAGCTTTATCCACATCGCCAAAGTTTTGATGAATTTCAGTATTTATATTACGTGGATATTCATCGTGAATCTGAGGAGCCCCTTCGTCCATAGCATGCAGCGGATCAAGCACGGCGGGAAGAACCTCGTACTCTACTTTGATTAATTTTAAAGCTTTATAGCAAGTTTCCTCATCGACGCAAGCTACCGCGGCCACTTTGTCGCCGACAAACCGAACCTTGTCACTGCAAAAAATATTTTCATCCCAGCGAGCTGGGCTAATGCCATATTTAAGGGTGGGTACGTCCTTATGAGTAATTACGGCTTTGACACCCGGTAGTTTTTCAGCTTCCGAGGTGTCGATACTCAAAATCTTAGCATGAGCATAAGGACTACTCAAAATTTTGCCAAACAGCATATTAGGAAATTTTAAATCACCAGTATATTTGGCAGCCCCAGTTGCTTTTTCCCTGCCATCAATTTTAGGTACGCTTTTACCAATTACAGCATAGTTATCACTCATTGCTAATCACCTCTTTATCGTTAGGTTCCTCGGCAGCTTTGAGAACGGCCTTGACGATGTTCACATAGCCGGTACACCTGCATAGATTCCCCGCAATGGCTTCCCGAACCTCATGCTCATTCGGATGGGAATTTCTGGTTAACAGCGCTTTAGCCGAAAGAATCATCCCTGGCGTACAATATCCGCACTGGATAGCGCCGTGATTAATAAACGATTCCTGAACTTTATCTAACTCAGCACTCTCAGCTATTCCTTCGATGGTCGTGATTTTTTTCCCGTCCGCTTCAATGGCCAAAACCATGCATGAATCCACCGGTTTACCCTCTAAAAGAATTGTACATGAGCCGCAATCACCAAGTTCACACCCTTTTTTGGTCCCAGTTAGGTCTAGTTCATCTCGTAAAACGTTAACAAGTATAGTGTTTGCTTTGACGACCCGTGTATAATCATCCCCGTTGACGTTAATTGTGATCATATAGTGTGATATACCCTGCTTATCGGTAATTACCTGTGACATTTATCTCCCTCCTTCCTTATACATGCCCCTCTTTGATAGCCTTGTTCAAGGCTCGTTTGGTGAATACTCGAACCAAGTCACGACGATATTCTGCTGACCCTCGGATATCAGAAATAGGTTTGCTTTCTTTAGCTGCAATCACGCCAGCTTCAGCGATCAATTCGTCACTTATAACTTTCCCCCGTAGAAAGTCCTCCGCTTCACGGGCCCGCATTGGAGTTGGAGCCGCAGCCCCAATTGTGATCTTTACTTCCGTAAGCGTATCTCCGTTTACGGTTACTGCCACGGCAATACCTACGACTGCCAGTGCCCCCGACCGACGTAGACCAAACTTAATATAGCTACTCCCAGTTGAGGCTTGATCAGGAATAACGATTTCGGTTAAGATTTCATTGTGGGCAATGACAGTCTTCATTGGACCAGTAAACAAATCTTCCAATAGCATCGTTCTTTCGCCCTTAGTTCCAACCAGTTTAATTGTAGCTCCCAAAGCTATCAGAATCGGAGGAAGATCTGCCGAAGGAACTGCATTACAAAGATTACCGCCTACTGTCCCGATATTCCGAATCTGGTTAGAGGCCATATGATGGGCAGCTTCAGAAATAGACAGGTACTTATCATTTAAAATTGGAGAATTAACTAAATCATTGTGTGTTGCTCGAGCCCCGATAACAACACCTTTTCCGGCAACGTATTCGATTTTCTGCAGATCAACTAATTTCTTGAGAGATATAAGAATTTCTGGAGCTACAAGTCCACCTTTCATTTTGGCAATCATGTCTGTACCGCCAGCTAGGACCTTGGCTTTGGAACCAAAACGATCGAGCGCTTCGCAGGTCTCTGCTAAACTATCTGGCGCATAATAATCAAAATCGGGTAGAAACATTTTAATCCCCTCCTTAAATAAAAGATTAACTCTCTTGTCTTATGAGACATAAATCCTCTTGTTTCTTATGGGAAACGCCGTTTCCTTCTGTGCTTTTATTCTACCATGAAGACTGCTTCTAAAAAAGTCAGTCTACACCGAACGGTAGTAATTTACCTGTGATCAGTTCAATGTCGCCCTTCAAAGGAAACTCTCACTTCCTTGAACCACCCACGCTTTCGGCCCGAAAACATGTCAAAATACAGTTCTCACAATATCTTCGGCTTCTACTCAAATTTGGGCCTTGTACCCTAACTTTTTACTCCACTCACAAAGATCTAAAAAAAGAGGTATTTTCAAGGAACAGATAGAATTTAAAAAGGAATAAACAACCAAATATACCAACGCACTATAGTTTAAGTTCAATGATATGCTCCTCCGCTAAATAGATGGGTGAACATTATCCCACTCAAATTTTTGTTTGTGAAAAATATTATTATTGAAAGGAGATGGGATCTCATGAAAATTTTAGTTGTAGATGATTCCAATTTTGTCAGATCTTTAGTTGGAAAGACACTGCAAATCAATATTCCGGCCTTAGAATTATTAATGGCTAATAATGGAGTCGAAGGTTATAACCTTTACTGCACCGAGAAACCAGACCTAATCGTGATGGACCTATTAATGCCTGAAATGAATGGTTGGGAACTTATAAAAAAAATTAGGGAAGTAGATCTTAATATTAAAATTATTGTTCTATCAGCAGATATTCAAAAAGCCACTCGGGATGAAATTGAGCAGTTCGGAATAATCGCTTTTATACACAAACCTTTCAACAAGGAAAAAGCTGCGCAACTTATTAACATTGTTAAGGAGGAGTCTGGTGCTTAGTTTAATGCAAAAGGACATCCTAACCGAATTAGTGAATGTCTATATTGGTCAAGCAGCTAGTCTATTATCGGAAATGGTCAACCAAAAGATTGAATTAACAATTCCACAAATATCGCTGATAACTGTTTCTGAATTGGATTTTTCCAAATATAAATATCTGTCCATTTTTTCCTCAGGTCATGTTGTTTCTTCTTCGATGAGTTTTAGTCACGAATTTCAAGGTAAAGCGTTTCTAGTATTTCCCCCAGATCAAGCTAAGCTACTGATTACAGCGTGTACGGGAGAGATAGTATTACCCGTAGAGAATGAAAATATCTTTCGTTTAGTTGATACTGATTTAGATATTCTAAGAGAAATTGGAAACCTTATTATTAATGCCATTATCGGAGAGTTTGGAAACTTGTTAAACATTAGAGTGGAATACTCTTTACCAGAAATTGAATTGATTTCTTTTTCCGAAACTCAAAAAATTCTCTTACAAAACAATATTTACATTCTTGTTTTACATACATCTTTTACACTTTCAAAGACCAGATTAACAGGTGCAATTTTTATCGCCTTAAGTTTAAATTCGGTTTCTTTACTTTTGGAAAAAATCAATGAGCTTTCGGAGGATATAAATGGATAGTCTATTTTCGAAGGTTTTGGATCAGGTAGATATCGGTACTATTGTTGTCGATCAGAACCTTAATATAATTATTTGGAACACTTGGTTGGAACGATTTACACATATAACTAAAAAACAATCGATAGGTCAAAAAATCCAACATATTTGCCCACGTTTTGGAGAAAAAATTTTTTATGAAATTATTCAAAAATCTCTTAATTTAGGGCAAAAACGCTTCTGTTCTGGGGCTCTCCATCACACTTTTATTCTGCCGGCTAATCACACGCTTCATGATATACTTCGTCAAAATATGCAAATTGGACCTGTTTATCATAATGAAAAAACCTATGCTCTGATTCAAATTACGGATATAACAAGTCATCTAAACCATGTTTACCAGCTGAAAAACGTTATTAAAACTCTAGAAGATGAAAACGAACATATAAAAGTTTCAGAAAGAATTAACAAGCATCAAGCTTTGCATGACTGTCTTACTAAATTGCCAAATAGAGCATTGCTTGATGAACAACTTAATCTAGCAATCAGTTACGCCCAACGAGCTGCAAAAATATTGGCTGTTCTTTTTCTTGATCTTGACGAGTTTAAAAAAATAAACGACAATTTTGGTCACCCTTATGGTGATGAACTATTGCGCGGTGTTTCCGAACGTTTGCAATCTTGTATCCGCAAAAGTGATCTCCTCTCCCGTTTAGGGGGAGACGAATTCATAATAGTTCTATCTCAAATAAAAACAAAGCAAGATGTGAGTAATCTCGCTCAAAAAGTGATCCACGCCTTCGCACAACCTTTTAACATCTTCGATCAAGCAGTCTATATCACCATCAGCATAGGCATTAGTCTTTATCCAAATGATACGCTAGATGCAAAGGATTTAATAAAAAATGCAGACATTGCCATGTACCGAAGTAAGAAATCTGGGAAAAACAGCTTCAATTTCTTTGATAGTGAGTCAAACTAGTGAACTCGTTACGCTCGATGATCAAAAGCTCACTGGGTTTGGTCGTCGAAAATTGGTCCTAAAAAAATTCTCCTTTTTTTGTTAGTTGTTGTGTAATTGTAGTTTACAGTAGTATAATATGGCCTATATTGTTTAAAATGGTTAACTTTCAACAATATATTGTTGGAATGAACTAAATATTTTTAACGAAAGGTCAATCGGTGATAAACATGGGTTCAAAAGAGAGTAATAATTATAACGCGCCGATGGTATATAAATCGTTTGCTATTTTAAAAGAAATTGCTAAAACCCAAGGCGCTTTGGGTGTAAGCGATATTTCACGCCAATTAAATTTTAATAAAAGTACCGTATATGGTGTTACTCAAGCTTTTCTTGATTTAGGTGTTTTACTCCAAGACGAATCAACCAAAAAATTCAGGCTTGGGCCTGCTTTGATCAAACTAAGTAATCAAGCATTAGCTTCAGTTAGTTTAAGGAGCATTGCACGTCCATATATGATAAAATTGGCACACGATTTTGTTGGGACGGTTTTCTTAGGTCGTTTTGATGAGCATGGGATAACAATCATCGAAAAGGCTGATAGCGCATTAGAATTAAAAATATCTGCTCCTATCGGGACTAGGCTTCCTTTCTTTGCTGGATCACCTGCCAAGTCTTTTTTAGCAACTTTGGATGAGGATTCTCAACGGAAGATAATCATGGAGAAGGGCTTACCAAAGTTTACTGAAAATACTATTGTTAATGTTAATAAATATTTGGTTGAACTTCAACAGGTACGTAAACAAGGATATGCCACAGATTTTGAGGAATATCTCCAGGGAGTTAACGCTGTGAGTGTAGCGTTGCTTGATAGAAACGGTATGTTTTTAGCCTCGATATATATCGTAGGATTTAGTAATTCTTTTACTGATGATAAGATGCACCTGGCTGCAGAAGCTGCCAAAGATTCCTCGAGAGAAATAACTGAATTAGTGGGATAGTGTGACTAAAAATAAACAAGGGGCTGTCTCAAAATAGAAATCTCATTTCTATGAAGAGGCAGTCCCTTATTAACGTATCAGATAGTATAAGTTTAGGGTCTCCCTTGTACGGGTGTGGTCTTACTTTCTTTACTGGTAGGAGACTTCGCATTAGCACCGCTCATCCTAGAGCTCGTGGACCAAACTAATTGTTCAATCGCCTAATGAATGAGAGCGGGGTTCCCGCCAAATTCGCCATCCTTGGCTCAGTTGGCGGCTTCGCACATCCGTGTGCTCAGCCCCACTTATGCATGTCGCGCTTTCACAAAGTTTGGTAACCACTTGCTCAAAGGATTCGCTAACGCTAAAGCGAAGTCTCTGCTCGGAAGAAGAAGTATAGGATTACGGATGTCAAAGATTAAATAAAAGGACCGAGGCACAGCCGAGGTTTAAAATTTATGAAAAAGCAGCAAAAAGACGAGTCAAAAGACCCGCCATTTTGGTATA
>LOEW01000297.1 GCA_001516045.1 Desulfosporosinus sp. BRH_c37
CGTCCAACAGATTCGTAGGCCATAGGCAAGTTTTCAATGTTTAGCCATATCTGTGCGATAATGTGATTTTCTTCGCCCTTCATCCATTGATAGAAGACAAGCCGCTTCTCCGCCATTGACGAAACCACGCGATTCACTAAAACGCGCTTCTCACTTTGCTCAATATCATACTGTGGAAAATCAGACTGCCCGTTATCATATAATTTCAGCATGATTCTCCGGGTTGGCTGTGTTCCTTCACGGAAAAAGCTGCTGCGCTCATACTTGTCCAGCAGAGCTGACAGCAATTGTCGTTGAATCTTATCACTCATACTCTATTTCCTCAAGCCGCTTGGGGTCAAGGCTTCTGACACAGGCATGTTTTCCGTCTCTAAGTACACACAGATTCCTGTCAACGAGAGTAGCAATATCTCCTATCTTATCAGGTGGTGCGGAAAGCACCACTTGGAAATTGAACTGACGTAAAAGCTCAATACTCCGGACGATCCGCTCCCCGTCCATTTTAGAGAATGCCTCATCGAAAATTATTAGACGAGATGTACTAGAGTTTTTGTCTCTCCCTATTCGATATAGCTGGGCAAAGGAGGCCAGCACCGCGATATAGAAAGGCGTCTGCGTTTCTCCTCCGGATTTCTTGCCAAGTGTCTTTGACAGCCTTTGCGTTTCGCCGTCGCGATTTACGACTTCCAAATCAAAGGACAAATAAGTTCGGTAATCGGTAAATGCTTGTACGCGCTTCTCGTAATCGTCATGCTCGCGTACCTTTGCAGGAGCGCCTTCATTGGTTATGATGGCGAAAAGCTCTGTGATTTCTTCTTTGTATTTTGCATTGAACTGCTCAGAAAGTAGATTATATCCACCCTCGATGAGCATGGGATCGATGATCATATCATGATAGCGCTTATATTCCGGTTTTGGCACAATACGAAATCGATATGTATCCTCACCGAAGGAACTCCCGCTCAGCGCGCTGTTAAGTCCGTCAATCTGGCGTTTTGCGTCATTAATGTTGTTCTGCAAACGGCTGAGGAAATCTTCCTGAAATTGTTCAAAGGCCTTTTTGCGTGTATCCTCAATTCTCGTCAAATACTCAGGTAATTTGTTTTCGCTGAGTTCAAGCCAGGCATTATCATATACTTCATTATCTTCTGCCTTGATATCATAGCCCATGATATATTTTTCGTTGTAAGTGCGACGTAAATTTAACAGATCCTCCCACATAGTCACACGTGCGTTTGTAGATCTACTTAGCTCTCGTGGGAATGCCCGGTTGATGTCCTCTGCATTGCCTCGGGAAGATAACTCTCGTTGATATCTCAAGCGGCCGGTGTTTTCCAGCCATTCTTCACTGTACTTTCTTGTAAGCTCCGCTTCCAATGTCTCTAATTCGCCTGTAAGCTTTGGAATGGTTTCATCCCGACAAACACGAAGCCGCTCGTTTTGTGTACTGCGGTCGTCCTTATGAGTATCAAGTCGATTGCCGAGCTCTTTTATCATTTGTCCAAGAGTGTTGATCCGATCTTTCAACGCTTTCACCGCGCTCTTATCAATGGTCGCGAGGCTTTCGCGCAAAGATTTCACATCATTCTCTAAATCCTTCACGGAAGATACACCCTTTGCCGAGGAAATGGCATGCTCAATCTCTGCTTGGCTAAGTGCGACCAATGTACTACTGAGCCGGAGACCGGTTTTTATCGTGGCACATGCGGCTATTTGCTGTACTAATACGTCCATCTCCTTTTTAACGTCTTCTAATCTCCTCTGTATAGCGCCCTGACCAATCGCCGGCTTTGACCAGCGTTTCGGGTCCATCGCCCGGACAACAAAATTTTGATACATCATACCTTCGTCTGTCACAGATGTACGAAAGCGCCTTAAATCGCCCACGCGATCGCATTTCTTTACCCGCCCAATCGTGTAGTCCAGAAACAAGCGGACATCCGGCTCGTCCGTTTCAATCTCCTCGGCAAGGCTTCCCGGGTCTGCTGTTGGCTTAATATGTTTCATTTTTTCAATATCAATGATACCTGTACCATATAGTTGCCTTTGGCGCTTAATGGCGTCAAAAACACGTAGAGCTGTCTGAAAGTGCTCCCGCGGAACAATGATGTAATATTTTTGCGTATTCAAGTATCCTTCAATAACATTACGCCAACGGTCTTTTTTAATTTCAGCTGCTTCGGCAACGATAAGAACTTTTACGTCTTTTCCAGTATTTAGGCGCAAGCGGGAAGAGACTGCTTCTTTCAAATCGGTCACATCTTGAGGAAAACGATAGATTCCGCTTTCCAGGGATTCCTTTTCCTGCTGGAGCATTGTTCGACGTTCGGCAAGTGTCCCTTGCTCCTCTCCCATACGAGAGGCTAGTTCTATAGAATGCACTTTGAGCAAATCGGCCAGTGCGGCATATTCATCAAGTCCCTTTTGACCAGTCTCTAAGATTACAGCGGAGTCAATTCGGGGCAGTGACTCAATTCGATTTAAGAAAGCTTGCCCTTCTGAGTACAGATCGTTGATGCGGGAAACAAGCAATGGATCGAGTAAAGCTTTTTCTATGGAACCTATCTTTTGTAGCATAGCAGAGGAGCTCATTCTCCAGGATGATACGCATTTAGACAGAATGGCAACCGCCTTATCATATTCTCCACGCAAAGCGCTGATTTGTTGCTCCTTGTCCGCAATTTGTGTTTCAATAAGCAGTAGAGCCTGCGCCTGCTCGTTGTTCAGGAGCTTAGCCTGCATCATATCGCGTTCTTCCTGAAGTTTACTAAGGCGTGCAGTTTCGGCGTTGATGGTTTCCGTTAATTCGGATAGCTGAGCGTCATAGGTTTTTGCTTTATCCTTGGCCGCTTCCAGTTCTATTGCCTTTATATCCGCTTGAGAGCTTTCTATCAGGTAAGAGTACAGCGTTTCATTTTGCCGATGGACTGTAAAACTTTGATGGATAGTTAGTATCTGGTCAAGCAATGCGATTCTGCCTTTTAGGACATCAGCCTCGCTTTCCAGGCTTTTGTAACTTCTGATATTTTCCTGCATGCGGCTTACATCTACAGTCTGCTGAGTATCGCATACGAATTCGGAAATAAACTGTTGAATTTCAACATTTGGATTGAAGGACACTGCTTTTTTTAGTAACTGACCAAAGCGTTCACGCAGGCCCCCGAGTTTACCATACAGGTTTGTCCTGAAATCTCTCCCAACATCGGTCGTGGAGTGGTGTCCGGCAAAATACTCTTTCAAATAAGCACGCAGCGCGGTAATCACCATAGGACTCCCTGTCTCAACAAACTCATTGTCGGGTATAGCACCGTCATACAAGAAGAACAGCTTCTGCATATCGTTTTCCGAAAATGTATCAAAGCAGCAACCGACGGTAAAGCTCCTTTTCTTCTCCTCGTCAAAAAACTCTACCGCGATATAGCTGGTAAACCGTCCGCTGCGCAGATATTTGAAACCCGAGTCTTCATCGTCGCCCAACTCGCCCTTGAGATATCCGGTCAGGGTTCGATTACCCCGTCCATTAGCGGCTTTATTAAAAAAGCCGCCACTGGTATCACCCAGCAGAATTAATTGCAACGCATCAATTATTGTGGATTTGCCGGAAGCATTTTTGCCCGTTAAAAAATTCAATTGATCAAATTCCACCATCTCGCGTACGAAATAATGCCAGTGGATCAGCAGGAGCTTGGTCATCTTTTTCATTCCGAATCCTCTTGCCCTGATTCATCAGAGCCATCAACACGCATTTCTTCCAATTCCATCAGCATATCGTTAATGCCCTGATTCGAAATAATTGACAAAATTGACGGTAAAATCAATACTTCATTCCCGTCATTGCTCCACGCAACCGACTCCATTTTTTGAATAATATTATAATGCCCAAGAGTGCGCTGGGCTTCGATTCGCTCTTTTTGCGTCGTTTTGCCCTTATCGAGCAGGCCAAGCATCCGCATCTTCTCAACCACGGTTTGTGTGTCGGTTTTCACCATATGGAAGCTACTGGCCTGCTCCCGCTGCTCCTCATATATCAGGCGGCAAGTGTAGAGAAATAATGTTGTAAAGCGATCAATTCGCAATCGATTGTGGTCGTATATATTGAACAACGATATAATTCCGTAGTTGTCATCTTTCTCAAGCTGCCATCCCGTAACTGTAAAGTAATCCCGCAGCACAGGAAAAAGCCGCGCGGCCATCTGATATTCAGCGTTAGGCAAGGTCATCTGCTGGGAAGGTTGATACTCGTATCTCACCATGTAGGTATGAGATAGTAAATAGTTGGCCAATCTGCGGAACTCTCCCCTTTCATAACTGGATAAAGCTTCGAATTGTTCATTCCACATGGCGCTTGCCCTCCTTCTTACTGATGATCATGTTGGGAATGCGGTATCCGTTTCGCTCGATTCGTCCCTCTCCCATCCGCACCCGATAAGTCATTCCCCTGTCGTTAGCGCGAACAATAGCTAAAATCAGGAGGATAAAATCAGCGTCACTGTTTAGTCGTATATCTTCGCTCCTTACGGATTCCGCTCCATGGGCGAAGAGCCTATCAACATAGGCACGAATCCTCGCAACTGGATATCCATTTTTCATCTGCTCCAGCATACCGGCCATCGCCAAATCAGAGAAGGTATTGTCCTGATCAATAGGAAGCGGCGTGGTATTGACACGTCGGCTCCTGACACTTTTATGATAAAGTGACTTGCCGTCCACAAACTCCTGACGGTTAATCCGAATGTTCTTTTCAAACATGTCACCCAATGCGTTGCGATCCTCGCTCTTTGCGTCAGCGTAAGTTTTTAAAAGCTCGACGAGCTTACCTTTGATAGTTTGGTCGGCGGTCATAAGATACTGAATTTTTTCAATAGAACTTTTTGTGTAAGTACTGTGTTTTCTGTCTATCTCATTTATGATGCTACCCACAGATTGATAAGCGTCTAGAACATAATCAATTGCCGATATGATTTCTTCCTCCGCCTCGGCTCCATCATCATACTTTTTGATAGTCATGGCCCTCTCACGCATGATACCCATGAGTTTCTCATCTGCCAGTATATCGGATAAAATATTTTGAATCGGAGCCATGTAACGATGGATGGAATCCATCGTCTTGATCGGATGATAGATTAGGTCCGACATCCTTTTGTATTCTTCAAAGTGATTTTCCAGCAGCAGATTTACATTATTCTGCTCCTGAATGCTGCGTAAAAATCCACGAATTCCATGATAGAGCCTGCGCAACTCGTATTCCAGCCGTTCAGTGCTGGCCTTCGCCGATAAAACAGCCTCATACATTTGTGATTCATGTTCATTTTTTGCTTGTTTTAAGCCGGAATAGGTGGCAAAAACGAGCGAATTGTATTCATGCAGCGATTTGTCGCCAAGTTCACTGAGCAGCTTCATGACGGATATGGCGTAATTACGGGGCGTAATAATTTCAACAAATGAGCCGTCGAGAAACTCTTTGTCGACCCAGCCTGTTTTGACAAAACGATTTAGTATCAAACGGGCTTTTCCACTGGGCGTGAGGCTGCTTTCCGGCATCTCATCATCATCTTCGGGAACAAAAGCTTTGTCCTCCAATAGGGAAATTAATGACGAAATATAATCATCCACCCTAATGTTTAGCTCGAATTTGAACAGCTGGTGCAGAAGCATGAGCGCGTCAACATATACTTCTCTGTTTCCTGATACTAATACCGAAAAAAAACTGCTCGGTACCACATCGAAAAGTCCCATTTTATTGCCACCCATCACTCAAAATATCTGCTGTAGATTTCACCAGCCTAGTGAATGCCCACTCGCTTCATGCCAAAAACTCACCCTCATAACCCACTATCGAGAAAAGCTATTTCAGCATCAATTAACTCTTTCAGTTTACGCAGTTCATATTCCGTCAACGTAACGCCTTTCCTTATCTTTTCATGACCAGAGGTCCAGTCTCGGATTTTAATACAACCAATGAAATACCTCTTCATTGATTGAATAATCCTGATACATGGTTGTGGTCGAATAGTCCTTTTCAGGCTTGTTCAAGGTCACAAAAAAGACATTCAACTTCTGCTCATTTGACTATATCCTTCTAAGTTGGTAAAACTAACCATACAGTATTGAAACAGCATTTGGAAGGTGATATGATATGGACAAGAAGATCGGTCTTGAAACCGAGATCAATGCAAATAAAGTAATTAAATTGTTTAGAGGAGGGTATAAACATATGCATGCCGTAAAAGCCAGTCCTATAAAGGCAACTGTCATAGAAGGTCATTACGCTCAAGATGTGATAAAAGAACTAATGAGTAAGCCCTCTCCTATGGCTATTATTAGAAATAAAAAGGCTTCAGATCTAGTTAAAAAATTAAGGAAGTAAATTTTATGTTGCAAAATATATACGATTTGCAAGACATGATTAAATTGGTTGATTTGTCTAAAGGGTATAGATTGAGTGATTTTGTCTGTGAATTTGAAGAGTATAACGAATTTTTAAGAGATGAAGCATTGGGATTGCAGGAAGCTGAAATTTCAAAACTTCATCTCTTAATTAATAAAGAAAACGCTGATGTTATTGCATTTATGTCGTTGTCGACTGACTCAATCAAGCTTTCTAATTCAGAGAAAGATGTACATAAGATTGGGTTTGTTAATTTTGAAGCAATACCTTCAGTGAAAATTGGCAAGTTAGCCGTTGATATAAAATATAAAAGAAAATATAAAGGCATCGGATCTATAATGGTTGAATTAGCTAGAGGTATAACTGAGGATTTGAGGGAAATCGGAGTTGCATGCCGATTTATTACTGTAGACGCAGATACTAAGAACAATCCTAGTGTTGTTGACTTCTACTTAAAACAAGGATTTAAACTTAATGAGAAGTATAAAAGAGACAATACAAGTATGAGATTAGATAT
>LOEW01000298.1 GCA_001516045.1 Desulfosporosinus sp. BRH_c37
ATCGCCACACTGCAACTCATTACGCATACTCCTGCAGTGTGGATTAGGACGAGTGTCCCTGTAGCCCACACACACGAAAACACCGTTTTCGCACGGATTACCCTTCTTGCAGACACTGTTTTCGCACGTATTAACCTTCTTGCAGGATGGTGGGAAGGGACCTTCTCCAAAGTTTAGAAAAAAATCTTAACCATCAACATGTAAAAGAAAGCTGCTAAAAAGGATGTTGTGGGAATCGTCACAAGCCAAGCGATGAGCATTTGTTTGGCTACCCCCCAGCGCACTGCAGAAACCCGTTTGGCGCTCCCAACACCCATGATAGAACCTGAAACGACATGAGTCGTAGAAACGGGGAGATGGAGACCAGGGAACACGGTTGCTGACCAGATAACAATTGAGGAACTTAAATCTGCGGCAAACCCATTTATGGGCTCTAGTTTAAAGATTTTACCCCCCATAGTGTGAATGATCTTCCACCCTCCCATAGCGGTACCTGCGGCCATCGTCAAAGCACATGCCAGTTTTACCCAAAGTGGTGGGGCAAGGACCGTTTGCGCCTGCAACCCCCCAGCGATAAGTGCCATGGTGATAATTCCCATCGACTTTTGGGCATCATTTGACCCGTGGTTAAAGGCTAGCAATCCTGCAGAGAATATTTGCATTTTTTTAAAGCCGTGATTGACACGAGACGGTGAAAAGCGAGCAAAAATAAAAAACATAGCTTTCATGATAATGAAACCGAGAAGTATCCCAACAAGCGGGGAAAAAATGAGTGCAGCAAGGATCTTCCCTAAACCGTGCCACTGCAATACATTAAATCCAGCTTTAGCAACAGCTGCCCCGGCCATACCACCGATAATAGCATGCGAAGAACTGCTCGGAATTCCAAAATACCAAGTGACGAGATTCCAGATAATCGCGCTCAATAATGCGGCAATTACGACTTCTTGGGTTGCAAATTTTGGTGAAATAATGTCTTTGGCAATGGTTTGGGCAACTCCAGTACTATAGAGAGCTCCTACAAGATTTAATATTGCCGCCAGAATCACTGCCCGTTTTGGTGTCAAAGCCCTTGTCGATACACTAGTCGCAATGGCATTGGCGGTATCGTGAAACCCATTGATATAGTCAAATGCCAAGGCTAAAAACACCACAACGATTAGCATCGCGCCTATACTAGTCATATTTCAAAACCACGCTTTTGAGAAGATCGGCTATGACTTCACAATGATCTAACGTGGTTTCGATATGCTCCAAAATCTCTTTCCATTTGATGATCTCAATCGGGTCCTTCTCGCATTCAAACAAACGAGCTACTTCTTCACGGTAAAGCTTGTCCCCTGCGCTTTCAAGATGATAGATCTCTTCAGCTGCAGCCATAATTGTAGTTTTTTGAAAATGGATGTTCCCTAAACAAGAAAAGGCTGTCTGAACCTGCTCAGCTGCTAAACCCACCAGATGGACAAGTTCCTGTGTTCCCAGTGATGGTTTACCTGTGCGGTAAAGATGCATGCGTTCCACAGTACCTTCGGCGAAGTCGACAACATCATCGAGGACTTGGGCTAGCTTATAAATATCTTCACGATCCAACGGCGTAATAAACGTGCAATTGAGCCGCTCTAAGATTTGTTTAGTGACATTGTCCGCTTCGTGTTCGAAGCGATTCATTTGTGCAGCGTCTTCGGCAGATACACAATCTTGCTGCATAATTCCTTGAAGCCTTTTAAGGGATTTGGAAATAACTTCGGTACTTTGTGCAAAAAGAAGAAAAAATTTATCTTCTTTTGGTGACAAACCAAACATAGAATATAACCCCCACCCTAAAATTTTTCTTAGATATCTCCATGGTGCTGCCTCATACGTCCGAATTCCAGACCCCAAACGAACAGTATGAATGTAAGGATTGTGGTTGCAGTCCCCGGAGTATTATATCAAATCCTAGTAAAGTTTGTGTTAATTCTATGTTAAGTTTGTTAAGTTTGTTAAGTTTTGAAGGATTCTTCTTAACTTAGCGTTAACATTTCAATTCATTCATCAAAGCTTGGCGTGCATCTGCCAACATATAGATTGAACCGGTTACACACAGCATATCATTTTCTTCGAGACGTGAGAGGGCAAAAATAACCGCTTCTTTTGGGTCTTCAATGCATGTTACAGGACGCCCCTGTTGTTCCGCCAAACTGCCCAGAGCTCTCCAATCCCCCGCCCGTGGAGAATTCGGACGGGTGATGATGATTTCATCTGCTAGGGGTACGAGTAGATTAACCACCTTTTCACGTTCTTTATCCGCCAACATCCCTAAACAAAGGATAAGGTGATCCCGAGTATAAAGTGGGATCGCTTGCGCTAAGGCTCGAGCTCCGTCCAGATTGTGAGCCCCATCCAACAAGATTTTAGGCTTTAGCGAAAGCAGCTCTAGCCGTCCAGGCCACTTTACCTCGCGTAATCCAGCGTAAATTGCCTCTTCGGGGATATGGACTCCGTACTTAGTTTGTAGAATTTCACACACCGCTACTGCCGTTGCCGCATTGCGAAGTTGGTGGAATCCAATCAAATGCATACGCAGTTTCGAATAGGTTGCGTTCAATCCTATCAGAGTAAATTCCTGTTCTAGCTCTCCACTCCACGTGCTTTCCCAACGGACATCTTCCCCCACCAAATAAAGTGGAACACCCATAGTTTTTGCTTGTTCACGAAACACGTCAATTACGTCCTGATTATCAGACGCCGTTACAACAATGGAGTGAGGTTTAATGATTCCCGCTTTGACCTTAGCAATAGAGATCAAATCGTTTCCCAAATAATCCATGTGATCCATCGCGATATTCGTAATCACAGAGATCAGTGGGGAAACCACATTTGTCGAATCAATTGCCCCACCAAGTCCAACTTCAATCAGAGCAAATTCGACATTCTCCTCTGCAAAATAGAGTAATGATAGCGCAGTGCTAACCTCAAACTCAGTCGGATGCTCAAACCCCTCTGCAACCATGGCTTCCAAATACGGGCGAACGCGTCTAATCGCCTGAATGACTTTTCCCTTAGGTATCATCTGGCCATTGATCACCATACGCTCACGCCAATCATGCAAATGGGGTGAGGTGAAGACCCCTACCTTGTACCCTGCTTCCTGCAAAATACGGGCGATCATAACAGTTGTTGATCCTTTACCATTCGTCCCCCCCACATGGATCACACGCAGGGCTTTTTCTGGGTTTCCTAAACGCTTTAGAAGTTCCTGAATACGTCCCAAACCAAAATTCATCCCAAACGTGGTCAGGTTGACGAGATAATCCAAGCTATCTTGATAGTCCATTTCTGAGTCGTTATCGTTATCGAACATACCCAGTTTCCTCCAACTTTAATTATTGCCGCTCTAAAAAAGTTGCTTCTATAATTTTTGTCTAAATAAATGATAAGCGTAACAGTTTCCGTGATGGCCGGCTGTCTCAAGAGCTAAGAAATAGATGATTCGGATTAAATATTAAAGATTAAATTAGTTTAAGCTCCTTCAGACGCTCCTCTAAGGCGGCAGTACGAGCCACAATCCCTTCGAGTTTTTCCCGCTCTTTAGCCACTACTTGCGCTGGTGCCTTGCTGGTGAATCCGGGGTTACTAAGTTTTGCCACCAAACTCTGTTGATCTAGGGTCGCCAGTGAAATCTCCTTTTCCAAGCGAGCAACTTCCTTATCCAAATCCATCAGCCCTTTGAGGGGGAGATAAATTTCTACACCCTCCAGAACCGCACTGGCCGCTTGCGAGGGTTTCTCTGACAGATTTTCGAATAATTTCACACTAGCCCCTCCGGCCAATTTCAAGATATCCGCCTTCCCTGTCTCGATCACTGCTCGTTGAAGCGCATCGGGAGCAAGGATTAGGATTTCTACTTTTTGCCCAGGGGTAACTTTCATCTCCGCTCGAATATTGCGGATCGCCTTAATGGCGTCCATGAGAAGCGTCATATTTCCCTCAGCCAGCACATCTTCATACGCCGGTAATTCTGGCCACGACTGCATCATTATGCTATCGCCTGGCACGGGGAGGGCCTGCCAGATCTCTTCCGTGAGAAACGGCATATACGGATGCAAGAGTCGCAGAGTTCCTTCGAGGACTTCGAGTAATACAGATTGCGCGGTATGCCGAGCTAACACGTCTTCCTTGTTATAAAGTCGTGGCTTCGTGAGTTCGATATACCAATCACAGAATTCGTTCCAGATAAACTCATAAAGCAAACGACCGGTTTCACCCAGATCAAAGTTTTCTAAAGCTTCCGTCCCTTTCTCCACGGTGGAAGTATAACGGCTAAGAATCCAGCGATCTGCCAACGTGAGCTCCCCTCTGGGCCCTTCCTCGTAATCTTCTAAATTCAGGAGCACATAACGCGACGCATTCCAAATCTTGTTCGAGAAATTCCGAGTCGCCTCGAGCCGTTCTGGGTGAAAGCGCAGGTCATTGCCCGGTGTATTGCCCGTAATCAGCATAAAACGCAAGGTGTCTGCTCCATACTGGTCGATCACTTCAATGGGATCCACGCCGTTACCTAGGGATTTGCTCATTTTCCGACCTTGGGCATCTAGCACTAGTCCGTGAATCATGACTTTGGGGAAAGGCACTTCGTTCATGAACTCCATCCCCATGAAAATCATGCGGGCAACCCAGAAGAAAATGATATCCCTCCCAGTTACTAATACGGACGTCGGATAGAACTGTTCCAGTTCGGGCGTTTTTTCCGGCCAACCCAGGGTGGAAAAAGGCCAAAGTCCGGAAGAAAACCACGTATCTAAGACATCAGGATCTTGCTTTAGGTGGCTAGCTCCGCAGGTAGGGCATGTCAATGGATCATCACCCGCACAGATTTCTAGACCACAATCCTCACAATACCAGACTGGGATGCGATGTCCCCACCAGAGTTGTCGAGAAATACACCAATCTCGGATGTTTTCCATCCAACCGAGATAAATTTTATCAAACCGTTCTGGAACAAATTCCAAACGCCCATCCTTGACGACTTCAATCGCTGGCTTCGCTAGAGGCTCCATTTTCACGAACCATTGCTTACTCACCATTGGTTCAATCACGGTGGAGCAACGATAGCATTCCCCAACTGCATGAGGATGCGAGGCGATCTTGAGGAGGATCCCTTGGGCTTTTAATTCTTTCACAACGGCAAGTCGTGCTTCGAAACGATCCATCCCAAGGTAAATACCCGCGTTTTCATTCATCTTAGCTTCATTATCTAAAACGACAATCTGGGGCAATTGATGGCGTAGCCCAATTTCAAAGTCATTCGTGTCATGCGCCGGAGTTATTTTCAGCGCACCGGTTCCAAACTCCCGATCGACATAGTCATCCGCAATGATAGGAATTTCCCGATCCGTAAGGGGAAGGAGCACTGTTTTCCCGATTAAATGTCGATATCGCTCATCATCTGGATGCACTGCCACGGCAGTATCCCCGAACATAGTTTCCGGTCGGGTAGTTGCCACAACGAGAGCCTCATCACTGTCTTTTACAGGATAACGGAGATGATATAAACTCCCTTCAGTATCGACGTGTTCGACTTCAATATCCGAAATAGTAGTATGACATTTGGGGCACCAATTGACAATATAATTTCCCCGATAAATCAGCCCTTTGTTATAAAGATTAACAAACGCTTCCCGAACCGCTTTCGAACACCCTTCATCCATCGTGAAACGCTCACGTTCCCAATCACATGAAGCGCCTAGTCGGCGTAATTGCCGCGTAATGCGACCACCATACTGCCTTTTCCAATCCCAGACCCGCTCTAAAAACTTTTCCCGCCCCAGTTCAACACGCTTCGTACCTTCTTTTGCTAATTGATCTTCAACTTTAGCCTGAGTTGCTATTCCCGCATGATCCGTCCCAGGCAACCAGAGCGTGTTGTAGCCCTGCATCCGTTTAAAGCGCGTCAAAATATCTTGAATTGTGCTGTCCATTGCGTGTCCAAGGTGAAGTGCACCCGTAACATTCGGAGGGGGCATCACAATACTGAATGCTGGTTTCCCCTTGTTCACTTCAGTATGGAAAAACCCATTTTCTTCCCAATAGCGATACAGCTTCCCCTCCACAAGGCTAGGATCATAAGTCTTCGCCATCTCTAATTTTTCTGCTTTATCATTGTTATCTGGCATATATCTGAACTCCTTTCTATATTAGGCATATTCAACCTTCGTTCGTCCCTCTTGCATCCTCCAGCACCTTTGCGTCAAAGACGCAAACAGCTCCACAGCCCCCGTCATACTCATCCCCGGCGACCCCAAGCTAGAGGAAGTTTCTTAGCTTAGAGAGCACGGATAGAGGAATCGCGTCAATGAGCGCAGACGATAAGGCGTGTAGAACCGCGTTGGTCGCACATGCAGAAGGCCCAGAGGTTACGCGGTTTAGCCTTAGCGTCAAGCGAATAGCGATGGAACGTGTGCGAACGTGCTAAGACACTTCCTCCACTAAAAAAAGCCTTTCATCCTGATAAAGGACGAAAAGCTTCCGTGGTACCACCTTTTATTCTGAGGAACATTGTCTCTCAGCACTTGTTATACGCTAACGGGCTTTCCCGTCAGAGAGTACTTTATTCCCCTCTGCCCCTCCTGTACGACCTTAGCGCCATACCGAAAAGGTCTCCCAGCTATGACCTTTCTCTCTAAACGGTTTACGAACGCTATTCCTCACATTCTTCGGGTTTAATACTAATATTATATTAAATATATTATACTCGGCATGATAAATATTGTCAAAAAGGATGCCCAAATGGCCTATATCCATCAAACAGTAGATGAACGAGCTTGATTATTTCCAACTCGGTGAGAACTCAACGCCCGTCGGAGCGATTATTGCCCCTTTGTTTTGCCAACTTGATCTTAATAAGCACATTTTACACCAGTGACCCGAGCCGTCCATTCATCTAAAGCAACAAGATCGTTGGGGCCGACTTCAGATAAAGCTGTTTTTCCAAGAGCTCGTACCCCTTCTTCCATCTCCATTGCCATTGATTTTAAGACATTACCCACACTTTTGCTCGCCAGATTAATGTCTAACCGCTTCTTATAGGGAGAATTATACCAGACCAACTGGGTTAATGGTTCCCAAGGAAGAACCTTGTGGATTTGCTTATGAATTAGGGCAAATAGAGGAACCGTTCCTAAATAGATCGCATCCGCCCCTAACGCTATGGCTTTTAGGCATTCTCCTGGCGTAGCATACCCTCCTGCGACCACCAAGCTAACTTCTTTACGAGCACCCTGCTCGCGCAAAAAACGTTCCGCACGGACCAAGGCTAATAAACTCGGGATTCCTAAATCATCACATAATAGCGGAGATGCGCCCGACGCTCCGCCTTGGGCACCATCGAGGACAATGACATCAAAGTCTGCTTCCAAGCAAACTGCCAAGTCTCTCTCTAAAGCCCCTGTGGCCATAATCTTAATAGCAATAGGTTTCCCTGCTGCTTCCAAACGCAAATTGGAAACATAGTTTGGCCAGTCCCAAGGATTATTAATTCCTGGAATCACTGCCGCGGTCACGACAGATTCAACTGGCGATATACCCATTAATTTTTGCGCCTTTCCCTTCACATCATTAGGTTCTACTGTAAAGGGTCCCATCCTCGCGCCCTGGCCCATCTGTACTTCAAGCATATCCGCAGAGGCAATGCCTTGCTGGTTATGTCCCCAGCTGCTCCTGCTGATTTGCCAGATATACTTTCCTGCCGCCTCACGTTCCTCTGATAAAAAGGGCCCCTCACCAGAATTTGTGGCAGTCCCGAGTTGTTTTGCAGCCCTTGCTAAAGCTTGTTTAGCCTCTTCGCTAAGACCCACTCCGTAGCTCATGCCGGAGATCATTAATGGAATTTTAATTTCAAGAGGCTTTTCCGCTTTGGGACCAAGGGTTACCATCATATTGATTGGCACACTCGCCTCCTTCGGAAGACGTGCCATTTGGCCGGGGACAAACATTAGTGTATCGAAATGAGGAAGTGGTTTTGCAGAACCCAGTGGCCGTTGAATAAGTTTTCCTTCTTCAGCCCGCAAACCGATTTCTAGAATATTTTGTACAGTCGTACGCCGCACTGCACTCCAAAGTTCCATAAGGTTTTCATGGTATTTGTCTGAAAGAAGCCTTTCAATAACTAAGCCAAAAAGCCGTTGAACGATGCTTCGAAATGATCGTTTTCCCACGAAATAGAATAAGCAAAGAATGATCGCTCCAGCAATGAGCGACCCCAAGGCTGAGAGAGCAACAACGAGCAGCGCGGTCTTTATCAGCAACGTCAATCCTCCATTTATTTATTGCTTGTTAGCCTATTCCTAGTCTGTGCCGCTCTGAAAAGAATATTCACAGTTAAAGGACATTACACTAATGTAGAAAATTTCTCCGATTTCGGGGAACTTTGGTTTTCCTCTCTATTAAGTTGACCAAAGGAACTTTAAAGTTCCTTTGGTCAACTTAAACTTTAGAAATCAAATTATTGACTGTATTCCGATATCTAAATAGATTGTATTCCATTAGATATAAAGAATAGTCGTATCTTTCAGTTTTTTTATTTAGCAGAGTGTGGTATTTATTCTAATTTCGATATAGTTGACGAAAAGTAAATACAAGTAATAGATGGAAATACATCCAATATGTAATAATGTATTCTATCGTTAAATATGTTAGTATTTGTTTTGTCGGAAAGACATCTAAAAGAAAACACTTTGTTTATTTTGTTAATTAACCAAATATGAGGAGGAAATTAATAAACATGAGAAAAACTAATAAGGTCTTAACTACACTTGCGATCGCTGGTATGCTTCTAAGTTCACTTCCATTAAATGTATTTGCTGAAGGAACTGTTCAGTCACGGCTATATGGAGAGACTGCTTCACAAACTGCCGTTGCGATCGCAGAACAAACAGGTTGGACCGGTACAGCAATTCTCGCTTCCTCAGCTTCTTATGGTATGGTAGATGCCCTAACTTCAGGCCCGCTCGCAGCATTCCTTAAAGCACCTATCTTTTTACAAGAACCTGGAGATGTACTCAACCCTGACACCAAAGCTGAACTTGAGAAACTCGCAGTTACGAAAGTTTATGTGACCAGTGGCACAGCGGTGATCAGTCAGGCGGTCCTTAACCAACTGGCGGACTTAGATATTACCGTTATTCCTCTTGGCGGATCAGACCGATTCGAAACATCAGTAAACATCGCTAAAAAAATGGTAGAGCTTGAAGCTCCGGTCACCAAAGTAGCAGTTGCTTACGGTTGGTTGAACCAAGATGCTCTCTCGGTCGCAGCGATAGCTTCTGCCAACAATGAGCCCATTCTCCTAACTGAAAAGAATACAGTCCCTGCTAGCGTAAAAGCGTTCCTTACCACAAACACAAGTATTGTGGCAACTGATGTTATTGGTGGAACAGGCGTAATCAGTGTTACTTCAAAAGATCAGTTCCCCAGTCCAACCCGCTACTTCGGAAACACAGCCTATGATACCAACGTTGCAGTGCTTAAAGCCTTTGACAATGTTATAAACTATGATAACGTATTCATAGCCAACGGAGAAACCGCCATCGACGCATTGGCAGGTGCACCTCTCGCTGCAAAATATAATGCCGGTATTGTTCTGGTCAATGGCACTACCAATGAAGGCACGACTTATGCTAGTGGTAAAATATCTGCCTCCAGCGTTGTAACCGCATTAGGAGGTACGGCAGTTGTACCGGAGAGTGTTCTTAATGATATAATTGCTGCACAGACCTCAGCAAACCAAACTGCAGCTATCGCCAAAATTGATGGTATTGTCCTCGGTGAAGACTCCGCGGCCATAACCTTACAAGATCTCAAGGATGCTGGTGTAACTGCAGCCGACGTTCTTGAAGCGAATCTGGTAGCTTATCAAACAGCAATTTCCGCAGCAGCGGACTTGGCCCTTGACAGCACAGCCAAAATTCAAGAAATGGTAACTGACGTGAACACTGCCCAAGCTGCAGCGGCAACTTTAACTACTGCTATAACCAAAATTGACAGTATTGTCCTAGGCGAAGACGCCGCGACCATAACCTTACAAGATCTCAAGGATGCTGGTGTAACTGCAGCCGACGTTCTTGAAGC
>LOEW01000299.1 GCA_001516045.1 Desulfosporosinus sp. BRH_c37
ACTATCGTCACCGAAGCAGAATAAGGTGTAAGACTCCCACTTGTAGAAGTGGGAGTCTTACGACTTGGATAAAAATGACAAAGCCGATTAATATAAAGATCTGGTCGATAGGGGATGACGTTCTAGAGTAGCATAAAATGATTATTCAAAGACCTGGTTAGCAAGTAGCGAGAATTAGCTTTTCGTTACGCTAATACTAGCATTTTGTGGCAAGGCTAAACCGGCTGCCACTTCCACCGTTTTCAGAATTCCGGAAACTCCAGGGCAGCTGGGATGCGGGCTATATTTCGCAAAAATTTCATAAACCTTCCCCGCATGAAGTTTATGCAAAATTTCTTGGTAGGCATCAACTTCTGTTAACTCTTTGGCAATCTTTTGGTAATTAGGACAGTCGCTTGTTATCTCCAATTTTATCATCTTGCTTCTTCGAGAATTTGATTGACTATCATCGCTCACTGCCTTGACATTAATGGTAAAACCGCAAACCCCACAGTGAATAGTTCCTGTCGCCATTTTAGTCCCCCCAATACTTCGATTAATGCTATTTATCGGCAATTTTCGCACGCACTCCCATGATCATGATACAGCTAATACCCATTAAAACACCATCTAAAATTAAGGGCGTTCCCCAACTTCCTGTACTATCCCGAATGGCCCCCGAAATTACAGGGGATAATACTGCCCCAATTTCAGACACAAGATTCAGCATTCCAAACGCCGCTCCGCGCAAATGCACGGGTGCGATTTCCGACGTTAAGGCATGGGCAACCGCTTGCAATGCGAAAAAGATTAAACCTGAAACAAAGAGAATGGCCGATTGCACTACCATATCTTTTCTTCCGGACATGACATATATAGCAAAAACAAAGATAAATACTGTTAAAAGTGCTTCCATCGCGATTAAGACATTACGACGGCCATTGGCTTTATGAGCTACCAGATCAGAAATTTTTCCTCCTAAAGGAAAACCGATTACCCCTGCTATAGCATTGAACGAAATAACCAATAGCGCTGATGCTAGAGTTCCGCCACCAAAATCCTTGATAACGGCACCACCCCAAAAACCATAAAACCAGAGATGCCATAAGATCGCAATATATGAGATATAGATAAGCAAAAGATTTTTGTCCTTTAATATTGGGCTAACTTCGTTACCTTTTTTGATAAAGATAAAAGCAATTAATACAAACGCTAAACTGGTTAAGATTACTGCGATCAGCACATCGTTTAAATGCAGAGCATTGGTAATAAAATAGACTGCCATAATGGCTAGCAAGAATACAATAGCGTATTTAAACAAACTGAACAAAGCCTTGCCAAAATTCTCAGAACCGGTTTTATTCTGCTGTTTCAGAGCCCAGCGAATGAAGAATGCAGCGATAATTGTGACTGTCCCTAGGATAAGAAAAGGAGCTTTCCAAGCATTGACACCCATCGAAGGTTGAGCCCACTCTATTAAGTACACTGTTCCTACCAAAGCGGCAGACAAGCCCACAGTAAGTCCGCCCATTACCACTCCCATGCCTAAACCAAGCTTATTGGGTGGAGTTACTTCGGCAACCAAGGAACGGTCATTGGAATAGAGAACCCCTTCACCAAGTCCAGTAAATACCCTCAAAGCAATAAACGCCACTAGGCCGCCGGTTAATCCCGTTAATAGGGTTGTAATGCCCGCCCAAAAGATACTGATTACAACAATAGTCCTGTAACCAAACTTGTCTCCAAAATACCCTCCTGGGAATTGTGTCAGCATATATCCTGCGAAAAACAAGCTTCCCAGTAAACCACCAAGGGCATGTGGGTTACCGGCGGCTTCTAAAAACCCAACCTTGTTTGTGATCATCCAAGTAACTACCGGGCCTGTCAAGGTCCGGTCAGCATAAGAAACTACCCATCCAATGAAGAGCATCATCCAGATCGTATGATACCTTTGCCAACCTTTACCTTTCTGCACTGACATAAAACCATCTCCTCCTATAATCCTTTCAATAGGTATGAAGTAGGTATATCTTCTTCGGACTGATTAATTCATCAACTATTTGTTTGCTTCCAGAAAGTATATAAACGTGAGTATATGCTTTCTGCCTTGAAAAAAATTTCATTCATCAGTAGTGCCGCACATCGGCATGAAAGTCTGACTAAAAAATAAGAGAGATGAGCTCAATCATCTCTCTTATTTGACTCTTCCTTTTATATGCAAGGACTATACTTTAGCTTTTTTTTGCCGCAATTTCATTTTGCATTTTTACAAGGCTTTGAGGGGTAATTTTATAAAGGAATATAATAAACAGCAACCCTACTAACATTATGACCGCAGGAACTAGAGTTAATCCGTTCTTTATTGAGTCTATTAGTACAGGTGTTGCCTTCATATTGGCAACATATCCTGCTCCTGCAAGCACAGCCGTGATTATTACACTTCTTACAAGAATAGCCGCCTTGATTGGAAAACTAATTAAGGACATTATAAACCCTCTGGCATTCTTGCCTGTTTTCCATTCACCATAATCAACCGTTGATGAGTACATAACAACACCCAAGGCATCAGGCATCCCATATCCTAAATAGGCAATGAACATTATTATCATGAAGGAAACATAATTCATTGGCAAAGCCCATACCGCCAGAAGTCCAGCTATAAAGATTGAAAGTGACAGAATATAGGTATTTCTTTCTCCGAATTTCTTAGCAAGTGGATTTGCGATCATAGCTCCAACGAACGTTACCACGTTAAGCCCCGTCATGAAAACCGCAATAACAGCTAGATTATTTACTACATATTTAAAGTAATAAAACGCCAGTCCAAAGATAACAAATCTTCCTAAATATCTTCCTAGTTCACCTAACATCAAACCGATAAGTGGCGGGTTAACTACAATCTGTTTCAGCATCTCGCCAATAGGCATCTTTTCGGTAGCTTTTCCTGATTGAACAGAAGTTCCGTGGAAAGCATAGTCTTTGGTTATAAAGAACAAAGCATAATAACAAGCAACCATAACTGCACCAGTAATTACAACGGTAAGTGTATACCCCATCGCAGGATTCCCTTTACCAAGAGCCAAGATCATCTTCATGCCGATTAAGGAAAAAGCGATTGCTCCTAAGGAGTTAAACATCCCTCTATTTGTAGACATAGCAATTCTTTCTTCCCTTACAGTTGTCATTGAGGAGTTCAAAGCAACATGTCCCGCATAAAAAATGTTCCAAATTAAATGACTGACAACAAATCCTATGGTAATTATAATGGCATTCGTGGTTGGGGAACCGATTTTAGAAAACTGTAAAATAAAGAACAATGCCGCAAAAGGTGGTCCTACAAGTAGCCATGAACGGTATTTACCCCACCTCATATTGCTCTTTTCCAATAGAACCCCTGCAGTAGGAACCCAAATAATATCAAAAATACTCGTAATCATTAAGACAGTACCGACCAAAGCCATTGGAAGCTTTGCGAAATCCGTTAAAAATGCCGCAAAATAAAATACCTCCATATTTACAAACAATTGAAACCCAAAGGATGGTAATCCGAAAAGATTAATAATCGACTTCTTTAATCCCTTTTCCATAATAAATCTCCTCTCAAAATCAAGTTCTTACTATGCTTGTTGCTAGTTGAGTAAACAAGATTAATCATTTATTGAGCAATTAAATACTTTCCCGTCAAATCACCTCTATATTGAAATATTTCCGAGTTTCTGCCGTGCAGATAGGACTCAGCCTCAAGAATATTCAGAAATCTTTCAGGAAAATTGAGGGCAACTCCGTCCCCGATTAGCATTCCGTTTTGCAGCACGTGCATAGTGGTTCCCTACGAGGTCCGGTGTTGCCCAATAATTCAGCCCCTGAAAACGAGATTAACTTACAATAATAGATCCATGATGAAAACAAACATGGCGTCTTCATATTTTTGAATTTTAGGTGAGATGGCGTGTTCGGGCTTGCCCTCTAATTCAGGATGCTCTGCTAAATATTCTTCCCAGGTTGCATAATATTTGGAATCCATTTTATCCTCTCCTCCTACCAATTTAGTAAGTCCCGTTTTCATGAACATACTCCAAAACAGCACTCATATTTTCCGCAACAGGACCTTTTGCTTCAAAATTAATCACACTCTTGTCCGCTTGGAACCAATACTTTCCGCCAGGGGCAAGGACATCAATTAACTCTTTAGCTTTGTCGACACACTGCTGCTTAGTCCCTGTTTGCAACAAGGTAATAGGATAGAAGCCAGAAATGATATGCTTCTTGCCAAGTTTTTCCTTAACAAGTTTTGCATCTCCGTATTCAAATCTCATTATTGTATTTTCTGGCAATTCATAGAGATAATCTAGGTATCTCATCCAGTCTTGTTCCACAAACAATTGGACATTTTGACCCATACCAGCCATTGTCTCGACCAACTTTTTAAAGGTTGGCCAGTATAAGGTTGCAAAATCTTTATCTCGCAAATAAGGAGCCATGTGCAGCGGAATAAATGTATAGCCTAACATTCCAGGACTTGGCAGAGTACCTTTCTTAATCAGCAGTGGTAATACCGCTTCACAGGCTGCCGCTACTTTATCCGGATACCGTCGAACATCGCCTGAAATCCCTTTAAAACTTCTCAGAAAATCTGCCACGAAATCAAAGGGGGCTTCGGTTAGAGCACCAATCATTGCAGCATAGCCATATTTAGCATTCATTTTTGCTCTGATCGTTCCGAGGTAGGCAAGATCGTCGGATTGGGCTCGCATTGCTTTTGCTAAGGCCATAGCCACTTTCCCCGGTGCCCCGTTAAGCTCAGTGAACAACCGGGGCAAAATCTTTTCAACAATACAATCATACGGAGACGCAATAAACTCATCATATTCCTCAGCTAGCAAGCCCACTACTTCCGGATGCTGCATGAATCCGCTAGAACTCATGACAATAGGGGTTGACCCTAGGATTTGGTAGTGTGAAGGAATTCTGATGGAACCACCAGGATAAGTGTCGGTAAAAAAATCTTGACAAAACTTATCATAGACTGGCTCTAACCTTGTTAGATCCCATTGACACTCGGCCAAGTCTAAACCGGCGTATTGAATTGCAAAATCCTGTGTTGCCGGATTGCTGATCGGTACTCTTTTAGGAGTTTTTCCGCTGAATAGATCGCGAAATATTTGATTTCGTTCATTCGTCATAGCTACAGCATCAGTCATCTTATTTCACCCACCCTTGACAAGTTTTCAGCCCTTCAGCAGCGTTCGTCGTGAAAGCGTCCGCACCGATTTGCTTACAAGCGTCTTCATTGACAGGATTCCCACCAATTATTATTTTTACACTATCTCGTAAGCCCGCTTCGTTTAGTGCCTTGACAGTGTTCTTCATTGAATCAATAGCCAGGGTTAGAACACCACTCATCCCGATGATTTGTGGTTTAATTTCTTTCACCTTCTCGACAAAGGCGCTGGGTGATACGTCAATTCCTAAATCGTACACGTCAAAGCCTGCAGCTTCTGCCATACTACCGAAAATATTCTTTCCAATATCGTGTAAGTCTCCCTCAACTGTACCAATTACTATCGAACCCACTTTTTGCGTAGCTACACCACTTAACACAGGTTTTATCAAATCGATTGTTGTGGATAGCAATTCCCCGGCAAAAATCAAGTCCCCCACGTAGTATTCGTTCTTTTCAAACAGCTCCCCAACTATCGCCATACCTTGTTGGCAGGCCAAAACAACCTTTTGGGCATCTTCACCACTGGGATTCGTCGCTACAAAATCGTTGATCATGGTTAAAATAGCCTTTTCGTCAAGGTCTCCTACCGCTTGTGTTAGTACCTGTAAATCGATCATTATTATACCTCCTCAATTAATTTGATTTACTCACCTATTGGATTGAGATATACCGCCATTTAGCTGTATATACAGGATACATTAAAAAAAACTTCTCAATCTGCCGAATTAAGCGTCTACTTTTACGGGACCAATCTTGTTTTTGCGGTAAGCATTCAAGTAATTTCTGCAAAAACGATCTTTCCCCATTAAGGCATCTGTCACATACAGTGTCGTCACCATATCCCGATTACATGGATCTAAGATGGCAGAATCCATTCCTGCATCAATGGCTAGGGTTAGAAAGTGTTGATTAACCACTTTTCTTAAGGGCATCCCAAAGGATATATTGCTTAACCCAGAAGTCACTTTAATAGTAGGATATAAGGCTTTCACTTCTTTCAATGTCTCGACAAAGTTTAGTAGGGATTGATTATCTGCCGATAGCGCCATGACAAGAGGGTCAATGTGGATTCTATCCGGGGTAATATCATACTTTTGGGCCTTTTCAACCATAACCTTAGTAATATCGACCCTTGTTTGAATGTCCTTTGGGATCCCCCTATTATCACACGTCAGTGCAATAACTTCCCATTTTGTCCCTTTAATAATTGGATAAATTATTTCGCATTTTTCGCCTTCTTCAGATACGGAGTTAATCAATCCCGCACGTTTAGCATACGGAAAAACCTTTTCAATAACCAGTGAATTTGGGCTATCGATACACAACGGCGTATCCACAGCATTCTGAACAATGTCCATTAGCCAGAGTAGCGTATCTACTTCGATATCCGGTGCAGTACTAGCACATACGTCAAGATAATCCGCGCCAGCCTCGGTCTGTTTGATGGCAAGATTTCGAATAAATTCCGCATCCTTTTGTTCAATGGCCTTTTTTACGCTTGGTATAGTTCCATTAATTTTTTCGCCAATGATAATCATTTAAGTTGGCCTCCTATTAATGTTTGCATGACTATTCCTGTATATACATGTCTTAATTGATATATTATCAATTTTCAATTACTTTGTCAAATGTTCTTTTTCACAAATTAAACATAAACGAAGCAACGAACTTAGTAGTCCGATGCTTCGTTTATTAATACACGTCATTTTTCTCTAAGCTTTAGCCAATCATTTTTCAAGGGTTCAGCTCCTTCGGCATAAGTAATCCTTCAGCGCGATAGTATACGTTAAGGGTTGTGCGCTTTCGGCGATAATGTCCACTGGACACTATCGTCACTGGAGACTTATGCCGAAGGCTCGTTGTTCAGCTTAAGCTGAACGAGTTCACTGGATGTTAAAATATGTGCATTCACCAAAGATCCTATTGAATCTTGGATAACTGCCCAATTCGACAAATTTGACAACCTCAGCAATATCCATTGCCCTACGGAATTCGCTTGAAGAAAGCAACGCCAATTTAGAGCCAGTACCAGCAGCATTGCCGATCATTTTAATTTTACTTTCCAGTTCAGGGGGAATCAAGCCTATGACACAGGCACTATGCGGGTTCAAGTAGTTTCCAAAAGCTCCCGCCAAGAGGACTTCTTTAATATCTTGCGCTTGAATACCATAGGTTTCCATCAAAACTCTGATCCCTGCCGCCATAGCTCCCTTAGCCATCTGAAGTTCCCTGATATCACTTTGAGTAATCATAATCGGCCTGCCGTGACCGGTTATGCTTGCTTCAGCCAGCAGAAATGCGCCTTGCCCCTCGTACTGGATGAGGTTTTCCTTAAATCTTTGGGCTGCAGGATTGGTTAATTGGTCGAAGGCTAAGAATTTCCCTCTCCGATTAAGAATACCAAGTTCCACCAATCCCCCGACCGTATCAAGCAAAGCAGAACCGCATACTCCCAGGGGTTTTTCTCCCCCTATTACGGAATACTCAAGCTTGTCCCGATAGTAAACATGGTCAATTGCCCCCACGGCACCCCTCATCCCACTACTGATTTGGGCCCCCTCAAAGGCAGGGCCTGCGGCAGCTGAACAGGCAACCATCTTTTCTCTTGAGCCCAGCGCAATTTCTCCATTAGTACCAATATCAATAACTAGCTTAATATCTTCACTCTGGTCTAACTCGGTGGACAACAACACCGCTACCGTGTCGGCACCTACAAAACCAGCGATATTGGGAAGCATGAACACTTTCCCTGACTGATTGATGCTAATCTTAAGTTCCGAAGCATCCAATACCAAAGCCTCACTGAGAGCAGGCACATAAGGGGATACCGCAATACTCTGAGGATTTATACCTAAAAAGATATGATGCATACAAGTGTTCGCTGCGATAGAAATCCCATAAATCTGACTTCTAATTACAGAAGCTTTTTGAACCGCTTCTGTAATTAGTTTATTAATGGCTTCAACCACAGCACTCTGCAGCTTTATTAGACCATTTTCTTCATGACTTGCATAGGTGAGACGAGAAATAACATCTGCCCCAAACGTGGTCTGAGGATTAAGGGTAGAAACCACACTTAACTCTCTCCCCGAATAAAGATCGAGCAAATAACCCACTATAGTTGTGGTTCCAATATCGAAGGCCATTCCGAGCATCGTCTTCGATGTGTCCTGCGGTTCAATTCCGGCTATTTTACTTTCATACATAACTGTGGTGATACGGTTATTGGCACCTCTTATTACATCTGGCATCTGCCTTAAAATAGAGACCGTCGACTCTAATTCGCTATCCGTATACCCTTGTTCAACTAAACTCTCCTTCAAACGACGCCAATCCGAACTCTGAGTCTCACGCGAAGGCTTCTTGACCTCAATAAACACTTTGTTAAGGTGTGGCTCAATTTGAGAAGCCCTTTCAGCGGAAGTTATTAAAATGTTATGCTGAAGTTTATTCTGGTTAGGAAGCTCCACTATTAAGTCATTGTGTACGGTAGTCAGGCAAGCTAAGCGAATACCTTCGTCTAATTCCTTTGCCTGAAGCATTTCTTGTTCCCTGGTAACCGGAGGCGTTAATCCCTTAGAAATTTTAACTCGACATTTTCCGCATGTTCCTCTACCGCCGCAGAGAAAATCGAACTCTAAGCCTACATCATTCATCGCTTCCTTTAACGTGCTACCTTCCGCAACTTCTACCAAGACGTCACTTGGTTGAAAAGCCACTTTATGATATTTCAAGAAGATCCCTCCACCTTGTGTCCTAAAAATGTTCTTAATTCGGGCTTTGGATTAATCACTGCTACCCTGTAATTTTATATAGTCTCCCCTATAACTAGTGACACCTATCCCGATGGGCTTGTTTTCATTGTTGTAAAGTTTCTGCTCAACAACCAATAAGGCAAGTTCATCGTATATATTTAAATATCGTTTTATCTCTTCATTAGGTATCTGAGCACTAATACTTATTCTTTTCTTTAATGCAAAAATAGGCATACTATTCGATACCATTTCCTGAAATGTCGCCTGTTCAATTTCCTTCTCTACAATCGGCATACCTTTACTGTAGAGCAAATATTTAATATCATAAGCTACGGGGATCCCATCTGTATAGAACAACCTGCGAATCATAATAACATGCTTGTTTCTAGTAATGTGCAGATCATCTGCTAACTTTTCGTCAGGCATAATTATCGTTACTTCCAACAATCTTGCTTTATCAACACTGTTAATCGGATTATTCATTTCATCATAATGTAATGAATATTTATTAACTTCAGGTTTTTGAACGTAGCTCCCTTTACCGGGAACAGAAAAGATGTATCCTTCATTCGCCAAAATAGCCAGACCTTTTCTAACCGTCATTCGGCTAACGCCATATTCTTTACAAAGTGCGGTTTCGGGCGGTACGGTATCACCAGGTTTTAACTCTGCGCTGTTTACTTTTTTCTTGATATCTTCAACAATTTGGATATAAACCGGATCAGCCATTACCTTCTACTCCTTGCCCATCATCAACATTCATCCATTCTCTACACAATTTGGCCCCTTCCGAAGCATCTGTGGCAAAGCCATCTGCACCAATAAATCTGAACGCGTCTTGTGTAAGATGGTTAGCACCGATAATGATCTTTACCTTTTCCCTAAGGTTTGCTTCCATTAAAGAATCTACGACTTCTTTCATTTCATCTACCGTGCTCGTTAATACACCGCTGAGAGCCAAAATATCCGGATTATGTTTCTCGACATTTTTTACAAAGATTTCTCTCGACACATCTACCCCAAGATCAATCACATCAAAACCGTATGCCTCTAGCATATACCTAAAAATGTCTTTTCCAATGTCGTGAATATCTCCTTTGACAGTTCCGATAACAACTTTTCCGGTTTTTTTATTGTACGTCCCATGGAAAAAGTTGGCCATTTCTTCCAGTTCCAATACTTGCCTAAAAATCAGTCCCGCCATAATCAAGTCTGCAATATAATAGTCTTTACAGTCATAAAGTTTTCCTACCCTTTTCATACCTTCATTCATCAAATCGAGCAGATATAGAGGGTCAATCCCTTCGTTTAAGGCTTCCTTGGCCAATTTTATTGAATTCTCTTCGTCTAACTGTTCTACATAACCGATTAACGATTCCTTCGTTTTGCTTAAGTCACTCATTCTCATTCCTCCACCAAACCATATTAGGGTTTTGTTAATATTTGCCAACGGTTAATCTAATGTTATATATACAGGTATATAAATACTATAATCATAAATTTGTTTTGTCAAATGGATCAACCCAAAAGAAAGCTACCGGTACACTTCCTAGGTACTATCGGTAGCTTTCAATTATTTACCTGTTAACTCTTCCTTGTGCTTCCTCAACTATAGATTGATTCCGGATTTTACAGCCTAAACCTTATCTTGCAGCTTGGTTAACACTTAATCCCAAGCCTTTTCTCTTGGCTATAATATGTGCTTCGATGTTATTAGCCACTTCGACGGGATCATCACCGAGGGCAACCTTCCCTCCAGTTAACCCTTCCACATCTTGGGTCAGTAATTTAACGAGTTGAGGTGCTCCCGTCACAAAGGGGGTAGGGGATAGATGAGTGTATGCTCCGTAGGCTACAGCAAATACTCCATCAATCGTTGCTTTTTGCTCCATCCATTCCGGAGCAGTCACTGCAATAGGTAATTGAGGTACGTCGACATCCAAATGGTCTGCCAAGGCCGTGACAAGCATCGAGATTCTCCCAGTATCCGTGCAGGTTCCGAAACTCAAGACAGGTGGAATTTTTAAGGCACCGCATATTTCACCTAGGCCCTTACCCGCCATTTTCACGGCATCCATGTTACAAAGTCCCGCCACCTCTAAAGCGTGGTTACCGCAGCCAGCGGACACCACTAAAATATCCTTCTTGATGAGTTCTTTAGCGAGATTCACAGTGTTCCAATCTTGAGGACCGTTTCTAATCGTTGAACAACTCACTAAGGCGACAACACCTTTAATCTTTCCTGCAGCGATGACATCAACAAGTGGATCTAGTTTGCCACCAAGTGCCCCGAGTACAGCTTCGGTGGAAAATCCTGCAATGGCTTTTTGAGTGATTTTAGGGACTTTAGCAGTGATTTTCCCTTTACGCTTATTAAAGTTTTCAATACTCAAATTGATGAGTTGATCAGCTATTGCATCAACTTCAGCCGGTTGATAGGCATACTTATGTTGGAGACCCGGGACCCCGATAATCGTACTGACGCTTACCAAGGTTATTTGATATTTCTCAGCATACATATCGATCGCTGGAGGCGAACAGTTTTCATCCATGGCTAGGACATCCACTGTCCCAGTTGCCAGCAGGGGCTCTATGCTGAGCCAATTCCCCATTAAACCGACAAAGACTTCATCCATTCCAAATCTTTGAATCAATTCCTGTCCTGTTTCAATCGAACCAACCACTCTAAGCCCTTTAGCTCCAGCCGCTTTTGCCCGATCTTGAACTTCCTTCGTTTTGGCCTTTTGAATGGTTGCGACCCCTGGCCAAGGTTGATGACCATTAAACACGATGTTAACATACTCAGGGTCCATAATTCCTAAATCGACGTTGACTTCATGAGGTGTGGGCGTACCGAACAAAATATCTTGGGTCATTTCCAGTCCAATTTGGGCATTATAGATGGTTGAAAGCCCCAAGCGCAATGCTTTAAGCGCCAAAGAAACATAATCTCCATCGACATTAGTCAAGCAACTAGCAACACAATTTTGCTCTTCATGAACGGCACCGGCTGGGTAAATATTTAAATCCTTCCAGACTTTTTTCCGTTTCTTCGGAGCAAATGCTTCAACCATAAGGTTAGGCTCTTCAGATCCAATATTCATCTGTGCATTAAGAAGATCGGCTAATTGTATGGCCATCTGGTTAGTATCCTGATTCGTATTGAGTCCAAGCTTTTCACACATCCATTTAAGTTTATTGCTATCGGTAATTTTAAACGGAGTTTTCCCTTCTGCTGTTGCCCGTAAAGTTCTGAAAGCTTCATAAGCATGATGGCTATAGGTTCCTGCTCCCATGATATTTTGCAGAAGCAACTTTCGCATAGCCATGGCATCGGGGCCGATTCCACAGACTCCTTTATCCTGTCCGCCCTTCTCACTGATTCGGCAGGGCCCTTGGGCACATTGTTGACAGGTTAGGCCTTGAAGACAAAATTTACAACGTATCTTCTCCTGTTGAGTCCATCGATCAAATGAATTCGACATACCATCTTCTCGGATTCGTACTAACATCTCTTCAACAGAGTCATGATAACTTACCCGGCCTTCTGTCTTCTCAAGAATGGTTTCAGTCATTACCGATCCCCCTTTTATTATTACTATAAAAAGTTTGCTCATCTACAATGCTAAATATGTACCTGCAATATAAACTTAATTGTTTCTTTCACTATCTACTCAACTATTAGCTAAATAGTTGAGACTGATTTTCACATTAGGCATCGTGTTTGTTATAGTTACTATGAAATATGGAAAGATAATAAGATGTTAACCTTAAAAGGAGGGATAATAAATGAACGAAAGTACCGTTGCTAACCCTGACCCCAGAAATCTTCAAGCTAGAAAAATCGTTTATTATATCTTAGGTGTATTAGAAGTTCTATTTGCCTTTCGCTTAATTTTTAAGCTATTAGGGGCCAATCCTCAAAGCCTTTTTGTATCGTTCATCTATTCTGTATCTCAAGCATTCTTAAGCCCCTTCACTGGAATTTTCCGATCGGCGGTTACTAAAGGAATTGAGGCACAGTCAGTCTTAGAGCCAACTACCATTATTGCTATGATTGTCTATGCGATCATAGCTTGGGGAATCGTTAAGTTAATTGAGATTAGCAAGCCAGCTCAGAATAATGAAATCCGGTAACTTAGTTGGGGACATTCCTGTCTTAAAGAATAGCTTTTACATCAACAGTTGTGTCCCTTTTCCGCATTAGACTTGAAGATTCTACTATATGGCTAGTAAAGAAACCCCGTAACGGTAAATCTGTACCGTAACGGGGTTTTGACCATTTTCTTAACGTATCTAATGCAACATGTATGCCTTATTCGCAACAGTTTTATAGGCCTTCCAGAGACTACCAACAGCCTAATCTTTTCCCTTATCAGATTAACTGTGGCATGATGTCTTTTATAATTGACATAAATTGGGCTAGCAAAGAGTAACGAGTTAAGTCTATAATCAGATCAGAAAGATATACTCATTTCTCAGTCGTATATGATTAGTTGATCGACACTTGATCTATCTGTTTGCATGTAAATCTAAAAAAAAGAGTTTAAGCATAGTACAGGAGAGAATTGTATGGATCATAAACCAAAGAGTCTATTTCAACTAATTGAAGAAGACAAGCTGGTTCGAATCATTGAAACTTTCACTAAGGCCACCGATATCACTATTGATATTAATGATGCCCTGGGGTTTCCTGTGGTTCAGCATGATTACTTTTATGGATTTTGCCGTAGCATCCGCTCTAAAGAGGCTGGTCTAAAGCGATGTATTAATTCCAATGCTCAACTAGGTTTTAATACAGTGGAGCAAGGCAACTCATGTATGGGCAAATGCCATGCCGGAGTCATGCTAATGTCCGTACCAATCATAGTGGATGATCAGTTCTATGGGTCCATTACTTGCGGTCAGATGCAGCTCGAGAAATCAAAAAGTCAAGATATCGAGACTATGCTCCATGCTACTAACGACTTGGGCCTTGATCCCGAACACTTGACCCAAACTTTTCAGGAAATCCAGGTAATTAGCATGGAGAAATGCCAAGCTGCAGGTGGACTTATCCAATTTGTGGTAAGTTATATTGTCGAGCTGATCTATCGGGCTAAGATACAAGAAACCTTAAGCAAAGAGAAACTCAAAGCTGCGGAGGATGCACGAATTATCGTAGAGCTTGAGCATACCTTACATAAGGCGGAGTTAAAAAATCTACAGGCTCAAATTAAACCCCACTTTTTATTCAACACCCTAAACACCATCATCAGTTTGGTAACTCTTGGTGAAAATGAAAAAGGATTAAATACTCTTTTCGCTATATCCAATTTACTAAGGCATAATATAGATCAGCCAGAAGAACTGGTTTCCTTGCTGGAAGAGCTTCATTATGTTGAAAGCTATCTTCTTATCCAAAAAAACAGGTTTGGAAAGCGGCTGGAAGTATCCATAGAAGTTCCAGAAGACCTTAAGAATTTGCAGATTCCTTTTTTGAGTTTACAACCATTGGTAGAAAATGCCTGTATCCACGGATTGGAACCCAAAGAGGGTATTGGTCACCTCTGGATTACGGGTAAAAAAGTGAGCAACCATGTGGAAATCTCTGTCATAGATGATGGAGTGGGCATACCCCATCATTATGCTACTATCGATTTGAGCCGGGATCATCAGATTATTGCAGGAATTGGTCTGCGCAATGTTCATAAACGCCTGCAACTTCAATTTGGCAAGGAATTCGGAGTTAAGCTGTTACCTGAACATAGGCTTACAACCGTTAGTCTCTTAGTACCCCAGCAGGAATAACATCGTAGGGGCAATTCACGAATTGCCCTCTCAAAATTAAAAGGACTGCTTTTTAATCCTGTTCTTTACTATGAAGTTGCAATTTCTACGACAGTTATTACAGGTTTCGGGCGATGCGCAGCAGATCAGCCACGGTTGATTTGGCATCACCCAGAAGCATCAGCACATTTTTTAGACTGTAAAGTGGATTATCCACCCCTGCGTATCCGGGCTTGAGATCGAAGTTACAGATGATTATATTTTTAGCTTGGTAAGCGTTGAGAATGGGCATGCCGTAAATGGGTGTCCCTTCCGCGGTATTGGCGGCCGGATTGACCACATCATTGGCTCCGACGATCAAGACCAAATCTGCTTCCGGTAATAGAGGATTGATCTGCTCCATCTCATATAATTTGTCATAGTCCACATCTACTTCGGCCAAGAGCACATTCATATGTCCCGGCATCCGGCCAGCCACTGGGTGAATAGCGAAATTTACTTTTTTATTCATTTTTTCCAGGATGTCTGCCAGCTGTTTGATTTCCGCCTGAGCCTGAGCCAAGGCCATGCCGTATCCGGGAATAATAATCACCGTTTTAGCATCAGCCAGCATTTCCTTAGCTGTTTTTTTAACCTGCTCGGCAGTTGCTGCTTTGGCAGAGACCGCCTGAGCAATTTTGTAAGGCAGATCTTTTTTTCCGCCGCCGTTGCAGGTCACCATGGTTTTCCCACTCAACACCTGCAGCAAACTGCGGTTCATCCCCTTGCACATAATCTGGGTCAGGAGCAGACCGGCGGAAGCGACAATCCCGCCAACCGCTACCAGCATTGGATCGTAAGTAGCCAGACCGACCATCGCTCCAGTAACCCCGGAACATGAATTCAGCAGGGAAATGGTAATCGGCATATCTGCCCCACCCACCCGGATGGTAAACCAATAACCAAAAAATACCGACACTGCCAGACAAATCGCCACCAACCAGAACAAATTGCCGGAAACAAAACCAGATAGGCCAACCAGAACAACCAGCACCACCACAGTTATAGTACTGATCATGCTGTGTCCTGGGAAAACCACCGGCTTGGAGGAAATAATCTGATGCAGTTTTGATGCCGCGATCATGCTGCCGCTGAAGGTCAGTCCGCCCACGGCCAAGGCCAGTGTTCCGGTGACAATGCTGAAGGTGGTGATGCTTGTGGAATTAAGCAGGACAGTGATCGACAAGAAAACGGCTGCTGCTCCGCCCAAGCCGTGTAAAAATGCCACCATCTCCGGCATTTGAATCATTTTTACTTTGGAACCCAGATATGAACCGATCAAGATACCAATAACGATACAAATCCAAATGACCTTAACAGTAACAATTTGATAATAGAAAAGTGTCACAATAATTGCGGCTAGGATGGCAGTCGCACCGACATAATTGCCACGCACCGCGGTCTTGGGCGAACTCATTAGGAATAAATCAAAGAGAATGAAGAGAGCCAAAACTGTAGAAATAAGATAATAGGCTGTCATACTCATCATTTCATCCCCTTGTCCTAAACATTTTCAACATCCGGTGGGTGACATAAAAACCGCCGACGGTATTGATCATCGCCAAAACAATAGCCATGGCCCCCATCCACTGGTTGCTGGTGGCGACAGCAAATGCTGTCGCCACCAGGGCCCCCAAAACGGTGACCCCAGAAAGGGCATTCATCCCAGACATTAAAGGCGTATGCAACAAACTGGGTACATTGCTGATCACCTTATAACCAGCCAGGGTAGCTGTAATAAAAAGCACAACCAATAATAAGGCATTCATCTTCCGGTTCTCCTTTCCCCCTAAGCAACGCTCATTGTCTCCAAGGCCCCGGCATGGACAATTTGCCCGTCTTTGGTCACTAGGGAGGAAGCAATGATTTCGTCGTCCAGGTTGACCTCCACCCGGCCCTCCTTGACCAGGTTGAGTAGATAATTATAGATGTTGTTGGCGAACATCCAGGTTGAGCTGGTCGGGACCATACCAGGGATGTTTTTTGTCCCGTCTATGCTGACCTGATATTTTTCCGTGACTATTCCCGGGGATGTGGCCTGGCAGTTGCCGCCCTGATCAATGGAGATATCCACCACAGCTGATCCGGCTGGCATGGATTTGACCATCTCATCGGTTAAGATGATCGGGGCTAGACGGCTGGGGATCAAGGCACACAGGATAACGATATCAGATTTAGAGACGATTTCTTTGAGGGCTAATCGCTCTTTGTCCAGCCACTCATCAGAAAGTTTTAATGCATAACCCCCAGATCCGACAGCCAATTCATCGGGAATGCCCAGATCAACAATTTTTGCGCCCAGGCTTTTGGCCTGCTCTCTGGCGTCCGGACGAATGTCGGCGACATGAACCACTGCCCCTAATCGTTTGGCGGTAGCGATGGCCTGCAATCCGGCTACTCCGGCGCCGATAACCAAAACGTTAGCAGGCTTGATCATCCCCACGGCAGTGCCGATCATGGGCATAAATTTGGAAAGACGATCAGCAGCCATGAGCACTGCTTTATAGCCTGCCACAGCGCTCATGGAGGTTAGGGCATCCATAGACTGGGCCCGGGAAATCCGAGGAATTCCGTCCAGTGTCAGTCCGGTTACCCCGCACTTTGCCAGATCCCGAACCATTTGATGGTTGACCGGGGAAGCCGGATGAATGAACGTCACCAAAACCTGATCTTTTTTCATCATCTGGACTTCGTGTTTATTTTTTGCTTCGTTAAACTGAGGCTCTTTGACTTTTAAAACAATATCTGCAACGGCATAAATCTTTTCCACATCGTCCACCAAAGTGGCCCCAGCCACCTGGTATAAGGAATCTTCAAAGAATGATTCTTCGCCGGCGCCGGTCTCAATGATCACTTTCGCCCCGCCATCCACCATTTTTTTGACTGTTTCTGGAATCGCCGCTACCCTCCGCTCACCATGCATAATTTCCTTAGGTACGCCAATGGTCAATCCTGTAAATTCCATGTCCATTCCTCCTCGTATCATATTAATGGGGTGTAACTTTCCTTTTAATTGGAAGCTGTTTTATACCTTTATCATCTCACAATCAATTCCTTATTCCAGATAGAATAATGTGCAATTATCCCAAAATATTGTCAGATTTATTTAAGCAACTTATTAATATTTTTACCTTAAGTATAAGATTTTTGTAATACATAAGTTTGTTAAAAATGTATAATTAACTAAACTCTATCTGAATTTACTAAGCTTGAGGATGGTAATAGGATGTATAAAGTATTACTGGTTGATGATGAGGAATTAGAGCGCAAGATTTTATGGTTAACCTTACAAAATTCCGACCTTCCTATCACAATTTTAGGAGAAGCTGCTAGCGGGCGAGAAGCCTTAGAAATAGTTCATCTAACACACCCTGATTTGATTATCATGGATATCAAAATGCCCGGTATCGATGGAATAGAAGCAACCAGACAAATTAAGGCACGTTACCCTGCCACAGAGGTCATCATTTTAACCGCCTATGGTAAATTTTCCTATTCTCAGCAGGCCATTAAAGCTCAAGCCACAGATTATTTACTCAAACCAATTCAGCCACAAGAACTAATCGAGGCAGTTAAACAAGCTTTGGACCGACTTTCCCTCAAAAAGTTTCAACCCAGCCCTGCCCTGGATTTAACCGGACTTGAGGAGCAAGTTAAAACGGGAAATCTCAAGGAGGGAAAGCGACAATTATCGTTGCTCCTTGAACTTCTTGCAACAACAAAGCACACTCCTATAACCACTATACTAAATTCTTTTGGCTTACGACTAATGGTCATTGTTGTACAGGCTGCCTTATCTGCGGGTGCTGATCCCGCCAAGCTAACTTTAATTGAAAATGACCTAGCTCAGGATTTATCCCACATATCTTCCCTTGAGGGTATTAGGTCTTGGGGGGAGATTATGTTAGAAAGATGTATCGGTTTATTAGGTTCAAATCAACAGCTTAATCAAATCCAAGTCCTGGTACGAAAAGCCATGGACTACATCGAATTAAACTATGCCAATAATATTTCACTTAATTTGGTGGCGACACATGTTCACCTTAGTCCGGCTTATCTCAGCCGTATATTTAACGAGAAAACGGGTGTCGGTTTTACAGAATATCTGACCCAAGTACGGCTTAAAAAAGCCAAACAACAATTGCGTATGTCAACTAAAACTATTGACGAAATTGCCATTGCTACAGGTTTTAATTCCAGCAGCTATTTTTCAGCGATCTTCAAAAAGCACGAAGGTATTACCCCATCCGAGTACCGAGCAAATCCTACTATTTAACAATGCGGAAACTGCATAGGACATTAACTAGTATAAGAAACAACGTAATGGTAAATCTACCGTTACGTTGTTTTATTTATCAACCTTATATCAAGCTCCTACCACTTCAAGTATTGAGCTTATTCATGCTAACATAATACAGAATTAAGCGTAAATATAGATATTTTGTCTGTTTACGACATATTTTAGAGGTATTGGGAGTTTTACGGCGAAATATTGCAGGTAGCTGTTTGATTCGTTCAAAGTTAAAACCCTTCCTTTTAGATGATTAAACTAGAATAATGGAGCGGGAATACAATGTCTAAAAGAAATATTGAAAGTTTTCTTGATCCTAAATATTTAGAGGAAATCCTTGGTAGCTTCTCCAAGGCAACGGGTTTACGCATTGAAGCCGTTAATAAAAAAGGGGAAACTCAAGCTATCTTGGGGAATAAATGTAGAAGCGATTTTTGTCAGTTTATCCGTAGTCATAGTAAAGGAGAAAAGAAGTGTTTAGATTCTTATAAAGAAGCGACTTTAGAAGCAGCCAAATGGAATGAGCCCTATTTCTTCCGTTGCCATGCCGGACTAGTAATCTGGGCCGTCCCCATAATCGTTGATAATGTATTTTTAGGTAGTATTATTTGTGGACAAGTATTATTGTGGAAACCCGATGAATTCTTTCTTCGGCAGTTAAAAAAGAGTAATTCTAATCTAGATTTCGAAACCTTGCAACAAAAGATTAAAAGTCTTTCCATTACCTCACCTGAGCAGTCTCAAGCTGCAGCCGATATGCTTTTTGTTGTGGTTAATCATTTGGTAAAAAGAAACATTCATACTCTAGAGGAGGAAAATGCCTATCATCTACAAAGACTTCAAATAAAGCTTGATCTAGAAAATAGAAAAAAGCAAACCATTACAGAGTTTGCAGATTACAGAACCTATTTGAAGAAAGAAAGGCGTTTTCTAAGTTATATACGGCTTGGTGATAAAACTAGGGCCGAAAGTACTTTGGAGAGCTTATTAACTGACCTTTTAACTAAGACCGCCGGTGATAAAGCAACTATTAAAATACGGGTACTTGAATTGGCTTCCCTGTCCTCAAGGGCAGCCGTTGAAGGGGGAGCTGATCCAGAGCAAGTCATGGTCAAACTTCAAGGTTTTAATAATGAGGTTAATAGTATTGAACGTATTGAAGAATTCTTTTTCAAAGTCCATAAAATCATAGCAGAATTCCTCGATGGGATTTTTAAACTTGCAGACAAGAAGCATCTAAGTTTAGTTAATAACGCCCGAAACTTTATTATGGAAAATTATCATAAACCACTAACCCTTAAAGCAACAGCCGATCATCTTTTTATCAGCCCGTCTCACCTATCTCGTTTATTCCGCTTAGAATTAGATTGTACCTTTAACGATTACCTGACTAGAGTCCGTGTTGAAAAAGCAGTAGAGCTGATGAAGAAGCCGGAGTTCAGTGTTGAACAAGTTTCTAAAGCAATAGGCTTTAAGAGCCAAAGTTATTTCGCCGAAATATTCCGAAAATATATTGGGGTAACACCTTTAATCTATAAAAATAGCTTATTTTAGGGGCGATTAAATTGATATTTGACGATATTATTCATTCGATTGCAGAAGGTGAATCCGAGGAAACCCTAGAATTAACCAAACAAGCTTTAGCACAGGGATTTTCCGCTACTTCTATCCTGGAAAAAGGACTCATTACGGGAATAAACATTGTAGCTGAAAAATACCGTAAGGAAAAGGTGAATGTTCCGGAGGTCCTGATGGCTACCCATTCAATGCATGCAGGGCTATCCGTAATTGAGCCGATCTTAACTGCACCCACTAAAAAGGGGCTTGGCAAGATAATCTTGGGTACAGTTGCCGGCGATTTACACGATATCGGCCTCAGTATTGTTAAGGCCATGGCTATGTCTGCCGGTGCCCGAATAATAGATCTTGGCGTTAATGTTACTCCAAAAAAATTCGCCCGTGCAGTTCGCAAGGAAAAACCTGATATTTTAATGATCTCGGCCTTATTAACCACTACTATGTCTGTTATGAAAGACGTGATAGTTGAATTAGAAGTTCAGGGCTTACGTAAAGATGTTAAAGTAATCGTTGGGGGAGCACCGATAACTGATGCCTTTGCCAAGGAAATAGGCGCAGATTACACGTTTGAAGATGCCTTCCAATTTCGAGATTTTTTAAAGGAAAATCTAAGCAAATTATTAACTAGCAAACGGAACAGCTCCTAGAGAACTTCTGATAGGACCTCCATTTGGAGTCGACCTCTAAGCCCTCAACGACTCGATTTGGGGTAATCGTTATTTTCATGCTGTCCTCCTGCTAACGTATCCAAAGTAATGACTTGCCCTGCTTCGACATAAATAGATTCCGGAGCCTTGATTCCTTTGACAACCGAGTTGAGGAGGCTTATATCCCCCTCGATTTCTCCGACTTCCCAGCCAAAAAAGTCCGCAATTTCCCTAACCTTCTGTCTGTATCGTTCAAGATCAAGATCATTTATCCCTGGAGTAATAATAAAGATTGCTTTTTGATAATTTCCATACAAGGTTTTGATTAATTGACGCGCTTTCTTTTCCCCATATCTTGCTTCATATTCGTAGTATTCTGCCAAGGGAGTACGCCCATAGTCCAACCATCCCTGACTAAAATAATACGTAAGGGAATTCTCCTTAAACAATTGCATATGCCGAGCTGTCGACCCCAACATAAGACCGATACAATCGTGGGTCGCTGGAAATAAAAGTGGCACGCCTGGTGATATCAAACCAAGCGTTGAATTAGAACACCGTCCGTAAGTCAGGATGATCAAATCATAATCCTGGCTTTTATTGATTATCTCCTGGATTTTAGTGTGTAACTTATCCGGTCGAGCGTGAAAGCTGTAATCCAAGAATTCACAATCCATCCCCTGGTTAAGTCCTTGGGCTTGAATTTCATTCATAGTCGACTGACAACCAATTAACTTTATTCTCAACTGTATCATCCTCTTTCACAGCACTGGAATTCACGTTTGGGTACTGATTAAGTTTTTTAACTTTCCGGAAAAAAGGCCTTCTTACTTTGATAGATCTGCTCAGCTTCATCGTTTTGAGAGTTTGGGAGTATGGTCACCATTTCACACTGTCGATCGAGAAAGAACACCTAGGCCTCCACAAACCTAGGTGTTCTATAAATTTGTTTTTTAGAATGTCCCAACTTCTAATAAGTTATGGATTCTCTACTTTTCGCCTGAAAGCTTCTCCTGCCCAAGAACTTTATATATACTATAGCACATAGCTATCATGATTAACATAAAGGGGAATGCCGCAACAATTGAAACCGTCTGTAGTACCGACAAGGCTGCAGTACCACCACCGACTAGGATTAGGATAATCGTGAAAGCACCTTGCATGATACCCCAGAAGCTACGCAATTTCTTGTCAGGGTTCATGTCACCGTTGGAAGTCAACATGGCCAGTACATAGGTTGCCGAATTTGCAGCCCCTACAAACGAGGCAACGATAAGGATAATTGCTAAGGGAGCAGTGATTGAATACAAAGGCAACTGTTGCAGTGTCGCAAAAAAAGCAGTTGTATAGTCCGCTTTTACAGCAGCCTGAATAGCTCCATTGGCAAGCTTATCGAGGTTGAAAGCCGCACCGCCATAAATCGATAGCCAAATCATCGAAAATCCAGAAGGGAGCAACGTTACTGCCAACACAAATTGGCGGATGGTACGACCCTTAGAGACACGGGCTACAAATTGTCCGACAAACGGAGCCCAGGCAATCCACCATGCCCAGTAGAACACGGTCCAGCCCTTTATCCAGTCCATATTGCCCATCCATAGGGTTTGTCCGATAAAGTTTTGAAAATAGGCTCCCAGAGTATCTGTGAAGTTATTCAGGATTAGAACCATACCACCGAACAAGAAGATAAACACCATGAAACCGATTGAAAGCCATACTTTGATATCGGCAGCAAACTGCATAGCCTTATGCAGACCGGAGATCGTGGCTAGAGTGAAGAGTAGTGTCATAGCTGCGATGACAATCGAGATAGTCACGGGCGTCGCCTGAATTCCCCAGATATATTGCAAGCCTGTAGCTATCTGACTTGAGCCGAGACCCAAGCTAGTGGCTACACCGAAGACTGTGGCAAACACTGATAAGATGTCAATGGCTTTACCGATCGGTCCGTAAATCCGGTCCCCAATCAGCGGATAGAAAGCGGAACTGACTAAGAAGGGCAGACCCTTTCGGAATTGGAAGTAGGCCAGAGCCAAGCCACAAATGGCGAAAATTACCCAAGGGTGGATACCCCAATGAAAGAAAACGATTCGCATTGCCGTTCGCATTGCCTCGGGGGTTGCGCCTGTGCCCATCGGCGGGGTCAGATAATGCATCATAGGCTCAGCGACCGACCAGAATACTAGGCCAATCCCCATGCCTCCTCCGAACAGCATCGAGAACCACTGGAAGTTACTAAACTCAGGCTGGTCGTCGTCTTTCCCCAGCTTGATTTGGCCAAAACGGCTAAACGCGATCCCGTATATGAAGACTGTGAAAAAAGCGACCGCTAACAGATATAGCCATCCAAAATCCGTCGTTAAAAAGGCAAATGAGTCATTAGCGATTTTGCCCATTTGCTTAGGTAAGAACATTCCGAAAATTACAAACAAAGAAATAATAATTGAAGAAATATACATAACAGTTCGGTTTGCTGAGTTCCCACTATTTCTCATAATAGTATTACTCCCCTCTTATAATCGATGCTTAGTGAACTCGTTCAACTTAAGTTGAACATCGAGTCTTCGGTGGGGGACTCTACCCCCACCGAAGCAGAACAAGGTGTACCACTCCCACTTGTAGAAGTGGGAGCCTTACGATTTAGATAATAATTAGATCGTATTCTTAATCCTGGTATGTGGAGTGTAACCAGTCTTGAGAATCTTTGGGTCCACCTCTATTACTGGCTATTACTATAAAGAACTCATAGGGATTATTTAAACACGTTATAGTTCATGTCCCTATGAGTTCTTCTTTGAGCATCTTCTTTTATATTGTCCAGAGTGAAAACTATTTAGCAAGCATACGGTCGGCAAGTGCGACTGCTTCGTCAGCTGATTCCGCCCATCCGTCAGCTCCGATTTCATCCGCATAAGCTTGGCTAGTGGGGCCGCCGCCAATGAATACTTTGAACTGATCCCTAAGATTATGCTCTGCTAAATAATCAATGATCTGTTTCTGCGCACTCATAGTTGTTGTCAGAAGGGCACTCGCGCCAATAATGTCCGCACCAACTTCTTGGGCTTTTAAGACAAAATCTTCCGCTTTAATATCTGTGCCGACATCAAAAACCTTATAGCCTGCTGCCGTAAACATAGCGCCCGTAATATTCTTGCCGATGTCATGGATATCACCTTCGACAGTTCCTAGGACAATCTTGCCTTTAGCCTCTCCTTGGCTCATTCCTAATTTAGCAATTTCGGGTTCCAGAAGACCTAACCCAACTTTCATTGCCTCAGCTGACATCATGACATCCGGCAAAAAGACTTCTCCAGCTTTCCATAACTCTCCCACAACTTCAATTCCTTTGATCAGGCCAAGTTGTACCGCATCAACAGGGTTGATGGATTCAGCAATAACCTTCTGGGAAAGTTCTTCTACTATATCCTCATCACCATCAATAATTGCTTGCTTTAATTCTGCAAAAACTACTTCACTCATTTTCTCTTCCTCCAGTTTTAAATAAGATTAGAACATTTGCTAGTACTATGGAAAGTATATCGAATCTTGCTATTCAGCACGTTTGGCGATGAATTCCAACAGCTTTTGATCAATACTTTCGTCGAGAACCGGTGGTACATAATTAGCCAAAACCTCTTGCCATTGTTTATGGGCTCTTTGGTTTGTATCCAAGCTTTCCTTGGACCAAGCTTCATAGGCAGAGCGATCACTCAATTGCGGAGTACGGAACTCTTTTTTATGATTCTTCCGGGTATGCTTTTGCGTGAGAAAGTGTCCGCCCGGTCCTACGTTAGCAATCGCCTCAAAGGCTAAACCGTCCTCATCGAAGTTGAATCCCTTCATGTAATGCAAGAGCATCCCGGCCATTTCATCGTCCATCATAAACTTTTCATAAGAAATTGCCATGAAATATTGCAAAATCCCCGCCGTATGAAGAACAAAGTTGATACCAGTTACACTAGCAGCCATCAAAGTCATCATTGATTCATACCCAGCTTGGGCATCGACTATCTTGGAATCGTTCAAACCACCACCGGACCGACTGGGAACCCCATAGAAGCGGGCAATTTGGGCACTGGCCGAAATGAACAGAGCACACTCTGGACTTCCGATGGAGAGGCTCCCATTACGCATATCACTGAGGGCTGAGGTTGAGCCATAAACAACGGGTGTGCCGGGATTAATACTTTGGGCAAGGGCAATGCCTGCTAAAACTTCTGCGTTTTGCAGTGCAAGAGTACCGACCAAGGCTGCAGGTCCGGTAGAACCGGCCATAACCAGAGAAGCGATCACCACGGCTTGTCCAGCTTCGGCATAAGCCATCAAGGCGCCTAACATTCTTTCGTCATATTTTAAGGGAGTCAACGAGTTGATGAGGGAGATGAGCACTGGTTTTTCTTTAATGACCTCTTTACCCCCAAAAAGGAGGGACACCATTTCGATGGAATCTTCAGCGCGTTCCCGACCTTCAGCACTGCCCATAAAACACTTATCTGAGTTTTTAATGGAACTATAGATCATTTTCAAATGTCTAATTTCGTCTGGAATATCTTGAGGCTCGGCCACCGTTCCCCCAGTCATATGCATGTTCTTGCTGGCTCCAGCTAATTTAACAATGTTATCATAGTCCTGCATCGTGCTTTTGCGACGGGTCCCGTCTGCTAATTGAATAAAGGGAGCCCCATAACCAGGCATATAGATGATGTTTTCCCCACCGCAGATTAAATTGTGTTCTGGATTACGAGCATGGAGAGTAAACTCCGAAGGTGCAAGTTTAACTTTTCCCTCGATAAATTCCCTTGTAAAATGAACCCGATTTCCTTCTACCTTTTGTCCTTGAGCCTTAAAGACCTCTAAGGCTGGTTCATAATCAAAATCCATACCGACCTCTTCAAGAATCTTGATGGATTCATCATGAATGATCTGTACTTGTTCCTGTGTCAGGACATCATATTTTGGTAACATCGTTAACACCCCTTAACAATTTTTGATAGTTGATCCACGAGTAAACTCCAGCAAAATTCTTTTAGAAAATCTTGACTAACGGATGCTCAGGTGTTCCTAACTTGACCCCGGTCAGTTTATTGTTATAGGCCATCATGGCATCGGTCGTTGCAATTGCCCGATATACCCAGGGAGCGTTGACCATCGGACCGTAAAGAATAAAACTAGCACCTTGAGTTACTGGATAGGTAAAGACGGCAGCCCCAGCCACTTCGAAAAATGGAGTTCCTTTGGAACGCATTTTCTTCCACAAGTAAACAGCATTAGAAGGAGCACATCCTCCAGGATAACCGAACTCTTCATTGACTACATTGATAGCCTCACTTGTCCAGCTTGCACTAGGAACATCCAATACACCAGGATCAATAAGAAACTGTTCAATTCCCGCCCTTTTAGCAGCGTCAATTAATCCTTCTTTCTCCCCATCCCCCGTCAAGAGTTTAATCCTAGCTTTGGGCTTTAACGCTTTATTACTAAAGGCTAAAATGACGGCGGTTTTAACCCCGCTTTCTTTAATAGCGGCCAACTCTTCCTCGGAATAATGCTCATCAATCGAGTTATAGATTAGTCTTTTGCGTACTTCTGGATCATTGCCAAGTTCTTTCAAAGCACCCATCCGTACAGCAGGACTGATACTGTCCAACAAAAAAGGAGCCTTAGAGTTTTTCATAACAAATTCAACATAACGGGTTAAAGCCTCTACCGATTCTCCTAAAACGTCCAGAATAAATGGATTACCCGTTTCCGCACTCAGCTCGGCTTCTTGATCTAGGAGCGCTTTCGCTGCCACTTCATCGAAAATTCCCTTCATTCCATCTTGAACAATTTTATGACCCCGATAGAAGATGCTGCCGATAAGCACAGTAGGGTATTGTCCTGGCTGTCCGCCTACCTTTACTCCGTTAATATCGTAGACATATTGTTCAGAAGTATACTTTAACACTTTAAATTCCCCCAAATTTTATATTGATTGAAACTATTTGCATCATTTCAAATGCGACTTTTCAAATTAAAAATCTAGAATTCCCTTTAACAAATTACTAATACATCAGAGAATACAAACTTTACATTATCTACTAGTGCAATCCATTAATTTTGTGAATTTCACCCCCTATATGTTGGTGACATGATACGATTCTTTGCTTAATATTTTCTGTATTTATCATAACACCATAGTTCTTGCAGATTAACACTACAGTCATGCTCGTTTTACTACATTTGGAGCCAAAATTGAAAATTTCAATTATTTGTTTTTTGCAATAATTTTCACATTGTCCATTCTAAACCTCACTATACAATTAAGAAGGTTGTAACTAACATAAACAAAGACCCCACACTACTTTTGTAGGGGGGCTTAAATGTGGATCAATGACTATTTAATCCAAATCGTAAGACTCCCACTTCTACAAGTGGGAGTG